>NZ_LR134263.1:0-310906 GCF_900636325.1 Staphylococcus delphini
ATGTCAGAACAAGAAATTTGGGATAACGTTCTCAGCTTATGTAAAGAAAATGTCACTACTGTTTCATATGACACATGGCTCAAAGACACAACACTCTATGCTCTATCTCATGATGAAGCTATCGTCATTGCGGCACAGCCTTTTATTGCGAATTGGCTTACGACTAACTACACAAAGCTGATTAAGCAATATTTAGAAGCTGTGACGCAACAAAGCATTAATACCATTAAGTTCATTACTGAAGAAGATCTACAAGAACTTAATGTCGCTTCGTCATCTCATCCATCAGGTCATTCGACACCTGTTGAACCTGTTGTGTCTGGTGAGCAGTTCAATACAAACAACACTTTTGAAACGTTTGTAATTGGACCTGGTAACCGCTTCCCGCATGCTGCAAGTCTTGCTGTTGCGGAATCACCAGCTAATGCCTACAATCCACTCTTTATCTATGGTGGCGTAGGTTTAGGAAAAACGCATCTTATGCACGCGATTGGACATTACGTGTTAGAAAATAATCCAGATGCGAAAGTACTTTACACATCGAGTGAAAAGTTTACGAACGAATTCATTCAATCGATTCGAAACAATGATACCGAGTCATTCCGCGAAAAGTATCGTAACATCGATATTCTATTGATTGATGATATTCAGTTCATCCAAAAGAAAGAACAAACGCAAGAAGAATTTTTCCACACTTTCAACGATTTACATCAAAACAAGAAGCAAATCGTCATCTCTAGCGATCGCCCGCCAAAAGAAATTTCAACTTTAGAAGAACGTCTTAAATCACGCTTCCAATGGGGACTTATCGTGGACATTACACCACCTGATTTCGAAACACGTATGGCGATCTTACAGAAAAAAACTGAAGAAGAAAATCTCGATATTCCAATTGAGTCTTTAACTTACATTGCCAATCAGATTCAGACGAATATTCGTGAACTTGAAGGTGCTTTGACACGTGTCTTAGCCTATTCAAAACTTCAAGGAAAACCCATCACAACAGAACTTACTGCCGATGCATTAAAAGATATTATTCAAGTGACTAAAACTAAAAAAATCACGATTCAAGATATCCAAAAGGTTGTCGGCGAATATTATGGTGTGCGAATTGAAGACTTTGTAGCTAAGAAAAGAACGAAATCTATCGCATATCCGCGACAAATCGCAATGTATTTATCACGTGAGCTAACAGATTTTTCATTACCTAAAATTGGCGAAGAATTTGGTGGCCGTGACCATACAACAGTCATCCATGCACATGATAAAATTAAAAAAGATATCGATAATGACCCAACTTTGCGTCAAGAAATCGAAAGTTTGGAAAAAGATATCCGAAGTTGATTTGTGGATAACGTGGAAAAGTTGTACACATGATGCACAGCTTATCCACATGTGAATAACCTTTATTTTCGCGACTTTTTTAAAGTTATCCACTAATCCACAGCACCTATGACTATGATTACTAATTTATTAATAACTATTAACTATATAAACGACTGAAAGGAGTTTATAGATGATGGAGTTTTCTATTCAAAGAGATTATTTTATCACTCAATTAAATGACACATTAAAAGCTATTTCACCAAGAGCAACTTTACCCATTTTAACGGGGATTAAAATAGACGCGACGAATGAAGGGATTGTTTTAACAGGATCTGATTCTGAAATCTCAATCGAAATTACAATTCCTAACCAAGTCGATGGTCAAGAAATTATTAACGTGGTTGAACCTGGTTCAGTCGTGTTACCAGGCCGCTTCTTTGTAGACATTATTAAAAAACTACCAGGTAAAGAAGTTAGACTTTCAACAAACGAACAATTTCAAACATTAATTACTTCAGCACATTCTGAATTCAACCTAAGTGGACTTGATCCAGATCAGTACCCACTTTTACCACAAGTTTCTAGTGATGACGCACTACAATTACCAGTAAAAGTGCTGAAAAACATTATTGCACAAACGAATTTTGCAGTGTCCACCTCAGAAACACGTCCAGTACTGACAGGTGTGAACTGGCTTATACAACAAAATGAATTAATATGCACTGCGACTGATTCACACCGCTTGGCTGTAAGAAAGTTGAAGCTTGACGAAGAGATTGAAGATAAAAATGTCATCATTCCTGGTAAAGCATTAGCGGAGTTAAACAAAATTATGACTGACAGTGAAGATCATATCGATATTTTCTTCGCATCGAACCAAGTTTTATTTAGAGTAGGCAATGTCAACTTTATTTCACGTTTATTAGAGGGACATTATCCAGATACATCTCGTTTATTCCCTGAAAACTACGAAATTAAGTTAGGGCTCAATAACTCTGATTTTTATCATGCGATTGATCGTGCGTCATTACTTGCGCGTGAAGGTGGCAACAATGTCATCAAATTAAGCACAGGAGATACGCAAATTGAATTGTCTTCTACATCACCAGAGATTGGTACCGTTAAAGAAGAAGTGACTGCCAATGATGTTGAGGGCGGCAACTTAAAAATTTCTTTCAACTCGAAGTACATGATGGATGCACTCAAAGCCATTGATAACGAAGAAGTTGAAGTAGAATTTTTCGGTACGATGAAACCATTTATTTTAAAACCGAAAGATGACGACACTGTGACACAACTTATTTTACCAATCCGTACGTACTAAACCGGTACGACGTTATAAAAAAGCAGTTGGCTACCAAACCAACTGCTTTTTTTATGCTTAGCTAAACCATTAAAATTTTCCTAATAGTTTGCACAAAATATGTGAAAATTTTACAAGACAAAGTCACAAGCGATATCCACCAATTTTTTAACAATGTCACCATTCCAATGTGTTGCAAAAAAAATGACAAAATTTTTAAAGTCATTTGCTGAACTTGCACGTGTAATTATTCAAAGTGATTTAACTTTAGTATAATTAATATAACGAATGAATGGAGGAATGGACCTATGTTAAAGAAAAATAAATGGTTGATTGTATTCATTGTTGTCGTAATCGTTGCAGGTATCTTGTTTAGCTTAGCCACTTTCAAAACATCGAACAAAGGCAACAGCGGATCAGGCGAAACACTCGCAGCAGAGACTCAAAAGCAACCGACACAAGGTAAAATAGATTCTAAAGTATTACTCGTAGAATTTGGAGACTTTAAGTGCCCATATTGCGGAGATTTTGAACGTAATATCAAGCCTAAATTAGAAAAAGAATATATTGACAATAACAAAGTTGAATTTCGTTATGTCAACGTATTAATCCATGGAGACGAATCTGAACTCGGCGCTAAAGCAGCACTCGCGGTGAATCAATATGCTCCTGACAAATATTGGCAATTTCATCATGCACTTTTTGAACAGCAACCTCACAATAAAGATGATGTTGGTCGTCAACATTGGTTAACAGACGATTTAATTCAACAGCAATTACAAAAATTAGATTTGAGCGAGCAAGTACGTAAACAAATTACGGTAGCTTATCGTGACAAAAAAGGAGAGATGGCTAAGCGCGCGCAAGAAGATCATACATTAGCGAAAAAAGAGGAAGTCCCATACGTACCCGCACTCTATGTGAACGGTAAACAGGTTGAAGACGAGACAGATTTCGACGCGATTAAAGACGAAATCGACAAAGCGCTTGAAGAATAAAATAGCCGTACAGCCATTGAAACAGATTCAGATGTTCCACATGAAACTTTTACGTGAAAATTCCTTTCTAGAGCATGAAATTTTCGCAATAAAAATGTATAATATATAAGTGAGCAAATATGAATGGAGTGATGAATTTGGCTGAGGAAATAATCGTTGATGGCGCACTAACTTTAGGACAATTTTTAAACTATGAAGGCATTATTGAATCTGGGGGCCAAGCGAAATGGTTCTTAAGTGAATATGAGGTCTTCTTAAATGGCGAATTGGAAACGCGTCGTGGCAAAAAACTGCAAGATGGCGATCAATTAGACATTCCTGAAGTAGGTTCATACATCATCAAATTCGGTGAGCAATGAAACTCAAAACACTCCAACTAGAAAATTATCGCAATTATGAACAGATAAGCCTGGATTGTCACCCAGAGGTCAATATCTTAATCGGAGAAAACGCACAAGGGAAAACCAATTTATTAGAATCGATTTATACTTTGGCACTCGCAAAAAGCCACCGTACGACGAATGACAGGGAATTGATTCGCTTTAATGCTGAGTATGCTAAAATAGAAGGTGAGCTTAATTTTCGTCATGGCATGATGCCGCTCACGATGTTTATTACGAAAAAAGGTAAAAAAGTTAAGGTGAATCATTTAGAACAGAGTCGTTTGACCCAGTATATTGGCCATTTGAATGTCGTCCTCTTTGCCCCGGAAGATTTAAGTATCGTCAAAGGAGCACCACAAGTGAGACGGCGTTTTATTGATATGGAGCTCGGTCAAATTTCGCGCTTGTATTTGAATGATTTATCTCAATATCAACGCATTTTAAAACAACGTAACCATTATTTGAAGCAACTACAGCTCAAAAAGACACAAGATACGACGATGCTTGAAGTATTGAATCATCAATTTGTAGAATATGCGGTTAAAGTGACTCAGCGTAGGCAGCAATTCATTAAAGAGTTAGAATTGCTTGCCGCGCCGATTCATTCTGGGATTACGAATGAACGCGAAACTTTGACACTGCAATATTTACCAAGCATCAAAATAGAAGACGTCTCGCAGTCTGAGGACGTCTTAATTCAACAAGTGCTAGAAAATGTGCAACACCATATGGAACGTGAAATTGAGCGCGGTGTGAGTTTGTATGGACCGCACCGTGACGATTTAGCATTTCAAGTGAATGGCATGGATGCACAAACTTACGGCTCTCAAGGCCAACAACGCACGACGGCACTTTCGATAAAATTAGCAGAAATAGAATTAATGAATCAGGAAGTGGGGGAATACCCCATTTTATTACTTGATGACGTTTTAAGTGAGTTGGATGATGCACGTCAAACACATCTTTTGAGCACCATTCAACATAAAGTACAAACTTTTGTCACGACCACGTCAGTAGATGGTATTGATCATGAAATTATGAAGGATGCAAAGGTATATCGGATTACACAAGGAAATATAAAGCAATAGGCAGAAAGTGAAGGTGGAAGTTTTGGCTGATGTGAACAACTCAGAAAACTATGGCGCAAGTCAGATTCAAGTATTGGAAGGTCTTGAAGCGGTACGTAAGCGACCAGGTATGTATATTGGTTCAACTTCAGAACGCGGTCTGCATCATCTCGTTTGGGAAATTGTCGATAACAGTATTGACGAAGCACTTGCAGGATATGCTGATAACATAGAAGTAGTCATTGAGAAGGATAATTGGATTAAAGTTACGGATAATGGACGTGGGATTCCAGTTGATATTCAAGAAAAAATGGGACGTCCTGCAGTTGAAGTGATTTTAACAGTATTACACGCTGGTGGTAAGTTCGGCGGCGGTGGATACAAAGTTTCAGGTGGTTTACACGGTGTGGGCTCATCAGTAGTAAACGCCTTAAGTGACACATTAGAAGTTTATGTGCACAGAGACGGTCGTATTCATCATCAAGCGTACCATAAAGGTGTCCCTGCTTTTGATTTAAAACAAGTGGGCGATACAGATCAAACGGGAACAGTCATCCGTTTCAAAGCGGACGGTACGATTTTCCAAGAGACAACCGTTTATAACTATGAAACGTTGCAAAAACGTATTCGTGAATTGGCATTTTTAAATAAAGGCATCCGTATTACGCTCACAGACGAACGTGACGAAGAAAACGTGCGTGAGGATAGTTATCACTATGAAGGTGGAATTAAGTCGTATGTGGAGCTTATAAACGAAAATAAAGAGCCTTTACATGATGAGCCGATTTATGTGCACCAAACACGTGACGACATTGAAGTGGAAATTGCACTACAATACAACAGTGGTTTTGCGACAAATCTACTAACATATGCGAACAACATTCATACGTATGAAGGTGGGACGCACGAAGACGGCTTTAAACGTGCATTGACAAGAGTGTTGAACAATTATGGTACACAAAGCAAGTTAATTAAAGAAGATAAGGATCGTTTATCAGGTGAAGATACACGCGAAGGCTTAACAGCAGTCGTGTCGATTAAACATGGTGATCCACAATTCGAAGGTCAAACGAAAACAAAATTAGGTAACTCTGAAGTCCGTCAAATTGTTGACCGTGTCTTCTCAGAGCTTTTTGAGCGCTTTTTATATGAACATCCTCAAGTGGCACGCATCATCGTAGAAAAAGGGATTATGGCATCACGCGCACGTATTGCTGCTAAAAAAGCACGTGAAGTAACGCGCCGTAAATCTGCTTTGGACATTTCAAGTTTGCCAGGTAAATTAGCGGACTGTTCAAGTAAAGATCCGTCTGAAAGTGAGATTTTCTTAGTAGAGGGTGACTCTGCCGGGGGGTCTACAAAATCAGGTCGTGACTCACGTACACAAGCGATTTTACCGTTGCGTGGTAAAATTTTAAACGTTGAAAAAGCACGCTTAGATAAAATTTTAAACAACAATGAAATTCGTCAAATGGTAACTGCATTTGGTACAGGTATTGGCGGCGAATTCGATATTTCGAAAGCACGCTACCATAAGATTGTCATTATGACCGATGCGGATGTCGATGGTGCGCATATTCGTACGTTATTACTCACATTCTTCTATCGCTTTATGCGTCCGTTGATTGAAGCGGGTTACGTGTATATTGCACAGCCACCGTTGTACAAGCTGACGCAAGGTAAACAAAAGTATTATGTGTTTAATGATCGTGAGCTTGATAAATTAAAAGAAAAACTGAATCCTACGCCAAAATGGTCTATTGCACGCTATAAAGGTTTAGGTGAGATGAATGCGGATCAGTTATGGGAGACAACAATGAATCCAGAAAACCGAGCGATGTTGCAAGTGACGTTGGATGATGCGATTGAAGCAGACCAAACTTTTGAAATGTTAATGGGCGATGTCGTTGAAAATCGTCGTCAGTTCATTGAAGATAACGCCGTATATGCGAACCTGGATTTCTAGAATGAGAATTGGAAAATGAGAAGGAGGATATCTTGATGGCTGAAACACCTGAATCAAGAATTAATGAACGTAATATCAGCAAAGAGATGCGCGAATCGTTTTTAGACTACGCGATGAGTGTTATCGTATCTCGTGCTTTGCCAGACGTAAGAGATGGTCTAAAACCTGTACATCGTCGTATTTTGTATGGCCTCAATGAACAAGGTATGACCCCTGACAAGCCGTATAAAAAATCTGCCCGTATCGTAGGGGATGTCATGGGGAAATACCATCCACATGGTGACTCGTCAATTTATGAAGCAATGGTACGTATGGCACAAGATTTCAGCTATCGTTATCCACTTGTAGATGGTCAAGGTAACTTCGGTTCGATGGATGGTGATGGTGCCGCGGCAATGCGTTATACAGAAGCACGTATGACGAAGCTTGCACTTGAATTATTACGCGACATCAATAAAGACACGATTGATTTTATCGACAACTATGACGGTAATGAGCGTGAACCGAGCGTCTTGCCATCGCGTTTCCCTAACTTGCTCGTCAATGGTGCGTCAGGTATCGCGGTTGGGATGGCGACCAACATCCCGCCACACAACATGCGTGAAGTGATCGATGGCGTACTGAGTCTAAGCCATAATCCAGACATTACGATTAGTGAATTGATGGAAGACATTCAAGGCCCAGACTTCCCAACTGCCGGGTTGATTCTTGGTAAAAGTGGTATTCGACGCGCATACGAAACAGGTCGCGGTTCTGTCATTATGAGAGCTAAAGCTGAAATTGAATCTCGTGGTGGCGGTCGTGATCGTATAGTCGTGACAGAAATTCCATTCCAAGTGAATAAAGCACGTATGATTGAAAAAATTGCGGAATTAGTCCGTGATAAAAAAATCGATGGCATTACAGATTTACGTGATGAAACGAGCTTACGTACAGGTGTGCGTGTCGTGATTGATGTACGTAAAGATGCGAATGCGAGCGTCATTTTAAATAATTTATATAAACAAACGCCACTTCAAACATCATTTGGGGTGAACATGATTGCTTTAGTCAATGGACGCCCTCAATTGATTAACTTGAAGCAAGCACTTTATCATTACTTAGAGCATCAAAAAGAAGTTGTACGCCGTCGTACGGAATACAATTTACGTAAAGCGAAAGACCGCGCGCACATTCTTGAAGGTCTAAGAATTGCTCTCGATCACATTGATGAAATCATTACAATCATTCGTGAATCAGAGACAGATAAAGTAGCGATGGAAAGTTTACAGTCACGCTTTGCCCTTTCAGAACGTCAAGCACAAGCGATTTTAGACATGCGTTTAAGACGTCTGACAGGCTTAGAACGCGACAAAATTGAACAAGAATATAATGATTTAATTGCGTATATTGCTGAATTAGAAGCGATTTTAGCGGATGAAGAAAAGCTATTAGAACTTGTTCGTGAAGAATTGACTGAGATTAAAGAGAAGTTTGGCGATGACCGTCGTACTGAAATTCAACTCGGTGGTATTGATCAATTAGAAGATGAAGATTTAATCCCAGAAGAGCAAATCGTTATCACATTGAGTCATAACAACTACATTAAACGTTTGCCTGCTTCAACCTACCGTGCGCAAAATCGTGGCGGTCGAGGCGTACAAGGCATGAATACACTTGATGACGATTTCGTAAGTCAGTTAGTGACGACAAGCACGCATGACCATGTGTTGTTCTTTACAAACAAAGGACGTGTCTACAAACTGAAGGGTTATGAAGTGCCGGAACTCTCCCGTCAGTCTAAAGGGATTCCAATTGTCAATGCGATTGAGCTCGATCAAGATGAAGTGATCAGTACGATGATTGCGGTGAAAGACTTAGACTCTGAAGAAGACTTCCTCGTATTCGTAACGAAAAAAGGTTTAATCAAACGTTCAGCATTGAGCAACTTCAACCGTATTAATCGTAACGGTAAAATCGCGATTAAATTCCGTGATGATGATGAACTGATTGCGGTGCGTTTAACAGATGGCGAGAAACACATTCTTATCGGTACAGCCCAAGCATCACTCATTCGTTTTAAAGAAACAGACGTACGTGCGATGAGCCGTATTGCTGCAGGGGTGAAAGGGATCCGTTTAAGAGATGGTGATGAAGTCATTGGTTTAGACGTTGCAGATGATGACAATCAAGATGAAATTTTAGTCGTAACAGAAAAAGGTTACGGTAAACGCACATCGATAGAAGACTACCGTCTGTCTAACCGTGGCGGTATGGGTGTGAAAACAGCGAAACTGACAGAACGAAATGGTCGACTCGTATGTATTACAACTGTAGAAGGCGACGAAGATTTAATGGTTGTGACAAATCAAGGTGTCATCATTCGTATGGAAGTCTCTAATATTTCTATCAACGGTCGTATGGCACAAGGTGTGCGTCTCATTCGATTAGATGATGAACAGTATGTGTCGACAGTGGCGAAAGTGAAGAAAGAGCCAGAAGACATCGAAGCAGATGAGCAAACAACATCAGAGACAATTGATGACGTAGAAGTTGTTGTCGATGATACGACACCTGGTGATACGATTCACACGGAAGCTCCAGAATTTGAAGAAGCATCACCAGAACGTGAAACATTGAGAGAAGACTTTATGGATCGCGTGAATGAAGATATTGAAAATGAAGATAAATAACAGATAAATTGAAAAGGCGATGATCTCTAAATGACACGAGATCATCGCCTTTTGTTTTGAGTTGTTAGGATAAGATTGCTGAACCATGCGGCCGTTTCCAGATTAAGCCTCGTCTCAACTGGACAACGTTTTGTTTGAATCATACATGTGTCGTAGAAGTGTTGATAACCACCAATCCATTTTTCAATTAAAACAAAAAGACTCGGATCACATTGAAGTTTCCGAGTCTTTCTTCCTACGATTTGTAAAATATTATTTTTCCTCTAATTGCTTCATCGCATAAGGAATTTCATCAATAATTTTTGATGGGGGTACGACATACATATCCTTTGCCAACTTATCTCCAATATAACTGTGCGTATAAGTTGCACTTGTAATGGCATCAATCACGTCGTCAAATTGTCCCACAAAGCTCGTAATCATGCCGGCAAGTGTATCCCCCATGCCACCTGTTGCCATCGCTGGGCTACCGACTTCAAGCTTGTATGCGTCATTTTCAAAGTATATTTCTGTACCGTGTTTTTTGAGCACGACCGTAGCACCTAAACGATCAACTGCGGCACGGTTTGTTTCATACGTTTGTTCCTCAATCGGAATGCCACTCAAACGCTCCCACTCTTTTTGATGTGGTGTGTAAATGACATTGCAAGCTGGAATTTCAGGTTTAAGTTTGCTGACGATTGAAATCGCATCACCATCCACAATTAAAGTGTGGTGGGGTTGAATATTTTGCAGTAAAAATGTCATTGCATTGTTACCTTTAAAATCTAACCCTAAACCTGGTCCGATTAAAATACAATCAGAAGCTTCAATCATTTTCGTTAGTTTTTTCGTATCATTGATGTCGATGACCATTGCTTCGGGACAACGAGAATGTAATGCGACATGATTTGTTGGATGCGTTGCGACTGTAATTAAGCCACTTCCGCTATATACACAAGCGCGTGCTGCTAACATGATGGCGCCACCTAAATTGGCATTGCCCCCAATTAACAGAATACGTCCATAGTCGCCTTTATGTGTGTCATCCTTACGTTTAGGAATGTGAACAGCTGACAATGTTTTCACGTTTGAGACCTCCTATCCGGAATTTCCATTATTACAACAAGATATATTATACCTGGTTGGCTTGTTCGTCAATAGGTATTCCAAGGTTTCAATGCGACCATTTGTCATTGCGCTATGCAAAAGTGGGCGACTATGCATGCTCCCCCATTTTGTAGCACTTTTATTTTTTGAAAAAGTAACTTAAATTTCGATATTTACTTAAGTGAATTCATTTAGTACGTTAAAAGGTTAATTTGATACCATATTACGAGTTTGGCTGAAAGTATTGTGAAAACGATTTCCTGAAATTATACTTGAAAGAAATAGACATTTTGTGTGTCACGTGACGAAGGATGGGAGGATGACAATGACATTACGTTTAACAGGTGAGCAGCTGACGATTGAGGCTATACGACAGTTTTTAGTATATGAGGATAAAGTTGAAGTGACTGAGGAAGCACAGGCGCGTGTGGAAAGAAGTCGTGCTATAGTAGAACGGATTATTGCCAATAAAGAAACCGTGTATGGGATTACAACAGGATTTGGTTTGTTTAGTGATGTACTCATTGATCAACAGAGGTACAATCAATTACAAGTTAATTTAATACGTTCACATGCGTGTGGTATCGGTGCCCCTTTTGCATCGAATGTTTCGCTTGTGATGATGGTTTTACGTTTAAACACTTTATTGAAAGGTCATTCAGGAGTGACGATGGATTTAGTAGAGCAATTGGTGTTTTTCATCAATCAACGTATCATTCCTGTTATTCCACAACAAGGTTCTCTCGGTGCTTCGGGTGATTTAGCGCCACTGTCACACCTTGCTTTAGCGTTAATTGGTGAAGGTAAGGTCGAATACAAAGGTGAAGTTTTAGACAGCTCGGACGTCTTAAAACAGTTCAACCGTAAGCCTTTAACGTTACAAGCGAAAGAAGGATTGGCACTGATTAATGGTACACAAGCAATGACAGCACAAGGGGTTATTTCATGGATAGAAACTGAAAATTTGGCATATCAAGCAGAATGGATTGCCGCATTAACACATCAAGCGTTACATGGTATTACAGATGCTTATCATGAAGCGGTCCATCAAGTGCGTAATTTTGAAGAACAGACAGCTGTAGCGAGACGGATGTCAGACTGGCTTGAAGGGTCCAAACTCACGACACGCCAAGGGGAAATGCGTGTTCAAGATCCTTATACATTGCGTTGTATTCCACAAATTCATGGTGCGAGCTTCCAAGTGTTTCAATACGTTCGTGAAAAGTTAGAATTTGAAATGAACGCAGCAAACGATAACCCGCTTATTTTTAATGAAGGCGATGAGACATTGGTCATTTCTGGCGGTAACTTTCACGGTCAACCTGTCGCATTTGCTTTGGATTTCTTAAAGCTCGGGACAAGTGAATTAGCAAACGTGGCGGAACGTCGTCTTGAACGTTTAGTCAATCCGCAACTCAATGGGGGTCTCCCTGCCTTTTTAAGTCCAGAACCAGGCTTGCAAAGTGGCGCGATGATTATGCAGTATGCGGCAGCGAGTCTTGTATCAGAAAATAAAACATTGGCGCATCCGGCGAGTGTTGATTCGATTCCTTCATCCGCCAATCAAGAGGACCACGTTTCCATGGGTACGATTGCGTCACGTCACGGCTATCAAATTTTAGAAAACACACGACGCGTCATTGCGATTGAAGCGATTATAGCCTCACAAGCCGTCGAGTTAAGAGGGGTTGAGCAATTGTCACCCAAAACACGCGAACAATATGAAGCATTGCGTAAAGTGGTACCATCCATTCAAGAAGACCGACCATTTCATCAAGATATTGAAAATGTGGCGAAATATTTAAAGAATCTGGCATATCAGAAATAAGCTTGCTATTCGAAATTTTCTTTGTTATATTAAATGTGAAATCGAAATAAATCATTGTTTGTGGATTAAGTAGTATAGCAATGGAATTAGAGAGTTTGTGGTCGGTGAAAACAAATGTACAGACCTATACGAAATCTACCCACGTTTTGAAAACAATTCGGGTGAAACCGTTAACTTTTGTGAGAGTGCAGGCATATTCTGTCTGTTAAATAGGGTGGCAACACGTCAAACCACGTCCCTTGTGTGAGGGATGTGGTTTTTTATTTTGAGTGATCCTCCTTAAATTTTTAAATTACTTTATGAAAGGAAGTCGACTTATGTTAGACATTAAATTATTCAGAAATGAACCAGAGAGAGTTAAGGAGAAAATCGCGTTACGTCAAATGGATCCTGCAGTTGTTGATGAAGTATTAGCGTTAGACCAACAACGCCGTGATTACATCCAACAAACTGAAGAATTAAAAGCAGAACGTAACAAAGCTTCTCAACAAATTGCTGAAAAGAAACGTAATAAAGAAAATGCGGATGACGCGATTAAAGCGCAACGTGAAGTAGGCGAAAAAATTAAAAATATCGATGCACAGCTAAAAGAAGCGGATACGAAATTAAATGACATCTTATCACGTATTCCAAACCTTATTCACGATGATGTGCCAGAAGGTGAAGATGATTCTGATAACGTAGAACTTAAAAGATGGGGAACACCACGTGAGTTCGACTTTGAAGCGAAAGCACACTGGGACTTAGTAGAATCACTAGAAATGGCAGACTTTGACCGTGCCGCACGTGTCTCTGGTGCACGTTTCGTTTATTTAACAAATGACGGTGCTAAGTTAGAACGTGCGTTAATGAACTTTATGATTACGATGCATACGACACAACACGGTTATCGCGAAATGATGGTACCACAATTAGTGAATGCTAAAGCGATGTACGGTACAGGTCAATTGCCTAAATTTGAAGAAGATCTGTTTAAAGTAGAAAAAGAAGGCTTATACACAATTCCAACTGCTGAAGTGCCTTTGACAAACTACTATAGAGACGAAATTGTACAGCCGGGTGTCTTACCAGCTAAGTTTACAGGTCAATCAGCATGTTTCAGAAGTGAAGCAGGATCAGCTGGCCGTGATACACGTGGCTTAATCCGTCTTCACCAATTCAATAAAGTTGAAATGGTACGTATCGAAAAACCTGAAGATTCTTGGGATGCTTTAGAAGAAATGACATCAAATGCAGAAGCAATTCTTGAAGCATTGAATTTACCATACCGTCGCGTGATTTTATGTACAGGGGATATTGGTTTCGGTGCAAGTAAAACTTATGACTTAGAAGTATGGTTACCAAGCTACAATGACTATAAAGAGATTAGTTCATGTTCAAACTGTGTAGATTTCCAAGCGCGTCGTGCCAACATCCGTTTCAAACGTGATAAAGATGCCAAACCTGAATATGCACATACGTTAAATGGTTCAGGTTTAGCAGTAGGTCGTACGTTTGCGGCGATTGTAGAGAACTATCAAAATGAAGATGGTACGATTACAGTGCCTGAAGCGTTAGTCCCATTCATGGGTGGTCAAACAGTCATTAAACCACTGTAAAATGAAAATGGACGTTACGAACAACCAAATAAAGAATAGCTGAAATCAAATCAGGAGCTCGGATTTTCATTATTCGAGCTCCTGATTTTTTAGCATGTGAAGCGGGTAGGGGAGGGTAAAAAGTAATTAAAATAACAAAAGAAGACGCACCTCATTACCCGTTATCTTAATATTCTCAAATCTATATAAACGCCTTTTTATCGGTGTTTTTACACGGTAGGGTAGACTTAGGGTTGTATAAGGTAAGACTGACCTGATAGCGTAATAACATATGTTGTACTATAATAAGAATAATTTTCAAGGGGGTGAGTCTCAATGTCTTACACTACATTTAAACAAGGCATCCGCGATTGTCTCCCTACTGTACTAGGCTATGCTGGGGTAGGCTTTTCATTTGGAATTGTGAGTGTCGCATCAGGATTCAACATTTTAGAAATATTACTGCTCTCTTTACTCGTTTATGCAGGGGCAGCGCAATTTATTATTATCGCACTCATTGCCGTACAAACGCCGATCTGGGTCATTGTACTCACTGCGATGATTGTCAATAGCCGTATGTTTTTATTAAGCATGACATTGGCGCCAAATTTCAAACATGATCATTTTATACATAGGGTAGGGGTAGGGTCTTTGTTGACGGATGAAACATTTGCTGTTGCGATCACGCCTTATTCGAAAGGACACACGATAACATATCAGTGGATGTATGGCTTAAATTTACTGGCCTACTTATTTTGGGCATTGGTTACTGTGCTCGGTGGATTGTTAGGTGACTTCTTCCAACATCCAGAAGTATTTGGCTTGGACTACGCGATTACAGCGATGTTTATCTTTTTAGCAATTTCACAATTTGAAGGTATTACGAAATCGAAATTACGGGTCTATCTCTACTTAGTTGCAATCGTCATTGTTATGATGTTGCTACTCAGTCTATTTTTACCTTCGTATTTAGCAATCTTACTTGCATCGACTTTAAGTGCGACGATAGGGATGGTGATTGACCGATGAGCATGTACGTATTTTGGACGATCTTTTTAGCAGGACTGGGCACTTTACTCATCAGAATCACACCTTTTGTCATGATTTCACGTATGGAACTGTCTGACAAGGTGCTCAAATGGCTGACGTTTATTCCAATTACATTATTTACTGCGTTAGTGGTCGATGGATTCATTCAGCAACAAGAAGGCGTGATGGGTTATACATTGAATTGGAACTTTATCATCGCGCTCATTCCGACACTTATCATTGCTTTTTGGACGAGGAGTTTAACGATAACAGTTATTGTCGGTATGGTCAGTGTGGCATTGTTGAGAATTATCGGATTATTCTAACAATCATTTGCATACGTGATAGGTTTACGGTATGATTAAAGACACAACATAACTTTATTAAAAATAAGCTTATTAAGAGAAGTTGAGGGATTTGGCCCAGTGACACTTCAGCAACCACTTATCGTTATAAGTACGGTGCTACAACCAACCACGTCATGTGGATGATAAGTTCATTTAAAAACTGACTTACAAACGTTGTATAGCCGTCAAAGGTTGTACAACGTTTTTAATTTTTAGAGGGAGGGCAGACTAAAATGGTGAATTATCGTGTGGACACATTAGTATTAGGTGCATTTACGACAGAATCAGGTGAAACGATTGAAAATTTGAAACTTCGGTATGAATATGTAGGTTATCCTGGTCAGCCACTCGTCGTCGTATGTCATGCGTTGACAGGCAACCATCTCACTTATGGTACAGAAGACAATCCAGGGTGGTGGCGAGAAATTATTGACGGGGGGTATATGCCAGTTCACGATTACCAGTTTCTGACATTTAACGTGATTGGCAGTCCATTTGGGTCGAGTTCTCGTTTAACAGATCCAAACTTTCCACAAAAGCTCACTATGCGAGATATTGTGCGTGCGCTCGAAAAAGGCATTGAAGCACTCGGTCATCAAACAATCGACATTCTCATCGGCGGTTCTTTAGGTGGCATGCAAGTGATGGAGCTCCTCTACAATCAAAAATTTGAAGTGAAAAAGGCGGTCATTTTAGCAGCTACTGAAAAGACGTCTTCTTATAGTAGGGCGTTTAATGAAATAGCGAGACAAGCCATTCATTTAGCAGGAGAAGAAGGGTTAAGTATCGCGCGACAACTCGGCTTTTTAACGTACCGGTCCTCTAAAAGTTATGACGCCCGCTTCACACCTGATGAAGTCGTGTTATATCAAAAGCATCAAGGTGATAAATTTAAAGAACAGTTTGATTTACAATGTTATTTAACACTTCTCGATGTGTTAGACAGTCATGACATTCACCATGGTAGAGATGATGTCGCAAACGTATTCCAATCATTAGACACGAAAGTACTCACGCTCGGCTTTACAGATGACTTGTTGTATCCAGATGACCAAGTCGCTGCGTTAGGCTGTTATTTCAAATATCATCGCCATTTCTTTGTGCCTGATAATGTAGGGCATGATGGCTTTTTATTGAATTTTAATGATTGGGCGCCGTACCTTTATCATTTCCTAAAAGTTTCACGATTTAGACGCTAACTTTAGACGAAAACGTTACATTTTTGTTATAATTGCGTCAACTAAGAATACTAGACAAGAAGCTATATTTTAGGGATAATAGCTAAAATATAGCTTTTCTAATGTGTTCAAGAAAGTGACGTTTTGTAATTCAATTGTAAGACGCGTGAAATCATGTGGCGCAAATTGTATTGATATTACAAAGCCTGTAAAATAGAATTTATAGACTATAATAGTTTGGAAGTGGCGTCTTTGTTTTCGAAAATTAATCCTAAAGCAACCCTAATCAGCATTGTGGCGTTGTTAGCGGTGACTTTAGTTATACATGTTATGCCTGGATTAGCAATCATTTTGGCATGCTTTAGTTTAATCCCAGGTATCGTTTTATGGTACCAATCTAAGCATTCGTTTGGCTTAGTCGCACTTATTGCGATTATTCTCTCAACGCTCACAGGCAACGTTTTTGTGATGACATTTTTAATCATTATTTTAGTTTTAAGTATGGTCATCAGTCAGTTATTAATCCAACGTGCATCTAAAGAGCGCATCTTATATTTAACGACATTCGTGGCAAGTGTTTTAACATTAAGTGCAATCATGATTTTACAAACTTTGAAAAAAATCCCGTATGCTGACGACTTATTGCAACCGTATCGTGCAATCATGCATCAAGCTGCAGAGTTAGAAAATTTAGATCAACAAGCGCAAGAGATTTTAAACAATTCGATTCAACAACTTGCAATACAGCTGCCAGGGATGATTGTAGTAGCGATTGCCATTTATGCGTTCATTACATTACTTATCATTTTCCCGATTTTACGTAAGTTCAAAGTGGCAACACCTGTATTTCGCCCACTATTTTTCTGGCAAATGAAGCGTTCAGTTTTCATTATGTATGCATTGGCATTATTAACAACGATTACAACACAACCTGCCACTACGCCGAACAGCATTGGCATTAATTTCCAAATCGTTTTAGGTTTCTTATTAGTGATTCAAGGTTTAAGTTTTATTCATTTCTTTGCATCTATTAAAAGAATGCCCGGCGCGTTAAAAGTGATTTTAGTGATTGTCGGTGTACTATTTTATCCAATGACACGCCTCATTGGTTTACTCGATTTGGGATTGAATTTAAAACGTATGATAAAAAACGATAAGAGGTGACAAGATGAATCGTCATTCAATGAAGAAAGCGTTGATCGTACCTTTTTTAGTGATTACCGTTACAGCAATCATCATTGTAGGTCTATCCTTTTTCTTTAATCAGTGGCTTGCGTTTATCGCTGCTATTCTGTTATTTGTCATGCTCATTATCAGTGTCTTCATTTTTAGACGTTTCTATCGTTATTTAGATCGTTATTTAGATGATTTGAGTGGCAAAATATCAGTAGGTAGTGATCGTGCAGTCAAAACGATGCCACTAGGTTTGATTGTGTTAAATGAAAATGATCAAATTGAGTGGGTCAACCCTTTCATGTCAGAGCGGATTGAAAGGAATGTCATTTCAGATTCGATCAATGAAGTGTACCCGAATATTTTAAAGCAACTCGAAAAAGCAAAAGAAATTGAAATAGCCGATGGTGCATATGCCTATCGTGTCCGTTATTCAGAAAAAGAACACATTTTGTATTTTATAGATATGACGGAAGAAGCAACCATCCAACAAGCGTACGATGATCAACAGCCGATTATTGCGACATTATTTTTAGATAACTATGATGAAATTACGCAAAATATGAATGATACGCAACGTTCTGAAATCAACTCGATGGTGACACGTGTCATTAGTCGTTGGGCACAAGAACATAATGTGTATTTCAAGCGTTACAGTTCCGATCAATTTATTGCTTATTTGAATCGTCGTATTTTACGTGAATTAGAAGAGACAAAGTTTGATATTTTAAGCCAGCTTCGTGAAAAAAGTGTCGGTTATCGTGCACAACTCACTTTAAGTATCGGTGTCGGTGAAGGCTCAGAAAACTTAATTGACTTGGGTGAATTGTCACAATCTGGTCTTGATCTTGCGTTAGGGCGTGGTGGTGACCAAGTTGCGATTAAAAATATGAATGGCAACGTCCGTTTTTACGGCGGTAAGACTGACCCGATGGAAAAACGTACCCGTGTGAGAGCGCGTGTCATTTCCCATGCGCTGAAAGACATCTTATTAGAAGGCGACAAAGTCATCGTCATGGGACATAAGCGCCCAGACCTAGATGCGATTGGTGCGGCGATTGGTGTCACACGATTTGCGATGATGAACAATCTGGAAGCCTACATCGTGTTAAATGAGTCTGACATCGACCCTACATTACGTCGTGTGATGGATGAAATCGATGAAAAGCCTGAATTGAAAGAGCGCTTTGTGACGTCCGATGATGCATGGAATATGATGACATCTCGTACAACACTTGTCGTCGTTGATACGCATAAACCGGAAATGGTCATTGACGAGAACATTTTAAATAAAGCCAATCGTAAAGTGGTCATTGATCATCACCGTCGTGGCGAAAGCTTTATCTCAAGTCCGTTACTCGTCTACATGGAGCCATATGCAAGCTCTACCGCAGAACTCGTGACGGAGCTACTTGAGTATCAACCGACTGAACAACGCTTAACACGCTTAGAATCGACGGTCATGTATGCAGGTATCATCGTCGATACACGTAACTTTACATTGCGTACGGGCTCACGTACATTTGATGCAGCAAGTTATCTCCGTGCGCATGGGGCCGATACGATTTTAACGCAACATTTCTTAAAAGATGATATTGAGACGTATATTAACCGTTCAGAGTTGATTCGTACGGTGAAATTACAAGAGAACGGTATCGCCATCGCACATGGTCCAGACGATAAAATCTATCATCCTGTGACTGTGGCCCAAGCAGCAGATGAATTGTTGAGTCTTGATGGTGTGGAAGCGGCGTATGTCGTTGCCCGTCGTGAAGAAAATCTCGTCGGTATGTCTGCCCGCTCACTTGGCGAATTCAACGTCCAACTCACTATGGAAGCATTGGGCGGTGGCGGTCATCTCACAAACGCTGCAACACAACTAGAGGGCGTGACTGTTGAAGCGGCTATCGAAAAATTACAACAAGCGATTAATGAACAATTGGATAGGAGTGACGAATCATGAAAGTGATTTTTACACAAGATGTTAAAGGTAAAGGTAAACAAGGTGAAGTTAAAGACGTACCGGTGGGTTATGCGAACAACTTCTTAATCAAAAATGGTTATGCTGTTGAAGCAACTCCGGGGAACTTGAAACAGTTAGAACAAAAAAATAAACGTATTGAAAAAGACAAACAACAAGAGCTTGAAGATGCAAAAGCGTTAAAAGAACGTTTAGCAGCGCTTGAAGTTGAAGTAAAAGCGAAATCGGGTGAAGGCGGTAAATTGTTCGGTTCTATTAGTACGAAACAAATCGCTGAAGCATTGAAAGCACAACATGATATTAAGATTGATAAACGTAAAATGGAATTGCCACACGGTATTCACGCGTTAGGTTATACCAACGTGCCTGTGAAACTGCATAAAGAGGTTGAAGGTACGATTCGTGTGCATACTGTAGAGCAATAATGATAGGATTGTGAGGAAAGCTGGTGCAGAGGTCACCGGCTTTTTTCATACATCATTTGGAATACTATAGAGAAAGTGCGAGTTAAAAAGGATTTGATCAAATGGAAAATATAGAAAAAGAATTAAAAAGGTATGTGTGGGTTTATATCATATCTATCATTCCAATGTCTTTCGTTATCAAGTTTTTACCTAAAGATAGCCTGTTTGAAGTGATCATGTCTTTGATTATTGTGGTGCTATCTTCTATTGGATTGTCCACTGTGGTGATTTACATCTTATATTTGAGAAAGAAAAGGAAGTCATAAAGCGTACGATACTTATGTTAAATTCATGAATCTTAAGGCACGTGAGCATATCAGCCATTTACATTTTTGAGCATGCTGAATCGTGTATTGTGATTCGGTTTAGGTTATTATAGAATATGTTAAGTATATGTCATGAAAGTGAGGAGGTCATTGGCATGGATGAAATGTATGAACATAATCGAATGCCACACAGTCATGAGGCGGAACAATCTGTACTGGGGGCGATTTTTCTCGACCCAGAATTGATGTCGTCCACGCAAGAAATTTTGTTGCCCGAATCATTTTATCGTGGTGCGCATCAGCATATTTTCCGTGCGATGATGGACCTGAATGAAGATGGCAAAGATATTGATATTGTGACTGTTTTGGATAGACTCACACAAGAAGGGGTCGTGAATGAAGCAGGAGGTCCCCAATATCTTGCTGAAATTACATCGAATGTACCGACAACGCGAAATATTCAATACTACACAGACGTGGTGTTCAAAAATGCGGTCAAACGTAAGCTCATTCACACTGCGGATAGTATTGCGAACGATGGTTATAACGATGAATTAGATTTAGATACCGTGCTGAACGATGCAGAACGTCGTATCTTGGAACTGTCTTCTACACGCGAGAGTGACGGTTTTAAAGATATTCGTGATGTATTAGGACAAGTTTATGATAATGCGGAACAATTGGATCAAAATAGTGGTCAAACACCGGGGATTCCTACAGGTTACCGCGATTTAGACCAGATGACAGCAGGCTTTAACCGTAATGATCTCATTATTTTAGCGGCGCGACCTTCTGTAGGTAAGACTGCCTTCGCTCTTAATATTGCGCAAAAAGTAGCAACACATGAAGATCAATATACGGTCGGCATTTTCTCATTAGAGATGGGTGCAGACCAATTGGCGACACGTATGATTTGTAGTTCGGGTAATGTCGATTCGAACCGTTTACGTACGGGAACGATGACTGAAGAAGACTGGAATCGATTTACAGTGGCAGTCGGTAAATTGTCTCGTACGAAAATTTTTATTGATGATACACCAGGTGTGCGAATTACAGATATTCGTTCAAAATGTCGTCGTTTAAAGCAAGAACATGGACTGGATATGATTGTGATTGACTACTTACAATTGATTCAAGGAAGCGGTTCACGTGCATCGGATAACCGTCAACAAGAAGTGTCAGAGATTTCACGTATGCTTAAAGCGATTGCCCGTGAGTTAGAGTGTCCGGTGATTGCGTTAAGTCAGCTATCACGTGGGGTTGAACAACGACAAGATAAACGTCCGATGATGAGTGATATTCGTGAGTCAGGTTCGATTGAGCAAGACGCCGATATCGTTGCTTTCTTATATCGTGACGACTACTATAACCGTGGCGATGGAGATGATGATGACGATGATGGTGGATTCGAACCACAAACGAATGATGAAAATGGTGAAATTGAAATCATTATCGCAAAGCAACGTAACGGCCCGACCGGTACAGTGAAGCTGCACTTTATGAAACAATACAATAAGTTTACAGATATCGATTATGCCCATGCGGATATGGGATAATTGAACGTGTGTTTTTAACGGTTGGTGTTCTGACGCATCAGCCGTTTTCTGTTGATATGGCATGGAATAACAGAAAAGGAAAAAATAATTTTAAGGATGAAACCCGTATGTTATATAACATCAACCATTCAATGTACGGTTTTCGCTTTATATCAACTTATTGATTTTGATGTAAGTTAGGATTTTAGACATGAGCAAAAGCGCCTAATAATACTTGTATAACACGTGGTTGTAAGGGTCAGGCTGTTTTAGAAAGACTCCAATAGCTTGACGCGCAATTCATTTTTTAATGTTCGTTTTTTGATTTGCATTCATGATGTGATACTGGTAGAATACAGTTTGGTTAATTGAGAAAACTTGGAGGTGCTCTTATGTCATCAATCGTAGTAGTTGGGACACAATGGGGAGACGAAGGTAAAGGTAAAATTACAGACTTTTTAGCGGAACAAGCAGATGTGATTGCACGTTTTTCTGGTGGTAATAATGCAGGTCATACAATCAAATTTGATGGTGAAACTTACAAATTGCATTTAGTGCCATCTGGTATTTTTTATAAAGACAAACTTGCTGTTATCGGCAATGGTGTCGTGATTGATCCAGTTGCATTACTTAAAGAATTAGACGGCTTAAATGAAAGAGGTATTGCAACAGATAACTTACGCATCTCAAACCGCGCACACGTCATCCTACCTTATCACATTCAACAAGATGAACTTGAAGAAGCGCGTCGTGGCGACAACAAAATTGGTACGACGAAGAAAGGTATTGGCCCAGCATACGTAGATAAAGCACAAAGAATTGGTATTCGTGTAGCAGATTTATTAGACAAAGAAGTTTTCGAACAACGCTTAAAAGAAAATTTAGAATATAAAAATGATTACTTCCAAGGTATGTTTAAACAAGCTGCACCATCATTTGAAGACATTTTTGAAACATACTATGCAGCAGGCCAACGTCTTGCACCATACGTCACAGATACTGCAAAAGTATTAGACGATGCTTTCGTAGCAGATGAACGTGTATTATTTGAAGGTGCCCAAGGTGTGATGTTAGATATCGACCACGGTACATATCCATTCGTTACATCAAGCAATCCTGTCGCAGGTAATGTCACTGTAGGCGCGGGTGTCGGTCCAACAAACGTTTCAAAAGTTGTCGGTGTATGTAAAGCTTATACATCACGTGTAGGCGATGGCCCGTTCCCAACAGAATTATTTGACGAAAAAGGTCATCATATCCGCGAAGTAGGTCGTGAATACGGTACAACAACAGGTCGTCCGCGTCGTGTCGGCTGGTTTGACTCAGTGGTATTACGTCACTCTCGTCGTGTGAGTGGGATTACTGACTTATCTATTAACTCTATCGACGTATTAACAGGCTTAGATGAAGTGAAAATCTGTACAGCTTATGAGTTAGATGGTAAAGAAATCACAGAATATCCAGCGAACTTAAACGACTTAAAACGTTGCGAACCTATTTTTGAAACATTACCTGGTTGGACAGAAGATATTACAGGCGTACGTACAATGGAAGAATTACCTGACAATGCGCGTCGTTACTTAGAGCGTATTTCTGAATTGTGTAATGTACACATTTCTATCTTCTCAGTAGGTCCAGATCGTAATCAAACAAATGTTGTAGAAAAATTATGGTAATACAATAAATGAGGGGAGTCTTCCGGCAACACTTCGGTAAGACTAACCTGATATAAAGGAGCTAGAACATTGCGTTTCCTAGCTCCTTTCTTATGATGAATGAAAAGCAAAATGTGGAAAAATCAAATCAATTAAGGTGAATGGGAAAAATTTTGATGCCATTGATGCATTTTTTGTTAAACTTGCCCTCCTTATGATTTATTGTGTTTTTTGATTGCCCAGAAGGCTTCGCGTTCTTACTAGGGGCTGAACCTCCAACTAACCAACGCTTTGATTTTACAATTACATTTGTTGAAGCATTGGTGGATTTTCCGGTCCAGCTGATCCCTCAGGAGTCTCAGCCTTCTGGGCAATTTTTTATCAAAGACAGCGAAATGGAGGGCAAGTTTATACAATAGCATCAATTTTTTGTATCCCATTCCCCCACTTTCCGACTGTTTCAAAATGATTAATGCATCATAAATCTATGAAGGGTTTAAGGCCAAAAATTTCCTATGTCTCTACCTCTTAAACTTAATGATGGCCAATATTTGACGCAGTAACTGTCTAGATGAAGCTAACTGAGTCGATGAAATGGAAGTGTGCCCTCTTTCCTTGCACTTGTTCATGCATGATTGCCGGATGGACGAGACTCCCGAGGGAATGCGTGCATACTGCTGACAGTCGCTTCTTTACTTTAATAGTGGTTGCTGTTTATCGCAGTAGCTGTCTGACTTCTCAACGTATACACTTTTGAGAAGTCTAGTCAGCCTTGCGGGGGCAGTACGACGAAATCTTTGTTGCACATGAGATTTCTGTACTGCTCCCAAAATCCAATTTGGCTTCCATCAAGTGTACACCTTAATCAAGCCAAATTTAGTTGAGGCGAGTCCCCTGGGAACGCGAGTCCAAGACGGCAATCGTTTGCAAGTGACATGTTCAAAAAGGGGAAGAGGACAGACTGAACTTCTAGAAACGTGAGTCCATGACAGCAATTGTGAAAATTTAAAAGAGTGATCAATGAGGCAATTTGATGAAAATAGATCAAGGTAAGATAATTGAAACTTTTATATCCCATCTTTTTTTATATCTTGAATTTTATTAGGAGGGCTTACAATTGTCCTATTGTATTGAGCGACATTTTGCACGCTCAACCGCTGTACATGATTTGATGATGCTGCTGAGTTGGGTGCACGTTTAAGATGTGACTCAACCGCTGATGACGATGGTTGAATTACACGACACCCACTCAAATGCTGCACCACAATTAATGAATATCTCTTTTACGATGATTTCCACCGCGTACTTCTGAAACGTTACCGATTGACAGAAAGGCTTTTTCATCGATTTCCATAACGATATCTTTCAATTTTGCTTCTTCAAGACGTGTAATCACACAGAAAATGACACGTTTATCTTCTCCAGTATACGCACCTTCACCTTTCAAATACGTCACACCACGACCGAGACGCGAATTGATCGCTTCACCAATCTCTTTATAGGCATCACTAATGACCCATACTGCTTTGGATTCATCAAATCCTAAAAGGACGGTATCAATCATTTTTGAGGCGATGAAATAAGCGACAACACTAAATAATGCACTCTCCCATGTGAACACAAAGCCCGCAATGCCAAATATGAAGAAATTAATAAACATCACAATTTCACCCACTGAAAAAGGTAATTTTGAGTGAACGAGAATTGATAAAATTTCTGTACCGTCTAATGAGCCACCATAACGCAACACAATGCCGACACCGACACCTAGGACTGCACCGCCAAAAATCGTAACTAAAAATTTATCGTTAATGACAGGATCGATAGGATGTAACACAATTGTCGTAACGGATAAGATAAAGATGGCATACAAAGTAGAGATTGCAAAAGTTTTACCAATTTGTTTATAGCCTAAAAAGAAGAAAGGCAAATTAAGTATAAAGATGAATACCCCTAATTTGAATCCTAGTAAATGCGACAGAATAATTGAAATACCTACAATGCCGCCATCGAGCAATTGATTCGGTACTAAGAAAAGCTCCAGTGCTGCTCCCATCAACACTGCGCCTAACGTAATAAAGAAAAATCTCTTGAAAAATTGACGTGGCTTTTTAGGCTTTTCTTTGATGTAAGTGACGTTCGATTCTGTTTGAGTTTCCATAAATGCCCCCCTGAACAACTTTATATGAAAAATTATACAAAAAAATCCGAAAAAAATCTTGTCAACCCGATTGGGTGATGCTATAATCAATCTTGTGTTTAAGAACGGCTCCTTGGTCAAGCGGTTAAGACACCGCCCTTTCACGGCGGTAACACGGGTTCGAGTCCCGTAGGAGTCACCATGAAATGGTCCCGTAGTGGAGCGGTTTAACACGCCTGCCTGTCACGCAGGAGATCGCGGGTTCGATTCCCGTCGGGACCGCTAACGTGCTCATCCAATAGGGTGAGCACTTTTTTTGTTTTTAAGACAGTTAGGCTTGCCTAACTGATGACTGCTAGGCGTTGTTATGACAACTAAGCAGTATGAGTCGTAATTCAGGCAAAATACCTCTTTTTTACAATTAACAGGCATATACTGAAAGTGTATAGAGGAGGTGTTTTTAATGGTTAAGGCTATTATTGAATTCATTAAATTATTACTCTCAATTTTCGTATCTGGTGGTAAACATTAATTAGAATGAACCCCTTACATGTTGCATATGTGACATGTAAGGGGTTTTTGGCGTGCTCATCTATAATTAGAGACTCTCTACGCCAATATCCTCACCCTGCTCCCCAATATAATGCGGCGACTTCTTCTTGATGAGGCATCCCTATTTTAAAATGAATATAGGCGTTTGTTTATGATTATGGTACAACTGAATTAAGGAGGGAATAACCCAAATGATACTGTTTTCAAGTAGTTTGTTTTTATTCATACTAGCTCGTGTTTTCCAACATCACCCACCTCAAGAAATCAATTACTTTCTTGGGTTTCGAACTAGGAAATCGATGAAAAATCAAAACAATTGGGAAATTGCTCAAGTCGCCTTTGCCCGTCTACTAAAGGTGATTTCTGGATATACGGCTTTATGTTCAATCCTATTATGCATCGTGGATATCGTGCTCATTGTTTTAGACAATGATGTGATACTTGTCATCTCGATGATAATACAAGCGATCGTGCTCATAGGTATATTGTTGGCTGTTTATCTCAAAGTCAATAAAAAGCTAGATGCATAAACTGCACGCGTAGATTTTGTGCCTTATCATACAAATGAAAATGGATTAAATAGATAGAATTCACTTGATTTTAATGATACATTATAAGGTATAGGATTATGCCAGTTAGCAACCGATATTATGTACTTATTAAGAAATGGGGTCATTTTTATGGCAAGAAAAGTAGTCGTAGTCGATGATGAAAAACCAATTGCGGATATATTAGAATTTAATTTGAAAAAAGAAGGTTATGAAGTATTTGTCGCATATGATGGCAACGATGCGGTCGACTTAATCTATGAAAAAGAACCTGATATCGTGTTACTCGATATTATGTTGCCTGGCCAAGACGGTATGGAAGTGTGCCGTGAAGTGCGTAAAAAATTCGAAATGCCAATTATTATGTTAACAGCTAAAGATTCAGAGATCGATAAAGTCCTCGGTCTTGAGCTTGGTGCGGATGACTATGTGACAAAACCATTTAGTACGCGTGAATTAATTGCACGTGTGAAGGCCAATTTACGTCGTCACTATACACAACCGAGTCAAGAAAATCATATGCAGACGAATGAAATTACAATCAAGGATATTGTGATTTATCCAGACGCTTATTCTATTAAAAAACGCGGTGAAGATATTGATTTGACGCACCGTGAATTTGAGTTGTTCCATTATTTATCGAAACATATGGGACAAGTGATGACGCGTGAACATTTACTCCAAACAGTATGGGGTTATGATTATTTCGGCGATGTCCGTACTGTGGACGTTACGATTCGCCGTTTACGTGAAAAAATTGAAGATGATCCTTCTCATCCAGACTATATTGTGACGCGTCGTGGTGTTGGATATTTCTTACAACAACATGATTAGAGGATGGCAAATATGAAGTGGTTAAAACAATTTCAATCCCTTCACACGAAACTTGTTATTGTCTATGTCCTGTTGATTATTATTGGTATGCAAATTATTGGGCTGTACTTTACGAATAGTCTCGAAAAAGAAATGACCGAGACGTTTAAGACAAACATTTCTCAAAATGCGAAACAAATCGAGCTCGGTATTGAAAAAATATATGCAGATGGTAGTGATTCTGGTAATACACAAAAAGATATTCAAAATTTACTCAACGAATATGCCAATCGTAATGAAATGATAGAAATTCGCTTTATTGATAAAGATCAAATCATTATTGCGACATCAAAGCAATCGAACCGTACGATTATTAACCAAAAAGCAAATGATAGTTCGATTCAAAAGGCATTGTCGCTGGGGCAAGAAAATTCAGATACGGTGCTGAAAGATTACGGTGAAGGTAAGCAGCGTGTATGGGTTAAAAATATGCCGGTGGTGACTGGCGATGGCATGATTGGTGATATTTATATTGAGTCGAATATTAACCAAGTGTACGATCAGTTAAGCAACATTAACCAAATTTTCATCGTAGGTACAGGGATTTCGCTCATTATTACAGTGATTCTCGGTTTCTTTATTGCGCGTACGATTACGAAGCCGATTACTGATATGCGAAATCAGACAGTCGAGATGTCTAAAGGGAACTATACGCAACGTGTGAAAATTTATGGTAATGACGAAATTGGCGAACTGGCGCTAGCGTTTAATAACTTGTCGAAACGTGTTCAAGAAGCACAAGCGAATACGGAAAGTGAGAAGCGGCGTCTAGATTCTGTCATTACCCATATGAGTGACGGGGTTATTGCGACAGATAGACGTGGCCGTGTGCGTATTATTAACGATATGGCGCTGAAAATGCTAGGGAAGTCTAAAGAGGAAGTCTCCGGGTACTTTATTTTTGACGTATTAGATTTACAAGATGAGTTTTCACTTGAAGAATTAAATGAAAATAATGATAGTGTCCTCATTGATATGAATGAAGAAGAAGGGATTATTGCACGTGTCAACTTTAGTACGATTGTGCAAGATACTGGCTTTGTGACAGGTTACATTGCAGTGCTACATGACGTCACAGAGCAACAACAAATTGAACGAGAACGTCGCGAGTTTGTGGCAAATGTATCGCACGAATTACGCACACCTTTAACGTCTATGAACAGTTATATCGAAGCGTTGGAAGAAGGCGCATGGCGTGATGAATCGATTGCACCACAGTTTTTATCGGTCACACGTGAGGAAACTGAACGGATGATTCGTCTCGTGAATGACTTGTTACATCTGTCTAAAATGGACAATGAGTCTGAAACGATTACGAAAGAGATTGTCGACTTTAATATGTTTATCAATAAAATTATTAATCGACATGAGATGGCTGCGAAAGATACGACGTTCGTGCGTGATATTCCGAGAGAGACGATATTTACCGAAGTGGATCCGGATAAGATGACGCAAGTGTTCGACAACGTCATTACGAATGCGATGAAATATTCGCGCGGTGAGAAACGTGTCGAGTTCCACGTGAAACATAATCCTGTCCACAGTCGTTTAACGATTCGAATTAAAGATAAAGGGATTGGGATTCCGATTAATAAAGTAGATAAAATTTTTGACCGCTTTTTCCGTGTGGATAAGGCACGTACGAGAAAGATGGGTGGTACAGGACTGGGACTTGCCATCTCTAAAGAAATTGTAGAAGCGCATAACGGCCGAATTTGGGCTAATAGTGTGGAAGGACAGGGCACATCCATTTTCATCACATTACCTTGTGAGAAAATTGAGGAAGGTGATTGGGATGCGAACTAGAGAATTGATTAAGTCAATTGTGTTAGCACTCCTGGTCCTATCGAGTATTGTATTAACAGTCATGATTTGGAACTTTTCGCCGGATTTAACGGATGCAGATAATGTGCATACGAAAGATGCGACAGAGGCAATCGGGACGCGTTATGATAAAGCATTTAGCCAAGTGGTGACGCCTTTACAACTCGTGCATGTCGAAAATGATGATGTGAAAGGGATGCCAGCGAACAAAGATGTGAATGCATTAATGACGGTATTTCAAAAGCATCGCATTATTGAAGTAGAAGATATTCAAAATGATGATGTCGTGTTATTGCGTGATTTGAGCAATCATTTCGTCGTGTTAGACTACCCGTCAGACATCCCGCTGTCGATGTATTTGAATGAAGTTATTGAAATCCCTGCGAAAGTGCCGACAAACTTTAAATTTAACCGGCTTATTTTAGATGTCGATGATGCTCAACATGTAATCATTTATGCCATGCAGCCGAATCATCAACGGGCGATTAAGTTAGAAACGAATTTGAATACGAAATATGTGCAACAACGCATTCAGAAGATGAAAGCGGACTTGGAACCGTACGATGATGTTGTGACGAACCGCAGTACGATTAATAAGGCGACGTATATGTATGCCGTGAAAGCACCGAAAAACTTAAAAGCATACCGGACTATTTTTAATCGTATTAACGTAGAAGATTTGAACGCAATTCTGTTTGATAATACGCCAATTGTGCGGACAACGAATAGTGGGAACACGACGTACAACAACAAAACAGGCGTCGTGAACTACAATGCGAATCGTGAAACGTATGACTATACCAATTTGTCAGAAGATGAGCATAGTACGCGGAATATGAATGTGAACTTACCACGTGCGTTTGATTTTATTAATAAACATGGCGGCTTTACAGATGATTTTCGCTTATTTAGTGCGGACAATGACCGTGGCTATATTATTTATCAAATGTTTCTGAATGGACGTCCGATTTTTTATCCGAACCAATTAAACGAAATTCGCGTCTTGTGGGGCGAACGGGGCTTATACGAATACAGTCGCGGTTTATTAAAAACGAACGTGACGATTGATAACGGTGAAAAGCCTGAGTCGTTACCGGATTTGGAAGATGTGCGTTCTGTACTGGCGAGTAAAGGGAATATTGATTTTACAAAAGTCCAACAAATGGTTATCGGTTATCGTATGAGTCCAATTAAAGGACCGGAAAATAGTATCGAAATTCAAGAAGGCAGTCAGTTTATACCGACGTGGTACATTCAATATGATCACGAGTGGTACGAATATAAAGACGGGGAGTTGGTCGAGACATGAACTGGAAACGTGCAAAATCATTGTTCATCGTCGTGTTTCTCCTCGTTAATATTTGTTTAATCTTTGTGTATAATGATAAAGTTAATAAAGCGAAAATTAACGATGCAGAAGAGCAAAATTCGGTTAACTTTGAACAAGAAAATATCAAATTGCCGAAAAACATGCCTGATGTGAGTCATGTGAAAATGCAGCTCATTACGGCACGTTCGAAAGACTTTAAAGATGAAGCGGAAAAAAGTGATAAAGCAGAAGCACGAAATAACGGGCACACATTGGATAAGGAAATGAGTGAAAGTGTCAATGTGAAACTGGACCCTATTTCGCATTTGAAACCGTACATCGATCAAAATATCTATAAAGGCAACGAGTATCAATATCACGATACGAACGATGGCAAAATCAAATACGAACAGACGTATAAAGGCTTCCCGATTATGAATAACAATCGTGCAGAACTGACATTTGATGTGAAAGACGATACAGTCAAATCGTACGAGCAGTCTGCAATGGAAGACATCCTTCCGTCTAAAGGGGCGAATAATGAACCGAGACAAGTCATTAGCGCCCATAAAGCGATTGAAGCACTTTATTATAATCAGTACTTAAAACATAACCAAGAAGTCGAAAACATCCGACTCGGTTATTATACGGTGGTCAAAGAGACGAATATTCAAGTCTTGCAAGCCAACTGGGAAATTAAAGTGAAAGACGCAAATGGCACACATACGTATTATGTAGAGGCAATTTCGTCCAATCCACAAATTATTGAACAATAGAAAGGGTGGTCTCTTGATACGAATGAGTGTACTCGCAAGCGGTAGTACCGGCAATGCGACATATGTAGAAAGTGATAAGGGCAGTTTGTTAGTCGATGTAGGACTCACAGGTAAAAAAATGGAGGCACTTTTCGATCAAATCGACCGGAAAATTTCAGATCTTAATGGTATCCTTGTGACACACGAACATAGTGACCATATTAAAGGCTTAGGTGTCCTTGCGAGAAAATATGGTTTACCTGTGTATGCGAACGAAAAAACATGGACGTGTATCGATAAAAAAGACTCCAAAATTCCGTTAGATCAAAAGTTTGTATTCAATCCATATGAAACTAAATCCATTGCCGGGTTCGATATTGAATCATTTAACGTGTCTCATGACGCTATCGACCCACAGTTTTACATTTTTCATAATGACTACAAAAAGCTGACGATGATTACCGATACAGGCTATGTGTCTGATCGTATGAAAGGTATGATTCGTGGCAGTGATGCATTTGTGTTTGAAAGTAATCATGATGTCGATATGTTGCGCATGTGTCGCTATCCATGGAAGACGAAGCAACGTATTTTGAGTGATATGGGGCACGTGTCGAATGAAGATGCAGCCCATGCGATGACAGACGTGATTACAGGTCAAACGAAGCGCATTTATTTGTCTCACTTATCACAAGACAACAATATGAAAGACTTGGCCCGTATGAGTGTCGGTCAGATCTTGCAGGCGCATGATATCGATACAGTGAATGAAGTGAAACTGTGTGATACAGATAAAGCCATCCCCACACAGATTTATACATTGTAGGTTGGGGTTTACACATCAAATATAAATAAACTTGAGAGGTTTGGACAGTTGAATGTCTGACCTCTTTTTTTATGGATATCAATAAAAAATGTGTATAAAAAGGCAGGTATCAGTGAAGTTATCCCCATGAATGTGCACAAATTAAGCGAGTTATAAACAATCCACATGTTAATAACCCACTTACCAACAAAGTTATCCACATATCAACAGACTTATTCACAAATATATTGGTCAATTTTTAAATTTCTGTGTGAAAACTTGATGTAAAAACGGTATAATAGAGATAAATATGTGGGTAACTGAATAACCTGTGGATAACTTTTAGTTTATACACATAGGAGGGCAAAATGAAAATAACCATCTTGGCAGTAGGGAAATTAAAAGAAAAATATTGGAAACTCGCCATTGCAGAATACACCAAACGGCTCGGCGCATACACCAAAATAGAAGTGGTCGAAGTTCCAGATGAAAAAGCACCCGAAACAATGAGTGCAAAAGAAATTGAACAAGTGAAAGAAAAAGAAGGGCAGCGCATCTTAAGTAAAATCAAACCACAAAGCACGGTCATCACATTAGAAATCGCTGGTAAAATGTTAAGCTCTGAAGACTTGGCACAAACACTCGATCAGCGCATGACACAGGGCGCAAGTGACTTCACATTTGTCATAGGCGGCTCACATGGGCTACACGATGCCGTGTTACGACGCAGTGACTTTGCGTTGTCGTTCAGTAAAATGACCTTTCCACACCAAATGATGCGCGTCATCCTGTTGGAGCAGGTGTACAGAGCATTTAAAATTATGCGGGGAGAAGCGTATCATAAGTGATGGGTTATATTTTTGATTTTACATAAACTTAAAGGATAGGGAGACATTATAATGAAATTGTTTTATATAACAAAAGATAATACTAATAGCGAAAGTGATATTGTGAGGGTTAGTGATTTAAATGATGAAGATTTAAAATATTATATGGAGATTGATGATTTTTCAGAATTTCAAAAAAGGTGTGATGAGTTAGACCTTGTAATAGACGAAACAACTGAAAATCATGTAATGGAATTACTTGATAGTAAATTTGAAGAAATTAATGGGAAATTAGAAGAGTTTGAAATTAAACATTGGGTTAGTAATAGATCTTTTGGAGAACTGATTGAAATGTATGAAGAAGATGAAATAACAATACCTATAATGCAAAGAAACTTTGTTTGGGATTCAGTTCAATGTTCAAGATTAATCGAATCAATAATATTAGGATTACCTATTCCCCCTTTATTCCTAATAGAAGTAGATAGTAACAAATATGAAGTGATTGATGGATTACAAAGAATTACAGCTATAAGTAATTTTGTGAAAAAAAGACCTTGGAATTATTCAAAAGATAGAGAGTCAACAAGTAAGGGTAAAGCTAAGCTTTCGAAATTAGTTGATAAAAGTATTGCAGGAAAATCATTTGATCAATTAAATGAAAATTTCCAAAGAAAAATTAAAAGAAGTACAATCCCTTTGATAGAATTTAAACAGCTAACACCTGATAACTATAATTCGAAATATCTAATTTTTGAAAGAATTAATACAGGCTCCCAGAAACTTAACTCTATGCAAATAAGAAAGTCTTTAGCTTCAGGAGATTTTATGATTGATTTATATAAAAAATGTGAAGAAAATGATTTACTAAATTCTATATTCACAAAAACGGCTTTAAAGAAGGATTTACATGTTGAAGCCTATTTGAGAACTTATGTTTTTAATAAACTTGTAAATGACGAATTTCAAACTAGAAATCATGGAATTAAAAATATTTTAAATGATTATTGTGAAAATCATAGGAAAACAAAAGTAGAATCGGAATTTGATGATAAATTTAAAAAAGCATTAGAACTACTTTTTAACAATTTTGACATTTTTATTGATAAACCGTTTAGAAGAGTAAATAAAAATAAAGATAACGGTATGTATGAGTATGTTGGTAATTTAAGTGTAACTATAATGGAATCATTATTAGCTGCAATTATTAATAATATTGAAAATGATATTAATTTTGATAAATTAAAATACTTTTACGAACAAGAATTAAGCAAATATTTTTCTAAGAAATCATTATTAGGTGAAAATCCATTCTCAACTTCAACAGGTAAATTGGACTCAATAAGGGATAGGTTTAGAATTCTTAATGAATTGGTTGTGAAGAGTATTGAGTATTGATGTATCTTTTTCAAATTACAATATTGATTTTATCAATGAGTTGAAGAATAAGTATGATGAGCTTGAAAAAATTTTAAATTTTGTGTCGGATAAGAATCATAAGGTAAGGCAACTAATGAGATTATTGAGAAAGTCTCCTAGTGACTATAATAAAATAATAGAAGCATTAAAAAGGGAATTATTGATAAGTTGCTATACAACTTCTGAAGTTTTATTTAAAGAATTTATCTACTGTTTATTAGATTATCAAAAGCATGAAAATGAGCATCTTAATCAATTCTTAAAAATAAAAATTGATAGAGAAAAATTTTCTCCAAACGTCACATATATAGAAATAAAAAAAGAAATCAAGAGATATTTTAATGACTTCACTTTTATGATTGATAGTAATAAACAAGAGATAAAATCATATGATAATTTAATTAGAAACAGACACGCCTATGCACATAATAATAGCTATGATCTAGAATTTGAAGATTTTAAAGAAGCAATAAAAGTTATGGAATATATATATTTTGAACTATATTCAGTTTACAATGAAAATGAAATGAAAAAATATATAGACCTACTTCTAACTAAAATAACGTCTTTAAAAAGGTTTGAAAATCGAAACCATCTAAAAAGTAAGGCGGATGTTTTGAAAGAGATTAGGAACATTTCTAAAAAATTTTTATCTAATAATCATGATACTTCATTAATACCTGAACTAATCAGACCTATTATTGATATTGCGAATGATTTTCAATCATTAGATTTACGAAAGAAAGAATCTATAGAAATTGTTAATAAACAAATAATAAAAATTTCAGAGTTTACAAGTGATAAGGTTGTTTGATATTCATAATAACATTTGTTTTGTGTTAGTAAACTTTTATTTATTATTGCTAGTAAAATGCTATTAGTTCGATAAATAAACTTGAGTAAAATGAAATGGAGAATTCTAAAAAAGGGTTGAATTTTTATGAATATAAGATCATTTGGTTGGATACAAAATCCATCAGATTTTAATAAACTAAAAAAAACAGTGGCAATATTTGATAGTGATTCTAAACAATATAATTTATTGAAAGAGAAATTAGTAGAAGAAAATATTTACCATTTTAAAGATATACAGAAATCACTACAAACAAAGTTAGACAATGGTTGTGAAGAGTTTACGTATTCTGAATTAGTTGGCAGAAACCTTAATAAATATGGAAAAACACCAAAAAGTAGAAAAGATTCGGTACCTAATGCTCTAATACAGATTTCTTTAGAATCACAAAGTTCAAATACAAGAGGAAAAAAATTTACAGATGAGTGGTCTTCTGATGGTTTTTTACGGTGGGCAGTTAGTTTGAACTTTGTACAACATAATAGAGAGGAAGATACTTTTAAAATCACCGATAAAGGTATGGAATTTATTAAAACTGAAACAGAAGAAGAAATGCATCAGGTCCTTAAGGAAGCATTATTAAGCTATCCTCCTGCGACTAGAGTTCTCGAAATTCTTGATAAGCATCCAAATGTGACAAAATTTTTTATTGGAAATAGGATAGGTTTTAAAGATGAACCAGGGTTTACTTCATATCCAGAGGAGTTAATGATAGAGTGGATTAAAGATTCAGCTGATAAAAATGAAGAAAATAAAATAAGAACCGATGTTGAGGGGACGGCTGACAAATATGCTCGTATGATTTGCGGATGGTTAAAAAAAGTTGGTTATGTAAATCAAAAATCAAGTAGGTATAAATCTGCTATAAATGAAGAGAGGGAAATAACAGGATTTACTCAGTATTCAATTACAGGAAAAGGAAAACATGCATTGAAGCAAATAAAAGGCAATTCTAGTAACAGTAAAAATACTAAATTTTTACTTTGGGAGTTTTTAGCTGTTAAAGGTAAAGGTAAGAATTACATTCGAACAAGACGAGCAACTATTTTAAAGTTTTTAGAGAGTTCAACTTCATTTAAAAACTTGATTAATCATTTAAAGCATAAAGGTTTTAATGATTCGATTAATGTGATTAAAAGTGACATAGAAGGACTCAATAATATAGGAATTAGAATTGATTTGAATGATAATTCCGTGAGATTGTTAGACAAAATAAATAATTTTCATATACCTAAAATTAATGTTAACTTATCCAATGAAGAAAAAGATAAATTAAAAGTAAAAGAGTTTTTCATATCTGAAACGTCTATACCTAATAAATTTATTACATTACTTGATTTAGCATATGATGGTAATGCAAATCGAGATTTTGAAATAATTACTTCAGAGTTTATTAGAGAAGTATATAAATTAAACACAAAACACTTAGGTGGGACTCGTAAACCAGATATATTAATTTGGAATGATGAATTTGGAATAATAGCTGATACAAAGGCTTATAGTAAAGGATATAAGAAAAATATATCTGAAGAAGATAAAATGGTAAGGTATATTGATGAGAATGCTAAGCGTAGTAAAGATGATAATCCAAATGAATGGTGGATAAATTTTGGTAAAAACATACCGTCTAGTAATTATTTCTATCTTTGGGTATCTAGCGAATTTATTGGAAAGTTTGAAGAGCAATTAAAAGAAACAGCTAGTAGGACTAATACAAATGGTGCTTCATTAAATGTTTATCAACTATTAATGGGAGGGCATTTAGTACAAACAGGAAGATTCAATATTAGTAATTTGCCAGCGTATATGAATAATAGTGAAATTAAATTTTCATAGTTAAGTTATAGAAGAATCCGAGACTTTTTGTGATTAATTATAAAAATCTCGGATTTTTATGCTTTTTGATATATGATTCAGACGAAGTTAATTGTTACATGGGCAATTTGAAATCTATAACTTTAAATTAATAATTTAAAGTTAGAAGTATCATAATTTGTGATTATTACTTCATCGCTCTGTTCTCTAGATGTATTATATGATGAATTATGGTAGCTATAGTTCAAGTGATGGACTTGTACTTTGTTGTCTTTAATAAATTGTTGAAGAAGTGAATGTTCAACATTTTTATGACTTAACACATTACTTAATGCATAACGAATTCCATTTTCAGTTAACCATTGCATTAAATTATACATCTCTATTTCTTGTTGAACACCCCAATTTTGAAAACCTCTATTACCATCATTGTAACTTCCGGTTGTAATTAAATAGGGTGGATCTAAATAGACCAGAGATTGTTTATCTAAAAAAGATAAGTCTATATTTTGGAAATATCCATCAATAAATTCGTGGTTTAAGGTGTTTAGTGTATTTATAAAATTCACAAGATTTTTCTTCATATTTTCACTAAAATGACTTCTATTTTTACCAAAGGGGTTATTGAATTTTAAATTATTATTAAATCTTATTTGATAATTATAAGAATATGATATAAGTATATATAAATCTAGTGGATTTGGATTTGTATTATATTGATTTCTAAATGAAATATATGCTTGAGAATTGGTTTTACTTAAATTGAATTCCTGTATTCGATTTTGTATTTTGTTAACTAAATCATCTGGATTTTCACTAGCAAAAAACCTAAACATTTCATTAATTTTTGTATTCATATCGATGAAAATATGTCGTTTAGCTTTTACGTTTATTCCTACATTTGCCCCTCCAGAAAATAAATCAACAAATGTAGATATATTTTTCGGAAATAAAGGGATAATTTGAGGGAGTAACTTATATTTACCCCCAATATAATTCAATGGGCTTTTCACGTACATATTGGATTTTGGCGACCATTTTGTTATTATTTTGTGTTCTTGGCTTTTCTGGTAGTCAAAAGGTTGTATTTCTTTTTTTGTATAAAGAAAATATATTCATTAAGAGTGCTTTTTTTAGATGTAATTTTAGATCTATACTTTTTATATGGAATTTCAGTAACATCTACTTTACCGTCAATAGAGTACTTTTTTAGTAACTCTATTAAATCAGTTATATTAATTATACCTTCGTCGTTATAACTTAATATTAGATATGTAGTGTCTAAGTTATTGATTAAGTCTTCAAGAGAGTCAAAAGCTTTTGATTTCATAGAATATTTACTTTTTAAAAAACTCCAGTCAAATATTTTGGTTTTACCGTTTAGTTCAGGTTTAGTATTTCTGGCTATATTTTCCAATAAATGATAGTTTGAGGCATATTGCCTATTATTATAGGGAGTATCAATGTAAGTGATGTCTGATTTTATATTTTTAACTAGAATATTTGCATCTTGATTATAGGATTTATTATTATATCCGTTGTTTATAATGGCTAAAGGTTTAATTTCTAACTTATTCAAAGCTCTTTTATCCCAATGTTTTAAAAATGCACCGTATGTACCGGTGATATTACTTATATAAGGAATTGCTTCTATCAAAGAAGATATTAAATAATAATATTCATACTCTTCTAAAAGATTATTATTATACCATTCATCAATAGTATTTCTAATGAAATCAATTTTTTTACCATTTTCTTCACTAAAGTACATTGCGTTTCCACGTGGAGTATAATTATTAGTGTAATAAAAGCAACCATTATAATTTAAAGCATTATTATCATCATTTAAATACTTAAAAGGATCGATACCTAATTTACTAAATTTTAATGGGGTATTATTTTCTATCTTAGCTTTAGAATTCACAAAGCTAAAATAGAGTATATCATTAGTAGCAACTTCATATTTATGTTTGAAGTGATCTGCCACAGTATTAGTACCAGCGAATAAATCTAAGAAAGACCTTTCTGAACCGCTAACATTTTTTTCGATTACTTTTTCAATTTCATTTAACAAAATTGTTTTTGAACCTATATATCTCATTATTACATCCTCTTTCATCCTAGTTGGTTTCATAATAACATGAGTAAAGATAAAATGAAATAATAAATATAACTTAAGGCAGTTATTAGTTTTTTAATGTAATGGTCAGTAACTGTTATTCAACTCTAATCTCTTTCAATGTAATCAAAGTTAATTACATAAATAGGGTTATCGGTTCACTAATAGAATTTGTATTTAAATTTTTTTCGAGTACATTCAAAATCAAAACTTTCCTTTTAGTAACTTTATCGAGGGATGACATTTTAAGTGGTTACGCACTTTCTATGATGTTTCTCATTCCTTTTATTTCACTTAATAAAAGCATCTTTAAATGGGGAACAGTTTTTGTTGCTATTACGCTCATCATCATTCTTGCATTTTCATTTTTTGATGACACAGATATACCGCATGATATGCATAAGGAAGAAACTTTTGTTCAAGAAACGAAAGATTTGTATCAACAAGGAAGTTATAGCGAAATCATTAGTGAGTCACCTGAGAACAGTGATCCATATTTTGAACAATTAAAAGCGATATTTGGAGTTTCTCCTGGTATTCTCATTTTAAGCGTCATTGTCTTTGAAAGTTTGGTTTTTGGTATTGGTATCTATTTATCGAAAAGTGGTTGGTTTGAAAAGGATGCGAATGATTTTTGGTCGAACAAATTGTTTGTCTACTTAACGCCGGTAGTTTTACTGCTTAAATCAAGTTATTTATGGTTTGATAATGAAAATATTGCAGATACGTTTAATTTTGTTTTTGGCCTTTTCCTAGCATTATGTTATATAGCACTTTTTAAATATCTCTATCAAAAGTACACACAGCATATTATTTTCCGTGGTTTAGAAAATTTAGGGAAGATGTCCCTCACGTTTTATATTACGCAAAGTATTATCGGTGTATTGATATTTTATGGTTTTGGTCTTGGGCAATTTGGAAAAGATACACTCTTTTACAATGTCATAATTTTTATCATTTTATTTTTAATTCAAATGGTCATCGCATTTTGGTATCAGAAGTATTTACGTTATGGACCTCTAGAATACGTTTTAAGAGTGTTTACATATTGGACATTTAAGAAGCAACGTTGGAGATAGAATAAAAAGGCTGAAATAAACAAAAAGTTGTTATCTTAATCTCAAATAATTATGAGCATTCTTCAAAGTAACATATCAAAAATAGTGCTCTCTATCATACGCTATCCTGTAGCATGTCTGGTGCTGCAACAAGTTGTTTCTAGGAGGTGTGTGAAGTATGTTTGAAAAGCCTCAAATGGCCCATAATGAAAGTTTTATCATTAGTTTTGCACCGATTATTGTAGGTATCGTTAATTTGAAAGAAATAAGAAAGAAAAATTAAGTTCAGTAAAGCGATCTTTTGAGAGGTCGCTTTTTATTTTGCGTTAGCACGATGTATCCCAATCTTGTTCTTTGAATTGATGCCTACCCATGAATTTTTGAGTGACTATCAACGCCTATAACTATGATGCTGCCTAAAAAATAAGACTCCCCTAAGACTTCCTTGCCTATATAACAGTATACGCCACAGTGTTTCTCACATAATTGATGTCTTCCCTGCAATCCTCTCAATGAACACAAAATTCTAAATAAAAGTTGTAATGTTCAGATTATTTTAATTATATTTTCATTTTTTGTTTATTGCATTTTCAATTGACTTTGATTCAGTTTGAGGCTAAGATATTAGTGAATTAATTCACAAACTCTATGGCTATAGACGATTTAGAATGTTATTTTCAACAAGATATATTATGCATCGAATTTAAAATACAGTTTCAATCACCTAATGAGGAGTGTTTGTTATGAAAATTGGTATTGTTAAAGAATTAAAGCCGGGTGAAGGACGTGTCGGTTGCACACCTGAAAATGCTAAAATTCTTAAAGATCAAGGACATGAAGTCTACGTGGAACAAAATGCTGGTATAGGCTCTGGATTTACGAATGAAGCCTATGAAAATGCGGGTGCAATACTCGTTTCACATGAAAAGTGTTGGGAAGCGGATTTAATTATTAAAGTGAAAGAGCCCCACGAAAGCGAATTTCAATATTTCAAAAAAGGCCAAGTGATTTGGGGCTTCCAACATTTGGCGTCATCTAAAAAGACGGTTGAGATGATGCAGCAAGCGGGCGTGACAGCGATTGGTGGCGAAACGATTGAACAAGATGGGAAAGCCATTTTATTAGAACCGATGAGCGCGATTGCAGGACGCCGTTCGATGCTCATGGGTGCGTATTACTTAGAGGCGCAACATCAAGGCGAAGGGATTTTAATTTCTGGTATTGATGCGATTTCGGGGATTCCTTCTGGTAAAGTCGTCATTTTCGGTGGCGGTTCTGCAGGTGTCAATGCGGCAACAATTGCGTTAGGTTTACAAGCAGAAGTCGTCATCATCGAATTAAAAGATGAACGTATCGCGTGGCTTGAATCGCATTTTAAAAACGACAATGTAACTGTTGTGAAATCAAACGAAGCTAATTTAGCGCGAGAAATCAAAACGGCGGATGTGTTTATTTCAACGATTCTCATTCCGGGTTCTAAACCACCTAAATTGGTTACTAAAGATATGGTACGTAGCATGAAAAAAGGTTCAGTGCTTGTAGATATTGCGATTGATCAAGGTGGAACTGTTGAAGGCATTCATCCAACAACGATTAGTGATCCGATTTACGTTGAAGATGGCGTCATCCATTATGCGGTGCCGAATCAACCTGGTGCTGTACCGCGCACGTCTACAATGGTGCTCGCAGCGGGGAACATTGACTTCCTATCAGAAATTAGCAATAAAGGTATCGAACGCGCAATTCAAGAAAATCCAGTCTTAGCCTCTGGTGTGAATATTTATCAAGGACACATTACAAATCAAGGTTTAGCACAATCACATGATATGCCTTATGAAAAGTTAGCAGACTTAATCTAGTTCATACAACATCAATTTGAAAAGAGGATGATCGTGATGGCAACAAATGCTGTAATGATACAAACTGAAAAATATTGTAATATACATGACATTAAAGAAGCTAAAATGAAAATTCAAGATTATGTACGTGAAACACCGCTCATTAAATCAATGTTTTTGAGCAACAATATTACAGGTGGCAATGTTTATTTAAAACTTGAGAACATGCAATACACCGGATCTTTCAAATTTAGAGGTGCACTTAATAAAATTTTGCACTTATCGGATGAACAAAAAGCGAAAGGGATTATCACTGCTTCAGCGGGGAATCATGCGCAAGGTCTCGCGTTGACTGGACAGCTGCTCGGTATTGATGCAACGGTGGTCATGCCTGAAGAAGCACCGATCTCTAAACAAGAAGCGACACGTGGCTATGGTGCGGAGGTCATCCTTAAAGGCGAAACATTCAATGACTCTCGCCTATATATGGAACAACTGGCAGCGGAAACAGGTAAAACGATTGTGCATCCGTATGATGATGTCGAAGTTATGGCGGGTCAAGGTACAATTGGTTTAGAAATTTTAGATCAAATCTGGGACATTGATACGGTTGTCGTCCCTGTCGGCGGTGGTGGTTTAATTGCTGGCTTGGCAACGGCTTTAAAATCATTTAATCCATCTATTCATATTATCGGTGTGCAATCTGAAAATGTTCACGGTATGGCAGAATCTATCAAAGAAGGCCAAATTACGTCACAATTTACAGCACATACCATTGCAGATGGCACGGAAGTCACCATTCCTGGTAATAAAACATATGCCGTTGTTGAAAAACTGGTCGATGAATTTGTATTAGTTTCAGAAGATGAAATTGCAAATGCCATGCGTCATTTAATGCAACGTACTAAAATCATTACTGAAGGTGCGGGTGCATTGCCAACTGCTGCGCTATTAAGTGGTAAAATTGATCCGCGTTGGATTAAGGGCAAAAATATTGTTGCTTTAGTCTCTGGCGGTAATGTTGACCTCACACGCGTTTCACATATTATTGATGATTTATTGAAACCCGCTGATACGAGTGAAGGTGTGGTCGGTTAGTTCATCTATGGAATGAAACGGAGGCAACAGCAATGAGTACAAATACATCTTTAAAGAAAAACATCGGCTTTTTTGCATCGCTTTCACTTGTCATGGGATCAGTCATTGGGGCAGGTGTATTCTTCAAAGCTTCAAGTGTGACAGAAGTGACCGGTTCAACGAGTATGGCACTCTTTGTTTGGTTGCTTGGCGGTATTATGACCATTTGTGCCGGTTTGACAGGTGCTGAACTTGCTGCAGCCATTCCTGAAACTGGCGGACTCACTAAGTATATTGAATACACGTATGGAGACTTTTGGGGATTTTTATCAGGCTGGGCACAAGCGTTTATTTACTTTCCAGCTAATATCGCTGCACTAGCCATTATTTTTGGGACACAAATCATTAATTTATTTCATTTATCGACATCATTGTTACTCCCTATTGCAATTTTGAGTGCCGTTTCGATATTAATGATTAACTTTTTAGGCTCTAAAGCAGGCGGAATTTTACAATCTATTACACTTGTGATTAAGTTGATCCCTATTGCACTTATTGTCATTATCGGCTTCTTTCATTCGAGTGACGTATCATTTTCTCTCTTTCCTGTTGTGAATGGTACGGATTCGAGTTGGTTTGAAGCGATTGGTGCAGGTCTTCTTGCGACAATGTTTGCGTATGACGGTTGGATTCACGTTGGTAATATTGCCGGGGAAATGAAAAACCCTAAAAAAGACTTACCAGGTGCCATTACGCTCGGTATCGGTCTTGTCATGGTCGTTTATTTACTTATTAATGCCACATTTTTAATGACACTCCCAATTCACCAAATTGAAGGTAACTTAAATGCCGCAAGCGAAGCATCTTCAATTTTATTCGGTGCAGGGGGCGGAAAATTAGTCACGATTGGTATTTTAATTTCTGTATATGGCACGATGAACGGCTATACAATGACCGGCATGCGTATTCCTTATGCTATGGCAGAACGTAACCAACTGCCGTTCAAGCGTTTATTTTTAGACTTATTACCTTCACGGACACCATGGCTCGGTGGCATGATTCAAATTGTCATCGCTGTGATCATGATGTTATTAGGCGCTTTTGACACGATTACGAATATGTTGATATTTGTCATATGGACATTTTACTGTATGGCTTTCTTAGCGGTATTGATTCTTAGAAAGCGAGAGCCAGAACTGCACCGTCCATATAAAGTACCATTGTATCCCGTCATCCCAATGATTGCATTACTAGCAGGCACATTTGTCTTGCTGAATACATTATTCACTCAGCCCCTTCTAGCAATCGTGGGTATCGGGGTCACAATGTTAGGTATTCCGATTTATTATTATCAGAAAAAACATTAATCATACAAATAACACCCTACTTATAAAATTTTGACACGACTACAATAGTCCGAGACTTTCGTCATGCGTTGCGAAATGTCTCGGATTTTTTTGGAGTTCATTTTTGATACATGCTTAAGTCATCAAAATATTAAAGAGGTTTTACTTTTGTTTTTGCCTTTCTTATAATTTTATTGTTTAATAAAAAGCATAATTATAATAAAGTCTCATTTAGGATGTGGAACAATGTGTCAAAATCATATGTATCAAAATAAAAAAGCTGATATAAGCATCAAAAAACTAAGACATAAAGCTGAAATACCGCTAATCAAATTTTGATTGTTCATCATTGTGATTGCAGTTTGTTTGGGCTGTTATTTTCTTTTAAACGGCGGTGAATTGTCTAAATGGATGAGTGTAATACTGTTTGGTTTACTCTTTCCAATTATCGGCTTTTTTGCGATTAGAAAGAATTATTGGGCAAGTGCTTCAAACAGTGTAGAGATTACAGCAACACAATTTCCTGAAATCTATCAAATTTTTATGGAACTTGCTGATGAAATGGGATTTTCAAAAAATGGCCCATTAAAGACGCCGAGATGATATATCAATAACGGAAATGGTAAGATGAGTGCATTTGCAGCTAAATGTACATTGCGTAAGCGTTATATCGTCATTTATAGTGATTTACTTGATGTTTATTATAGCCATAAACAAAACGAATTGGTCCGCTTTGTTCTAGCACACGAGTTAGCGCACCATAAATGTGGACATACAAATCTATGCCGTTTAATCCTTGCACCCGCACTAAAACCACTATTCTTAGATAAAAGTCTCACAAGGGCACAAGAATATACGGCAGATCGGACTGCAGTCTATTATGCCGAAGAAGGCACTTTAGACCTATCAGACCACCCCGTTGGTAATAGAAGGATGCAAGCATTAAAAGAAGCAAAAGAAAATGGATGGGATATCCATGGGAAAATTTTATAGGTAAGGTTAATTGTGCCATCTACTTTGAGTTGCGTAGGTGGTTTTTTGTGCGTATGACACGAGTCAACATTTAATCGTTCAACGTTAGATGAGGATGATCAAAGGAACTGTTAGAAATATGCAATAGCGCGTACTCAATTTTAAGTTATCATTTTAAATTTAACGTGACAGATAGTTCTGAAATTTTAATGGTAGAGGTGTACGGGAAAATTGTGATGCAGATTTTATTTCGGAGTATAGGCAAGAAATAAAAAGAGAACCAAGCATATAAAGGAGAAATAACTTGGAAGGAAAAAAGACGTAAAAATCAATGAAAAGGACAACTATCCGGAAAAACCGGATAGTTCAAAAGTAAGAGGTTGTGCCATTTTTGTGTATAAGAAAAGCGCTCATACGAATCAATTTCAAATATTACGTGAGGCTTAATAATAAGTTTTTCTTTTGACGTAAAGTGTCTTCTTTTGTGCTGCGTATAATATTTTCTAGCACTTTTATATCGCTTTTCTCATGATCATAAGCCATTAATCGCTGGATCATATGTGTGTAATCAATGTGCGTCGTATTTTTAATTTGTTGTGCTAATTTTTCTTCATTGTGACTGGCGATTGGAAAATGCCCCAATTGATGAATGTTAAAATTAAAACCGATATTTTGGTTATAGTCCATTTGATCTTCATGAAGTAAAAATATAGGTTTATTTAAATGTGCATAATCAAAAATAGTAGAAGAATAATCTGTAATCATCCAATCAGATATGATGTACAATTCTTGAATATCTACCAATTCATTATAAAAGCAATGAATGCGTTGATCTAACGTGTTGTAATGATTTCTTAAATGCCCCTCATTAGGATGAAGCTTTACAATGATATGAATGTGTTCGGGCAAATATTCCAGCAATTTTTTTAAGTTAATATTTGACACACAATCACGTTTTTCTTGACGCCATGTAGGACAAAATAGGACATATTGTTTGTCTTTATCTTGATGTTGAAAATACTTAAATTGTATTTTTTGACGTTCTGTCGCATTGTGATGGTGCAGGAGGTAACTATTTCTAGGTGCGCCGTCTGTCAGAACTTGTAAATGATGATTTTGATCTAATTTAAACGCTGATTTGAATAGCATTGTATTAATATGAGAAGAAGTTAACAAATAATCCCATTTCATCATTCTTGGCAGAAAAGCATTGAGTTGCTTTGCGCGTTCTTGAGGGTTGTTTAAGTTGCCGACCATTTTCTTCAAAGGAAAACCATGCCAAGTTTGAACAAAAATCTGCTGTGGATGCTTTCCAACTTTATCCCAAGTGTTGCCGTTCACAAATACATATTTTGAACTTTTGAAAGCTTCAATGTACGCTTGACTACCAAAACGTACCGGAGTTAAACCAAAACTTCTAATCTCCATGTCAACCAGGGCATTTTTTGAACTTACGAATATCTGCATTTCTGGATAATGTCCCTTTAGAGACAAAGCGATATATTTAGGGTCTCCACTAAAGTTGCCGCCGTGAAATGATTCTACAAACACATGTGTATCAAGCGGCTCTATGTTGTTTTGTAACTTTTCTGTACGCTTGTAATAAATATTTTTAAGATGTGCCTTAAACCGTGGATTGTTTAAAATTTTTCGGAAAAGCAATTTATCATTAAACTTCAGATAGAGTTCAGTATGCTTTTGTTTGTTATCGGTAAAACGGCGCTTTTTCACACGTCTCAAACGTTTTTGACACGGACGTGCTGCGACACATGTTTCAACTTTTGATAAAAACAGTGAAGCATAATGCGGGATAAGGAAACTTTGCTGTAATATTTTAACATCGTCGTCCCTCATGTCACGTGTGTATTTTCGATTGAGAAATTGTAGTAATATATCAGCATCTTCTAATAAATTTTTGGTTAGGAATTCAATGCCGTGGAAAGGTTCGTAAATTTCTTTGAGTACTTTATCATTGCCTTGATAGATGAGTGCTTTATTCCCTTCTCCAAGAGACTCTAATATTGAAAAGCCTAACGTTTCATAAGGTGAAGTTGACATATAAATATAGTTGCGTGGTTGTTTACCGTTAATATGTATATAATCCTCTAATTGATAATAACGCACTAAATTTTTGTATAGTATCATTGAAGGGCCGTAACCGATTAAATACAAATGAATATCCACATGTGATTGATTTTTAACAATATAGTTAATTAAGCGGATGACATATGAAATATCTTTAACATTATCTTCAAAACGCGACTTAATTAACAGATTTCTTCGTGTATTTGAAGGCACCTTGTCAATATCGATATGTCTCGTATTAACGTATAAGGGAAACACATAAGGATAATCAAACATGGCTTGAAACTTTTGTTGAATACTTAAAGTACTCACGCGAACCGCATCTATGTGTTGAAGATCTGCACTAAAATCTTGTGGTAGATAGCTTAATGGCCCGTGGATTTCCCCAACGATTGTGACGTGAGGATTAAAGTGTTTCACATTTTGAGCATATTTAAAAAAGGACTCTCGCGTAATGATTAAATAATCGACATATGCCATTTCATGTTCATCTTTAAATGGACGAATCGTGAAATGATCACTTTGAATATTTTCATGAATGATGAGTTCTGTATATGCTGTTTCATCAAAAGGTTGGTAGTTAAAATAAACGACCTGATGATCTTCTTCAAGCATTGAATGAATCAAATTAATATTACTTCTAGAAGTGCCACCTTTTGCAAATATATTAAACCCGAAAATACCAATCTTCATTTGACCGCACGCTCCCAATAAAATAATTCGACAATATTATATTATAAAAATAAAAACAATGCAATTTTCAAAATATTACCACTCTAATAATCTTATATCATAAAATAAAGCATTACTTATTAGAACTGTCTCAAAGCCAATTGATATTATGTTTTAATACAAATATATTCGAACCCAACGATAAACCTCGGAGAATCATTGTCAAAAATATATGGGATTTGAACTATCCGGAAAAACCGGAAAGTTCAAAAGTCAGTTATGGCGAGGGTTTGAGCGTATTGCCTGGGAAATAGTTTGTAAGTATAGAGTGTGTTAAAAATGTTTTGGAATAAATCACAAAACGCAAAGGTTAAATTGACGCGTACAGAGAAATTTTTTGACATATGCATTTCGATTGTAGAACGTATGTTCTGTTTGTGCTATAATGTTTTTAAAAATGTGACAGGAGGCGTGAAAATTGAGTAATAACTTTTTAATGTACCAAACTGAAGACGGTCAAACGAAAATTGAGCTTCGTTTAGAAGATGAAACTGTTTGGATGACTCAAAAATCACTCGCTGACTTGTATCAAAAGAGTATTAAAACAATAAGTGAACATATTAAACATATTTATGATGAAGGAGAATTGACTAAAGAAGCAACTATCCGGAAAAGCCAGATTGTTCAAACTGAAGGAGATCGGGAAGTTACTCGAGAAAGCAATTTTTATAATCTAGAAGTCATTATTGCTGTTGGGTATCGCGTAAGGTCACATCGCGGGACGCAATTTAGACAATGGGCTACAGATAAAATTAATGAATACCTAGTCAAAGGCTTTGTGATGGACGATGCGCGCCTTAAAGAAATGAGAAATATAGGTTCTGATTATTTTGATGAATTGCTAGAACGAATTAGAGATATTAGAGCATCTGAAAAGCGATTTTACATAAAAATAACGGATATCTATGCCACATCAGTAGATTATGATCCTCAAGCAGAAATCACACGAACATTTTTTGCTACTGTTCAAAACAAATTACACTATGCAATTCACGGCATGACAGCAGCAGAATTAATTCAATCTAGGGCCGATGCAGCCCAAAACAATATGGGTTTACAATCATTCAAAGGCGAAAAAGTTCGGAAAAACGATGTCACTATTGCCAAAAATTATTTAACTGAAAAAGAATTGAAGTCACTTAATCGAATTGTGACAATGTATCTCGATTATGCAGAAGATCAAGCAGAAAGACAGCAACCGATGTATATGTCAGACTGGATCGAAAAATTGGATGCGTTTTTACAATTCAACGATAGAGAGCTACTGCATAATCCAGGTAAAGTGAGTAAACAAGTGGCAGATTCATTAGCGCATAGTGAGTATTTAAACTACAATCATGCCAGAAACAGAATGAATAGCCACAGTGATTTTCTAGATTTTATTAAAGAAAATGATGTAAAGTATTTTTCCGACAGTGACTAAAGTTGTGATGGACAATGCATACCCCGAGCTGAAGCGTAAAGCCGATCTCATTGCGAAAGATCATAATCATAACGGTGTAATCCATACTTTAAATGTATTGTTAGATTTGGAAGCTTAAGTAATATTGGTAAAGACACTTCAATATGTCATAAAAAACGTCTATGTTCCCGTGAGCATAGGCGTTTTTATTTTTCATGGAGACTTATTTTTCCACTTTGTAAGCAAATAGTGTCAACACAGTAGAAGCATGTAAGAATTTTTACTAAGTATATACATTCTTTAACTATAAATAACCTAAAGTAGTTAATAATATGACATATCATGTAATGTAGGTACACATTTAGGAAGCTGTTTGTCATAGCAATAGTTTTGAAAGGGTAATTGGAAATAGTTTATTGAAAAATGCGGATTCAAACTAATACAACTAAAGGTTACTTAATACACAATATTGATTTAAAAAATACATATTATAGACCTTTGAAATTTGCTATGTTATTAAAGTAGGAATAGTATCATGTCGTTTGTAAAATAGCGTGTATTGAGATATGGATTGAACAAAAGACATCATGAGAATGAGCAAAGGAGAATGTTTATGAATTCTTGGAGGACGTTATTTAAAATTTTAGGATTAATCTTGTTAATGTTTGTACTTTCTGTTTTTGCACAGAACATTGCGATTTCTTGGCATTTATTGTCATTATTAGGCTTCGAGTATGTTTTACATGGCTTAACGTATGTTGTCGTTGCGCTATTTCTAATTAAATTAATAGCTAACAAAATGTTAAAAAGGCCGCTCTCGTATTTTCGTATTACACCAATTCGTATTTTTCCGAGTAGTATGGTTTTAGGTGTGTTATTAGCCACACTTACAATTGTTTTCTATTTTGTCTTTGTGCCAGGGCATTTTAGTGTGACTCATGTTGAATCAACAAAGGCGTTTTTGGAAATGATTTTTGAATTGATTGTCCTTGGAGGAATTGCAGCGCCGATTGTTGAAGAGGCGATTTTTAGAGGTGTTTTACTGAAATATATTGAAGAAAAAACCAATATTGTCGTTGCGATGGTGATGACGTCTGTCATTTTTGCAATGGTACATTTGTTTAATGGGCGATTAACGGGGATAGATTTTTATTTGTTAATCATCGGTGGCACAATGGTGGGTATACTGTATGCGATTGCTGCTTATCGTTATAATTCGATTTGGGCGAGTATTGTGCTTCATATGTGTTGGAATATAGGATCACTCATTACAATTTCCCCAACTCAAACTGACGATGGATGGATTCAATACGTAATTAATAGTCATAACGTATGGCTTACAGGTGGGGCATACGGCTTTTCCGTTTCTATCGTTGCAATCATAGGTTATATGATTACAGCTATAGTGATTCTCTTTTTAAAAAAGGATAGACATTTTTCAAAATAAAACGTGTTTAAATTTTAGAATGAATGTGACTTTTTATATGAGAAATAAAACATAGCAATACATATCCCATAGTCTCAAAATAATATAAAGCTAAAAGGTAAAGAGGTGAAAATCAGTTTGAAAAAGAATAAGTTCGATTTAATTAATTTAATTTCTATCATCATGTTAGCAGGAATCCCTTTACTGTGCTTATATGTTCTCAAACTTCAAAGCACTACTGTGTTTATTATATTTGGTGTGCTTCTAGTATTGTCTATCTTATTTGATAAAAAAAGAAATAAAGAGGGCTGATCCTTCTCTTTTTACTTATATATAACCGAGTTTCCCGAAAACCCCACACGCCAAAACTATTTTTGAGTGTCAGACTTCTTCTTTTTTAAATCGACATATAGACTAATAACGCTAGAGAAGATGACAGATAACGGACATAACATCAAGTATATGTCGAATCCTCTCACGAAAAAGATAACGGCGAGTATGAATCCAGTCACAATCATTACGATATCAACAATTAAGGCTAATGTTGTTTTAACCAATGCTGTTCCTCCTCTCATATCACTACATCGTCGTCATTATATGTTTAATTTTAAAATAATTATGCTACTTTATACCCATTTTGTGCATTTGTTACATTATATTTTTAAATCTTGTCATGCTATTAATGATCAATAGTGACCTCAGTGACTGCTCATCGGCTATTGATTGTTTTTCCTCCTATATGGCGCCACAGAACGTATAAATCAACGTCTATGCCTAACTTTAAGCTATCATTGTCGATTGCAGTATTTCATCATTTGTGAAAACGCCATTGATGAGAAAAGTAAGAAATGCCGCGTTAAAATCGTCATCAAACCATTTTATGTATTTTTTTAATTTCTTACTTTCTAAATAATGTAACCAAAACACATACTTTTGGAATAACTGTCATCAAAGGGGAGGCTACTTTTTATATTGATATTAGGTTCGGACGTGGGTTGTACTTCACGTTCATGTTGTTTGTCATTAGTTTCAATATAGCGCGCCTTTATGATAGTTAAAGCTGCTTTGTCATTACGATTTCATCTTTAATCACAATACCATTGTTACCTTTAAGAGGAATGGAAGGTTTGACACGTCTTGCCATATCAACAGCGTTTGGTCGAATGGCCGACATGCGATATCCATTTCTTTGATAAAAGTACAACGCTTTAATGTTTTCATTAGTCGTTATCAATTGGAGGGTATGGATATTTAAAGAATATGCGATATTTTCGACGTGCTGAATGAGCTGACTGCCAATACCTTGATTTTCTTTATAGCTCTCTAGTGAAATGATTTCCAATATGTCCATACCAATTTTATAAATTAAGACACCTATTAGACTTCCGGCTTCAAATGCTAAGATGCAAGGGTATTGTGTTAAATCATAGTGACCTGATGAAACGACCATTGTTGAATCGAATTGATGCTGTGTTTTTAATTCTGAAACTAAGTGTGCATTTAACTGTTGTAACGATTGAAATGTAATCAATTACAGCGCCCCTTTACCTAAAAATTTTATATTCACTTGCCAATGATATATTCTTCAAAGCCTCATGCCCAAGTTTTAAACAATGATGTATCGGTATTTTGCATTTATTGTAACAAATGTATGAATGAATTGTATGAGTTTGCTGAACAATTCGTTTTTTATTCTTTCTAAAAAGATTTTGTCAAATATGTATGTTTAATCAGCTGTAAAGTTTTACCTTGAAAATTCTAACACTACATATTGTTTCACATCAAACACTCCCTACCTTTGTTGAATTAAGTCCCATTATACTGAATAGTAGCGAGCAAGTGAAAGCCTATATTTTAATTTTTTATTGATTATCGATAAAAATGGTGGTATGATTTTATCGATAATCAATAAAAAGGGGAGATTTCCATGACGATACCTAAACTGACGAGAGTGCTACAAATATTAACTGCAATGATGGCTATCTTATATTTTATAGTAGGCATTACAAAAATATTACAATATAACGAGTTGTTTGAAGTATCAATTTGGCACGCACCTTTACAATATCAACTTTATGCAGGAGTATATATCGTACGACTGCTAATACTCGTGATTGTTTTTGTCTTAACGTTCATATTATTTAATGATATATATAAGAAATTTGATTTTTCAGGTGGACCCAGGATGAGAATTTTATATATTGGTCTAGGGGTAATTCTATTTTCAGGGACAAAATTTTTAATTGCTTTTCTACATGTAGATTGGGAATATGTGAAAGTATTAGATATTCGTGAGTTGAGCGACACACTTTTATTGCTTCTAGGTATCGAGGCTATTATTTTTGGTACTATTTATGACAAGTCACGGAAACTCAAAGAAGAAAATGATTTGACAATATAATAATTCAAATAGATCAAATTGAGATGAAGGTAGGGGTAAATATGACAAGGAATATTAAATATCTAAAATATACTTTAGCAGTATTAATTATTTTATTTGTATCACTTTCAATAAAAAATTTTCTTAAGTATAGCCAATTGTTTGATGACGGAATTTGGCATGCATCAATATCGTATCAGCTTTATGCCCTTGTATATGTGATACAAGTTATCTTAGCTCTAGTCGTTTTTATATTCGTATATCAAATATTTAGTAAAGTCAACGTCAATACTAAATTTAAATTTTCAGATAAAATACACGATAAAACGTTGTATGCTTCGATGTGTATTTTGATTTTTGTTTCTCTTCAATTTTTGATAGATTTCTTACATGTGGATCAAGCCATCGTTAGCGTATTAGACATTGGCAACCTGACTGCAACATTACTTGTTGTTATTAATTTATTATTGCTCTCATTTACTACCATTTATAGAAAATCTCAAGAAATCAAAGAAGAAAATGATTTGACGATATAAGGAGTCTTTATGATTAAAATAAAGTTAGATGAAGTGTTAAAAGAAAAAGGTGTATCGCTGACTGAGTTGTCCAAAGCCGTCGATGTGACCATTGCGAACTTATCTATTTTAAAGACTGGGAAAGCAAAGGCCGTGCGCTTCAGTACTTTAGAGGCCATCTGTAAATATTTAGATTGCCAACCCGGCGACATTATCGTTTATGAAGCATCGTAATGCGACTTAATTCTAAGATAAGTTAACACAAGGGTTCGTGTGTAATGCGTGTGTTTAAAAAAACCCTAAACCCGTCCAAAGCTTTGAATGACAAGGTTTAACTGATAATGAGATATAAAGAAGAACAAATTGTTATCCTCTCTTAGCGCAAAATGTTGTATAATTTGCGTTAAGAGAGGTGTTTTTTAATGACTTTACAAGGCATAGATTTCTTACCACCCCAAGTTACTCTGGAAAATGCTTTAGATTTATACAAATCAGTTGCTGAAATTAATAGTTTAATAGGTGCGTTAAATACACAAATTAATCATTCATTGGTAAGTACACAAATGATTCAATTATTGACGTTATCAGAATCAGTTCAGTCTACAAGAATTGAAGGGACACAGGTCACATTTTTAGATATTATTGAAGAAACACCGAATGAACAGAAAAGTACGGAAGTGACGGAAGTGCTCAATTATAAAGATGCTTTAGATTATGGTGTCATGCAAATCAAAAATGGAAATCCGATTACGACGCGTTTGATTCATGAATTACATAAGATATTGATGGGACGTAACACAAGAGGCACTACTGTCTCTTCCGGCGAGTTTAGAAAGATTCAAAATTTTATTGGACCGAGTAGCGATATTAAAGATGCTGTCTATATTCCCGTTCCTGCTCATGAAATTGATGACTATATGACAAACTGGGAACATTACATCAATCGTGTGAAACATCCTAGTTTTAATCATGTACTCAAAGAAGGGTACACTTTTTTAGATGAACAATCTGATCCACTGATTAAAACTGCAATTATGCACGCACAGTTCGAATCTATTCATCCTTATCTAGATGGTAATGGGCGTCTCGGTAGAATATTAATTGTGCTGAATATGATGGCCGAAAGTGCTGTGAATGCGCCAATATTTTTTGTGAGTGAAGAATTAGAGCGAGAAAGACTACGATACTACAATTTGTTGAATAGTGTCAGAGGTTCTCATGCCGATTGGTACAAATGGATTCAGTTTTATTTACGCGCTTGTCAACGGATGATTCTCAATCTACAGACAAAGCTCGAAAATATCGAAACATTAGCTAAAGAAGGGCTTAAGAAAATTAATAATGCTGCGGGCTCAAAAATCATGGATGTATGGTTTTACACGTTTACAACACCTAATGTGACTGTTAAATATGCAGCTAAAAGTTTGAATATGAGTGAAAACACTGCCAGAATGCATTTGAACACACTTGTTGAATTAGGCATGATTGATGTGGATCATGCGCGAAAACGTAATAAAGTGTATGTGAATTATGATTTACTCCAAATTCTTAGATAAGTTAACACAAGGGCTCGTGTGTAAGGTGAGTGTTTAAAAAAGGAGCTGAACGCTCAAAAACGTTGCTATGACAGTGTTTTGTATAATAACTATTAAAAAATCCTGCAATCTCTTAACGCAAAATTTCGTGTTTTTTGCGTTAAGGGGTTTGTGGGATGTTTTTTATGCGTCGGGGGTATGGCTGGATGAAGTTGCGATGTGAACGATGATATTGCTGGCGATGGACTAAGAAGAATGGTTTGAGGTCGTGAAATGATAGACATAGAATATGAAGTGTATCGTATGTCATTATCTATTTAAACTGTAGAAAAAACTAATTTGATATGGTATTAAAAATAGTTTGATATGAAAAAGAATGTTTGCTTCGTGTGATGACGGTGATACGAAATTTTAACAACTGACCTTATCACGGATCAACAAAAAGAAAAGTTTATGTACCAAAATGCCGAAACGTTATTGGGAAGATAAACGATTCACATTTCAAACACTTTTGTGCGGATGATGCGCAGAAGTGTTTTTAATTGTTGTGTAACTGAAAATAGTGTTCGATGTATCATTGGGTTTAATAGCGAACATCAATTAAAATAGAATTAACATAAGGAGGAAACGCTATGGAAACACTCTATCTTGCAGGTGGATGCTTATGGGGTGTGCAAGCATTTGTCAAAACATTGCCCGGAGTTGTCACAACAGAAGCAGGACGTGCGAATGGTGAGACACAGACTTTAGATGGTCCATATGATGGCTACGTGGAGTGCGTCAAAACAACATTTGATCCGTCACAAGTCGATGTCACTGCATTAATGGGCTACTTGTTTGAAATCATAGACCCATACAGCATCAATCAACAAGGAGAAGATATCGGCCCTAAGTATCGAACGGGTGTGTACAGCGACCAACCGAAACATTTAGATGAAGCGCGACAATTTATTCACCAGTGCCCTGATGCCGACCGTATTGCTGTTGAAGTGAAACCACTCACGAACTATATTCCGAGTGCCACTATTCATCAAGATAACCTCGATAAATATCCGAATGATTACTGTCATATACCAGTAGCTTTGATGAAGAAATATAGTTAAGGTAACTTTTGGATAATATTGAAATGCAATTTGTTGGACGTGTTCGCTATGTTTATAATGATTGCGCTGATGATGCTTGAATAGCTCACGTCAGGCTGTCATCTCAACTGAATAGGAATTGATTGAAAGGCACGCTTGATGGGAGCTATACGGGATTTTCGATTTCAGCCGCTTCTAATCCTTTAAGCGTGTCCTTTTGGCAATCGAGCTTTAATAGTTCAACAAGAGGACCATTTCAGACTTTGCACCATTTCAATGCATCAACAAGTGTGACACAGTTAGCGATGAGTCAATGCCTTGAAAGCTACAAATGAGCACGAGCAGAAATCGGGCAGAAACGTAACAAGCTTTGACCTACGCGCCACTTTCATCCGTAAGTTGTTCCACGACAGTGACCATATCGTCATGAATCACCAGTTCTGCAAAGTGGTCGTAAGGGGTTTCGTCTTTGTTAATAATGACGAGATGTTGACCTTGAAAGTTTGAAATCAGTCCGGCTGCGGGTTGAACGACGAGTGAAGAACCGAGCACAATCAACGTGTCTGCTTGTGTGATTTTTTGTAACGCACGCGTCATCGTGGCTTGGTCTAACATTTCTCCATAAAGCACAATATCCGGTCTGATCACATGGCCACAACGTTCACATTGGATGCGTTGCTGTTCAATGATTTCATTTTTCGTATAATGTTGCTGACAATTCGGACAGTAAAAGCGATTGAGCGTCCCATGTAATTCATCGACATGTTGGCTCCCTGCATCACTATGAAGGCCGTCAATATTTTGCGTGATGACGCCTAATGCTTGCTGATGTTGTTCTAATTCGGCAATCCATTTATGAACAGGATTCGGCAATTTATCCGCTAAGAGTAAACGTTTGTGACAAAATCGCATAAAACCAACTGGGTCATCTTCTAAATAATCGATGCTCAACAAATATTCCGGTGAGTAGCCTTCTTTTGAAATTTCATCAAACAAACCACCCATGGAACGGAAATCCGGGACACCACTTGCGACTGATACACCTGCACCCGTGAAAAATGCGATGCGCTCTGAGTGGTCGATGATATGTTTTAATTGATCTATATGATGTGCCATAGTTGAATCACCCCATTTATCCATGTCACTTTTATTTTATCAAAAGTCATATCACAACAAAATAGGCGCGCGTGGTGTGGACGATGGTTGTACCGACAATGCGAGGTGAGCAGTGAGACGGTCATATATGTATGGCAACACAGAAAGAGACCGGGAAGTTCTGCTATCCCAGCCTCACTTTCATTTTAGGTTAAAAAAATGATTGAAAGTAAATATAGATGATATGGTAAAAAATTTACTTCTCCATTCAGAAACTTGCTCGTATCCTACCTATTTGGTGAAAGATTGACCAATTGGCTGAGACTCCTGAGGGATCAGACGCAGCCGAAAATCCAATTCGGCCTCCATCTAGTGAACACTTTAATAAAGCCGAATTTAGTTGAGGCAAGTCCCTCGGAAAGCGAAGCCATGATGGCAATTATAAAAATATAGTGTTCATATCATGAGGACAAGTATAAATAATATTTTTAAGCCAGCTAAATTTATAGTACCAGCCTCAATTTTAGTTTCAATCATCTTCATGTTGATCAACCAATACTTTACTAAACAACCAACTTTTCTTATTTTTGACGAGCAAGTTTTCAGCTTTCAACTCATTAATAATATGTCCGGTTGTTTCGCGTGAAACACTTGCAAGGTCACTCACCATTTGAATCGTTAAAAAAGGCTTAATTTCATAAAACTCGTCATGATCGTCGCCAATTGTATGACATAAATAAATGAGCACTTTAATCACACGAGATTTGGCATTTTTAGCAGTGAGCGCCATATTGTATTCAGTCAGTTGTTGTTCACTCTCACATAAATATTTAAACAGTTGAATGAACACTTTGTGATGGTTTTTGCATAAATATTCTATCAAATCGATAGGAATGGTCATCACAATACAGTCGGTGAGCGCAGAACAAATCTCATGTGTGACTTTATCTTGAAATAGATTGTGAAGCGGATATAATTGTTGATCTTTGTTAATCACACGATAGAGATCACCATGGATATTGTAATGTTCGCGTACGATATAACCATCGATTAAAAAATACATATGTGTCAGTTCATCTGATGAATAATAAATCACTTGGCCTTTGTTATACTGTCTTACGATAAATTCATTTTTGTAAGGTTGTAAGACAATCGAAGGAATATTGATAAATGCAGCGAATCGTTCTAAACATGTGTGAATGTCATTTTGAATTAGGGAAGTATCGATTATTGCGTAATTGTATGACTTTTCCCCCATATAAGCACCACCTTATGACTACTGATAAATTTGTGTGCCGGCTTCTCCTTTAAAGGCTTCGTACGCTTTGTCTAAGTTTGTAATCACCGCACGACGCCCTTCTCCATTTTCCACAAAATTGATAGCCGCTTCAATTTTAGGGAGCATTGAACCTTCTGCAAATTTACCGTCACGTGCATATTGTTTCAAACTCGCGACATCGATTTGTGTCAATTTCCATTGATCCGGTTGATTGAAGTTAAGATAGACGTTTTCAACATTCGTTAAAATCATCAAAACATCCGCATCAATCAATTGTGCTAACCGTTCACTTGCGAAGTCTTTATCGATGACGGCTTCCACACCTTCATACGTATCATCTTTTTTGATGACAGGGATACCGCCACCTCCACAAGCGATAATGATGTTGTTATTTTCAACTAAAGTACTGATGAGTTGATGCTCTAAAATGGATACAGGCAATGGAGAAGGGACCACTTTACGATACCCTCTTCCAGCATCTTCTTTATATATTGAATGAGGGTTTTCGTTTTTCACTTTTTCCATTTCTGCTGCTGTATAAAAAGGGCCAATCGGTTTCGTTGGATGCGCCATTCTCGAATCATTTTCATCCACTTCTACACGCGTGATGACCGTTGCAGCTCTACGGTCACTGTTCACTTCGGCTAATACACGATTGACCTCGGTTTCAATCCAAAAGCCGATCATCCCTTGTGTCATCGCACCACATGTATCGAGTGGCATCGCAGGGGTTTCGGGACTATCCGCTTTTTGTTGTTGAATAAGAAGGTTACCAATTTGCGGCCCATTACCATGAGAGATAACAATATCATAGTCGGTCTTAAATAATGGCTTCAGTGTTTGCATCGTCGCACGTATCGCCTTTTTTTGAGCTTCTGAAGATCCATCTGTCGTTTGAATGGCATTGCCACCTAAAGCAATCACAATTTTTTTATGCATAAAAATCACTCCTCATTAAAATACATCGATGGCACCAGTGAGTAGTCTGACGATGCCGATGATCGCTAATAATAAAATAAGCATGAAAAAGATATAATCGATTTGTTTTAAAGGTTTTTGATTGTTTTTTTGTACAATCGTATAAACGACAAGTCCAGGTACATAGAGCAACATGGTTAACAGTAAGTAGTCTAATCCAGCTGCATAGATGAGCCATATTGTATAAAGTGAAGCAATGATACCAATGATCCATTGCTTAGTTGTCGCACGTTGTTTTGTTTGGACGGTATACTTCACTTGGTAAAATGCACTCAATGTATACGGAATTAAAATGGCGCTGGATGCAAGTGAAAACGCAAATTGATATGCACTTTGTGTGAACAGCATGCTGATTAAAAAGAGTTGAACTAAGATATTCGTAATGAGTAATGAATGACTCGGTGCTTTATTTTGATTTTCTTTTGCAAACCATTTCGGAAATAGGCCATCTTTTGCGACGATGAACGGTAATTCACCGGCTAGAAGCGTCCAGCCTAACCATGCACCTAAAACCGAAATAATCAACCCGATGTTCACGAGTACAGCGCCCCAATGTCCGACGATATGTGCTAACACAGCGGCCATAGAAGGGTTGGAAAGTTCTGAAATGTGATTTTGTTGGATGACGCCTTGTGCTAGGACGGTCATTAAGAAATAGATGACTAATACAGAAACCAATCCGATGACCGTTGCTGAACCGACATCCTTTTTATTTTTAGCGCGTCCAGAAAAGACAACGGCACCTTCAATACCAGTAAAGACCCAAACCGTTACGAGCATCGTACTTTTAACTTGAGAGAGTGTATCTCCCCAGCTAAACCCTTGTGATGCGTGACTTGTCATTCCTAATAGTCCTGCTTTAAACGTGTCAAAATTAAAGGCAACAATCATACATATAATGACAAGTAAAATAGGGATTAACTTAGCAACCGTTACAATACTGTTGATGAGTGCAGCAGTTTCGACGCCTTTTAAAATGAGGTAATGCACACCCCATAATAATAAGGACGCGATAATAATAGAAGGAAGGGTGTTGCCGCCTTCAAAGATTGGGAAAAAGTTACCGACTGCAGACATGAGTAAAGTCGCATAGGCCACGTTACCTAAAAATGCCGCAAACCAGTAGCCCCAAGCACTCGAAAAGCCGATAAAGTCACCAAAACCTACTTGGGCATAGCTGTAAATCCCACCGTCTAAATCTTGGCGCTCATTCGTTAAATTTTGAAAGACAAACGCAAGTGAAATCATACCAACTGCAGTAATGAGCCAACCTAAAATTATCGCTAATCCGCCAGCGTGACTCCCCATATCTGAAATGATGTTGAATGCACCGCCACCAATCATCGAGCCAATGACTAAACCAATTAAGGAGGTTTTATTTAATTTGTTTTCATCTGTTCCACCCATATGTCATATCTCCTTTAGATAAAATCAAAAGTCCAGTTTAAATATTATATTAAAGGGTTTTGATATTATTTCATTATAATAAGTATGTCTGGACTTTTGAATTATATCAAATCTATTGAACTATCCGAGTGTCGCCGCCATGACAGCCTTGATGGTATGCATGCGGTTTTCTGCTTGATCAAAGACTTTGGAATGAGGACTTCTAAAGATTTCGTCAGTCACTTCCATTTCAGTTAGCCCGTATTCTTCTTTAATTTTTTGGCCATAGACAGTTTCCGTATCGTGGAATGCAGGTAAACAATGTAAGAAAATCGTATCGTCTTTACCTGTTTTATCGAATAATGCGCGATTCACTTGATAGTCTTTCAATAATTTAATACGTGATTCAAATTCACTTTCTTCACCCATAGACACCCAAACGTCTGTATAAATGACATCTGCGCCTTTAACACCTTCATCAATATTGTCAGTAATTTTAATTGAACCGCCATCTTGTTTCGCGCGACGTTCAGCGATCTCAATGTAGTCTTGCGCAGGGAATAAAGATTTCGGTGTACAAATCGTCACGTCGACGCCTAACATCGGACCTGCCACAAGAAGTGAATTGGCGACATTGTTGCGGCCATCGCCAATATACGTGAGTTTAATACCATCTAAATGACCGAACTTTTCTTTAATGGTCATATAGTCGGCTAACATTTGTGTTGGATGCCATGCGTCAGTGAGTCCATTCCATACAGGGACACCTGAGTATTTGGCTAAATCTTCTACCATATCTTGTGAGAAACCGCGGAACTCAATACCGTCAAACATACGACCTAATACTTTAGCCGTGTCTTCTACAGATTCTTTTTTACCTAATTGAATGTCATTTTTACCTAAAAATTCAGGATGTGCACCTAAATCAATAGAAGCAACGGTAAAAGCTGCGCGTGTCCGTGTCGATGTTTTTTCGAATAATAGCGCGATATTTTTACTTTCTAAATAGCGGTGAGGGATTCCTTGTTGTTTGTAGGATTTTAATGTCATCGCAAAATCTATTAAGTCTGAGAATTCTTTTTTCGTAAAATCGTCTTCTTTTAATAAATGTCTGCCTTTTAAATTTAATGGTTTTTGAATGTCTGTCATTTTGAAAATCCTTTCTATAATAAGATGATGAAATATTTAAATGTCTTCTCTGTATAAAGGTTGACTCATACATCTTGGGCCACCACGACCTCGGACCAATTCACTACCGGTAATTTCGATCACTTTGACACCATGTTCTCTTAAAAGTTGGTTAGAAACGTAATTGCGGTCATACGTCACGACGACACCTGGGCGAATTGTTAATGTATTTGAGCCATCGTTCCATTGCTCGCGCGCACCGTCAATCGCATCGCCGTTACCTGTCGGGATGAATTGGATATTGTCGACATGTAACGCATCTTCAAGTGTTTGCTTCAGTTGACTAGAGTGAGAAATTTTAATATCGTTCGTTGTTTCATCTTTTTCAATCGTAAAAATATTCATTTGATTTTCTTCTTTAAAGATTGCCGCATGCATCGTAAATTTGTCGTAATCAATCATCGTAAATACTGTGTCCAAATGCATGAAACTACGACTGTTCGGTATTTCAATTGCCAACAATTTCGTAAATGTTGATTGGTCATCGAATAAAATTTGACGGGCTAACCGTTCAATCGCTTGTGCTGACGTCCGTTCTGAAATACCAATGGCCAACACTTCTTTTGAAAGAATTAATTCATCGCCGCCTTCAATATTGAATGGACAATTTCGGTCTAACCAAACCGGCACATCCGCGTCTTTAAAGCGAGGATGATGTGCGAGAATGTACGTCATGAAAATCGATTCTCTGCGACGTGCACGCCAATACATGCGATTAATCGTCATGCCTCGGCCGATAGAAGCTTGAGGGTCTCTTGTGAAATAGAGGTTCGGCATAGGGTCTAAATAAAATGGATATCTATCGTCCATATATTCCACTAAGTGATTCATGTCGAGTTGAATTTCCTCTTTGCGCACACCCGCCATAATTTTATCGACGAGTTCTTGGTCACTTAAATTTTCAAAAAGTGCTTTAATCTCTTTTTCGTGACCGAGTACTGTTTTTTGAGATTCTGCTAAAATGTCGTCAATAAACTGTTCGCGTACAGCCTTGTCAGCAATCGCCTCAGCTGCTAATTGTTCGAGATAGACGACTTCGACACCTTCATCTCTTAACACTTGTGCAAATTTGTCGTGTTCTTCTTGAGCCACTTTCAAATAAGGGATGTCATCAAACAATAAACCGCTGAGATGATCGGGCACAAGATTTTCTAATTCTTTGCCAGGTCGTTTCAGTAAAACCGTTTTTAATGTGCCGATTTCACTATTGACTTGAATAGGATTCTTTTCCATTGTTGCGCCTCCTTTGTTTTAATACACCCAAAGTATAAAGCGCTTTCTTTATATGTATTGTGAATTTTTTCTCAATAACAATGTCTAATACTTCATACAAATGATGTATTCAATGCATAAAATTGATAGATTATGCATGCCGAGTACTTGAATGGTGCATGTGGATGAATAATCATTGAATATGACATGGAACGCGCAATGAAAGATGGTGCTTCATTCAATATGATGTATGGATATCCATTTGATAGGCAGGTGCGTCTGATGAATATGAAAAAGGGCGTTTTGAGAGGTGCCAAAAAGTTCACATCTGAGAATCAATTGTTTTGTTATGATAATGATGTGTATGGTTGTCTGACTGACCTATCATCAGATTAAGGAGTTTAAAAGTATGAAGAAGAGTAAGAGATTAGACTTAGTATCGATGGTTGTAAAGGAACACGATATTCATACGAAAGCAGAAATTGTAGATTATATTGAACAGCATTTTGGCATCCGATACAGTCTTGCTACGATTAGTCGAGATTTAAATGAGTTGAAGATCTATAAAATGCCATCAGAAAACCAACAACGATGCTACAGACAATATAACGAAAATGCACAAAAAGAAGCGAAAGCACGGCTCATTGATTTGTATCAAGAGGAGATTATTGCGCTGAGTATTAAAGATACGTACTTAATTATTAAAACGTCACCTGGTTTTGCGCAAACGGTGAATTTTTATATCGATCAAATGAATTTAAAAGAAGTAATTGGCACAGTGGGCGGTAACGATACCATTTTAGTGATTACGCATTCGAATGAACTTTCCAAATTTGTACATTATAAACTGTTCAACCAAACGTATGAAACGCCACATGTGAAACACTAGTCACAATATATAGGAAAGGTGCACAAAATTGACTTTTCATAGATTTTGCAATAGAATCAGGTAAATTTAGTGAACATCGATGAGACTGCATCGAGGGCGTATAAAGAGGTGACATCCATGAAAAAGTTTTGGAAATGGAGTATTGGTATAGTGGTGCTATTGATTGTCGTGTGGGTGACGTATATAGGCATTTACCGCAATACATCAATCGCCAATAATCCGAAACATGCCAAGTATATTGATAGCGCAACACCGACGTTATTTTTGCATGGTTACGGTGGGACGGTGAACTCTGAAAAGTTTTTAGTGAAGGAAGCGGAAAATCAAGGTGTCACACAAGATGTCATTACTGCACATGTGGATGAAGCGGGTGAAGTAAAATTAAAAGGACATTTGGATAGTGACACGATTAATCCTATCGTACAAGTTGTCTTGAAAGAGAATAAAGAAGAAGATCCAGATGTGAATGCGGAATGGTTTAAAAACGTAATCGTTGCGTTACAAACAGAGTACCATATTAAAAAATTTAACTTTGTCGGACATTCAATGGCGAATATGACTTTTGCGCAGTATATGGCGACATATGGTAAAGATACTGCATTGCCACAGTTACAACGTCAAGTGAATATCGCTGGGACGTTTAACGGTGTGTTGCATATGAATGAAGAAGTGAATGAAATTACGCTTGATGCGGACGGCAAGCCAAGTCGCATGAATCCGCCTTATCAAGATTTACGTGTACTGAAAGATGTGTATAAAGGAAAAAATATTGATGTCCTTAATATTTACGGGGACTTAAAAGACGGTACGGACTCTGATGGCAGTGTATCGAACGTCTCTTCTCGTTCATTAAAGTATCTACTTGGAGGTAGCGCGAAAACGTATCGTGAATCCGAATATGTCGGTCCTGACGCACAGCATAGTGAATTGCATGATAATGAAAAGGTTGCACGTGAACTGATTCAATTTTTGTGGGGGAAATAACCGCAAGCTGCATTTGGAAAGGATGACAACTGAATGACTATGAAACGACCACCGCATGGGTACCGAGATGTGCGGGGTCGTTTTTAAATCTGTGGATGTATGGTAGGTATGCGTTAAAGTACAGTCCTTGTGCTACACCCACCCTTTATCATGCGCTTTTTTCCATGCATCGAAGCGGTTGTCTGCTTGGAGTTTGTCGATAATCGTTGACGTGTAATTGCGTATGGTGCCATCTGATAAATATAAGGTTTGTGCAATTTCTTTACTCGTCAGTCCTTTGCCGATTTCTTTTAATACGCGTTGTTCTTTATCAGTAAGGGGATTACGCTCTGTGACAAGTGAGGTCATTAAAGCATCACTGTATTCTTTTTGACCTGCCATAACATGATGAATGGTTTGGACCAATTCGTCTACAGAACGTTCTTTGAGCACATATGCATCGACATCGTATGCGACAGCCGTTTCAAAATAACCGGGGCGTTTGAAAGTGGTGACAATAATCACTTTGACCTCAATGGCTTGTTCACGAATGTGTTGTAATACTTCTAGTCCTGTTAATTTTGGCATTTCCACATCTAATATGACGACATCAACAGGTTGGGATGTCACAGCTTTCAACGCCGCTTGTCCATCACCAACATCAGCAACAACATCTATTGCGTCATGCAGTTGCATCAGTTGGACCATCGCTTGACGTAACATCGTTTGATCTTCAGCTAACACGACACGAATCATAGTGGCACGCTCCTCGGTATCAAAATTTGTATATGTAGACCATGATGGTTTTGTACATGTAATTGCCCTTTTAAAACATCAACGCGGGCTTGGATGCTTTGGAGATGAATAGGGGACGTGTCTTGAATGCCGCAACCATTATCTTGGATGTCGAGCTGCAATCCGTCAGTCGTTTCGGATAAAACTGCATAGACTGTTGTCGCGTCAGCATGTTTAATAATGTTGTTCATCGCTTCACGGAGCACCATCGCGAGTAATCCTTGTTTTGCTGGGTTCAATGCATGTGCCAGTTGAACCCCTTCAAAATGGAATTCCAAATTGGCATCCTTTAACAACCTCTCGACAGATGCCACTTCTTCCGTAAAAGACGGAATTTTCAAATCGTTAATAATGACACGGATTTGATTGAGTGTTTCCTTTGAAATGTCGTTTAGGCTTTTTATTTCAGCTTTTGCACGGACTGGCTCCGTATCAATTAACTTCAGTGCCAGCTCGGATTTTAAGCTTAATGCCGCAAAAACGTGTCCGAGCGTATCATGTAAATCTTGCCCGATGCGGTTACGCTCTTGTTCAGCAATTAAAAAGTTAAGTTGTTTATTTTTCGTTTCAAGTTCACTTTCATACTGTTGTTGTTCAAGCTTTTTGAAATTGGCAAACATGATTAAATGAATAACAGTAAAAAATACGATTAAAGTAATGATATTGTAGATGGCTGGATAATAAATGGCTGTGACAATGATACAAAGCACAATTGTAGCAAAGAAAGTGAAATATTCTTTAGACCATAACGTCACTTTAAAGACGTAAGGTATCGCAAACGCACTATAAAATAAAAATAGTGCAGTCATTGGGCTCATTGCATAGACAAAATAAATAATCCCGCCATATTGACAAAGCAGTAAGGTATACATCATACCGTGAGAGAGTAGCGGATATCCTACCACAAGTACGGTATAAACAATAACAAAGAGACAAGTCACGACGACTAAAATATCGTGACGCCCATGATAGTATGGACTCCATAAGTTAAGTATCGGAAAAAGTAAATAAAGTAAACTGGATAAATTCAGATAATGTAAATCTAACTTTTTAATCATGTCGTTTCACTTCTTTTACGAATATTGTGTGCAAGTGTTAAGAAAATTATACAATATACCAACAATACGATTAAAGATGTCAGTGGAAAAGATTCATGCAAACTCACTGCGTAGGACAACTGTTTGAGGTGATAGGTCGGTGTTACCAGTGCAAGATGTTGCATGAAGGTCGGAAATTGTGACACTGGAAACCACAGGCCACCGAGAACGGCTAGAGCTAAATACAAAATGTTGCCGACCCCACTCGCTTTTTGGACATCATTCATCTGTGCAAGTAATGCTCCTATACTCAACATCAGACTCGCCCCGAACCAAATTAAAACCCCGGAACTCACCCATTCTGTCCACTGCATTTGTACGCCTTTAAATTCTGCAGCTACTGTAAAAATAATGACAATCGACAACGCAAATTGACACATCGTTTTACCAATTTTTACACCGATGTAGTGTGCGGGTGTCAGTGGTGTGCGCATGAGTCGCTTGTACCAGCCGCGTGTGCGTTCGTCAATGATGTCAAAAGGGAAAGAAAACAAGCAAAAACTCATTAAACTAAATGTCGTCATACTGTACATATATTCTTGATTAAACTTTGCCATGATAGGTTGAGGTAGGTCAAGAATGGATGTAAATAATAAATAGAATGCGACTGGCAATAGAACGGCAAGTACAAAGCGTGTTTTGTGTCGCGTGAGTAGTCGGAGTTCTGTCAAAAAGTAATGTTTGATCATTGTGATACACCGCCTTGGTCTTGTTTGAATATAATATCGAGTAGTGAATGGTGATGAATTTCAATATGCTGCAAAGGAATGTTGCGTGCGAGTAACTCGATTAACGTTTGCTGTACATCCGCTGTTTCAATTTGAAGTTGCCCGTCATCTGTTGGTGTGAGTTTGACGCCAGATAACTGTGATAGCAGTGCTTCAGGTGGTGGTGTAGGCAATGTGATGATGGAGCGTCCTTGTTCTTGCTTTATATGTTGTGGCGTATCATCCATCACTAAACGGCCTTGATTGAGTACAATGACACGATCTGCCATTTGTTCAACTTCTTCTATGTAGTGAGAAGTATACAAAATCGTACGTCCATTTGCTTTCAACTGACGAATGACTGACCAGAAATGTTGACGCATTTCGACATCCATCGCACTGGTTGGCTCGTCTAAAATGAAGCATTGCGGTTGTCCAACAAGTGTTAACGCAAAGTCTAAAATACGTTGTTGCCCACCTGAAAGTTGTGTCGCAAATTGTTGGAGTTGTGTTTCTGTAAAACGTGTGATTTCAATCCATGCTTCAAGGGGTAAAGGTGCGTGATAGCAATGTGCAAATAAGTGATACAGTTCAATGACTTTCATGCGTTCTGGAAAGCGACTTTGTTGAAACAGTACACCTAATTGTTCAGAAGTTAACAGATGGTCAGGATCTTCAATCGTGCCTTGTACAGGATGACGGTCACCGATAATCATATCAATAAGCGTAGTTTTTCCAGAGCCATTCGGTCCAATCAGTGCGGTACATTGGCCGGCATGAATTTGAAAAGAAATATCATTTACAACGGGATTTTGATGATAGGTTTGAGTAAGGTGGTCTATTCGAATCATACAATTCACATCCTTTTATGGGTTAGGTTGATTGTATATGTGCGCTTGATTATGTTGTAGTGCAGTTTGTCATGAGGTTGATATGACATTTGTCATTAATTTGGGAGAGCGAGATTGAGAAGACTAAACAACAGCGAAAAGCTCGGACAAATGAATGTCCAAGCTTTGAAGAAATATAGCGTAACATTGAATTGTCATGAATGGCACATGTATGTAGAAATCGTTTAAAGTTGATCGACAACTAATACTTTGATGCCAGAGTACAAGTTATAAACTAAGTAATAGAGCGCACCTACAATTGTAATCACAATAACAATCACGAGAAAAGTGGTGAGCACAGCGCCACTTGTATTGAATATCGTGAGCATACAACCGAAAGCAATAAACGAAAGCACAGATGGTAGCACGTGATAAATCAATGCTTTTTTACCATGTGTTGAAACAGGTTGTGGTGCGACAAGCCATACGATGAGTGGAAATAATATTGGTGCAAAAAATACACTGAAATATGAAAGACAGGCTAATAATTTTTCTGTTGAAGTTGACATTGTATCTTCCTCCTCGTTGTCATTATAACCATAAGTTTCTTTGAATTAAAATGGTTATTTTAACATTTCATAGAATACAATTATTTTTGTTTTCCACATGAATATGATGTTCAAACATGTGACTGCCTATTCAGGATAAGATGCGGGTTCGATTCAATGGTTAACGCCTTCGTGATGAGGCAAATTGTGCGTGCAAATGAACAATGATAAATGAATGGATGATATATAAATGAGCGTGAAAATCACATAGCATTGGTTTTTGTATAGAAAAAATGCACCTGAGCTCATGCGTATTTTTCTTGTGTTAAAAAATAGGGTCTTGACTTTAAAACGAAAAAGCGTAGCATTTATTATATAAAAGTATTATATGTTTTTGTATTATTTAAATAATCAAAAAGGTGTGATTAAAATGCTAAAAGGGTGGACGACGATGGCACTATCTGCGGTAATGACACTCACTTCATTATGCTTTACGACTACCAGTTACGCACGCAATTTATTAGGGACGACGACTTTAGCTGCTTCATCTGATGTACCTACTGCTATGCAACAACCTCAGCATGTACAGGGTCATGGAAATGCAATCCCCAACAGTCAACAAGAGCACCTCTCATCACAAGACATCCTTCCAATTCCTTATCCTGATGTGAACCAATATATTATGAAAAACCATATTGAACATGCCCCAGTTGTTAAAGATGCACGTATGGAGAGCTTGCCTAAAATTCCATATCAGTACGGCGCTTATATCGGTGTCGTTATTCATGAAGTCGGTGAAGATGACCGTACATTAGAGCAATGGGTCGACCGGATGTATCGGACATATGAGAGGGCTTTTGTTCATGCATTTGTAGATGCACATGAAATCCATATCACAGCGCCGTCAAACTATATTGCTTGGGGTGCGGGAAAAAAAGCTAATCCGTACTTTTATCATATTGAAGTCGTCCGGATGTATAGTTTTGATGATTTTGCAAGATCGGTGAATAACCAAGCATGGCTCGCAGCATATATGTTGAAACAACAAAATATTGAACCGACATTAGCCGATGCGCAAGAAGGGGTGGGCTCGATTATTAGTCATAACGCCATCACAAGATACTGGGGCGGTACCACACATACTGACCCTATCGCATATTATAATAGATGGAATTACAACATGGATAAATTTTTTGAGTTAGTGAAATATCATTATGATCAAATGTAAAATAACGCGGTTTTGATAGCAGAAGTATCATTAAAATCATAAGCGGGGCTGGGACATTCGTTTCCTAGCCCCTCTTCAACGATGAACGAAAAGCAAAATATGAAAATACATTAAGGTAAGACCATTAAAAAATTTGTGTCTCAGTATCTGTCTGTTTTATTGAAGTTCAGATTGGTGCTTATAAAAGTAAAGTTGACGGGCGCCTTCAATCGTCATCATCCAAACGATATGTCCGAATAACTCAGATACATGCTCATGGAAAGGTTGATGCCATGGTGCCGGTACTGTGTGCATGAGCGGCATTAAAATCAAATGGAAGAACACCCAAATGACCACCCCGAAAACAGCCCCATAACCCACAGCGACAGCTGCGTACTTTTTCACTAACATGCAATAAATCACAGCAATGACAATAGAAAAACTGAAATGTACGATAAAACTTACCCATGGCAGCGTCATTTCTGAAAATGTATACGTTTGATGTGTAAAGTCATGACTCAATCCGAGTTGTTGCAATAACTCTTGTGGTGGATTTGTCGCATTTCTTTCTGGCGTACGCGGTGGAAACATCACTTCCCAACCGAGTTTAACGATTCCAGATAATATACCGCCAATTAAACCTGTAAAGAGCAACATGCCCCATTGTCGTTGTCTCAATATCAGGACCTCCTTGTTGTATTAGATATTCAAAGTATAAAATTATGTGAAAAATTTATCAATATATTATTATCATATACTTTTGAATATTTGATGACGAATAGATTGAGTCAAATAAATGGTCGCCTATTAGTTAAAGCGATAGGTTATATAACAAATAGCGCATCATTTCATTATGTGCACTGTTGGTGTTTCGTGATGGTTTCGAGAATTGCTCGAAAAATAAACGCTAAAACAAGGTATCAGTCAAATCCCCAATCCTATGTTATGATAGTAGCAAATTTAAAGACAGTCATCAGCGGGTTGAGAAAATGATCTAAAGGAGAATCAAGATGAAAAACATTGTATTTATTTGTGGGAGCTTGAGGAAAGGTTCGTACAACCGAATTTATATGGAGAAAATGATGCAACAAGTTCCTGAAAATTGGAATATTAAAGAAGTATCATTCAAAGATGTTCCCGTATACAACTTTGACCTTGAAGGCGATCAAGAGCCAGCAGCTGTAACCGAATTTCGTGATGCGTTAGGCGAAGCAGACGGTATTGTCATCGTCACACCGGAGTACAATACAGGTACACCAGGTCCGTTGAAAAATGCGATTGACTGGGCATCTCGTATTAAAAATAAAGGGGACCGTTCACCATTAATCGACCGTCCATTTGCGATTGCGGGTTGTTCACCAGGCGCAACAGGTTCGGCATTGTCTCAAGCACAATTAAGACAAACACTAACAGCGATGAATGCGCATATTATGCCAGGACCCAAATTAATTATCGGACGCATACATGAATTGATTACAGATGCAGGGACAATTGAAGACGAGCGCACAATTTCTTATATGAAACGTTTTGTAAATGCATTCGATGCCTATATCGATCGTTTAAATTAATCATTAAAAGCTCATGGTAGGGGTGGCTATCATGAGCTTTTTTGGCGTGTGTTTAAAAATTGAAGTGGATCACTTTTATGAACAAATAAAAAAGAAAGCCATGCGTTTCATTTCAAAAAGTTAAGGTCGGTATGCCCTTTGTCGGTTATCAACGGATACAGCGACTGTGAATGGCGGGACGACCTTCTTTGATGGCGTGGATTTTTGTAATTGTTTGTATCCGTTTTGGTAGAACAAACGATAATATATGCATAAGTTAGTAGTTTTATGAAATATAGTTTACTTATTACATTTATTTTATTTATAATAGTTTTGATAGAGATTATTTCATTCAGCCAAATAGAGAAAAAGAGAGATTGGAGTGTATGAAATGAGTTATGCTGTAGGTATTAGTTTTACGATTTTAATTTTATTAACAGGTCTATGGTTTATTATTTTTAACCGCCATCAACCTATTATTTTCTTTTTTCCAGAAAAGGCGCGTACGAATGTATTAACAGGAAGATCTTTTCTAGTTTTAAGCTTGATTTACTTTATCATTGTCATCATTTTACCCGTACGGATCTCGACCATGTTGTTACTGTACATAGGGTTGACGGCGTTGGATTTAATTGTCATGTACATATTATTAAAACTAGAAGTGATTGAATAATAAGCAATATGTGAGACGGCTTTGTGTGGAACAAGGTCGTTTTTTGATTTTTAAGGGGTGTTATCTTTATGAAAGAACAAGATTATAAAATTCTATCTTTGCTTTATCGGGAGAAAAATTTAACGAGAGTAGCAGAAAAACTGTTTATGTCGCAACCTGCTTTGACTTACCGTATTAAGAAAATTGAAGAAGAGTTTGGGATTCATTTAACGAATAAATTTGGTAAAAACATTGAATTTACAACAGAGGGCGAATATTTAATTCAGTTTTCTAATAGAATTTTACATGACATTCAGAACTTAAAAAACAGCATTAGCGAAATTAAAGCTTCACGTCCGCAGAGCTTTAAATTAGGTGTGAATAACAATTTTATTCTTTATCACTTACCTAATATGATAAAAGATTATGCACAAGCGGGACATGTGCTCAATATGAATGTTGAGAGTGGCTGGAGTTCCGATATATTACAAAAACTTGAAAATAATGAATTAGACATTGCGATTGTGACAGGTGATTATCAGTGGCATGGGGAGAAAATATTTTTAAAACGAGATCCTATTACATTGATTAGTAGTCATCCTATCGATTTTGAAAATTTGTATAAAGCACCAAGGATTAACTATAAGCCACGAAAAAATTATAAAGCTTATGTTGAACTTGAGAATTCAATCACGAAATTAATTAATGATTGGTGGCAGACACAGTATGATGAACAAGCGCACATTATCATTGAATCTGATCAAGTGGCATTTTGTAAACAGTTAGTTCAAGCAGGGGTGGGTTATTCGATTGTGCCGCACTCATGTATTGAAAAAGGGGAAAAGTTTTATCAATATCATTTAAAAGATGAAGAAGATAAGTACATTTATAGAAAAACATGGCTATTTTATAGAACATCTATTCAGAAAAATAGCCACATATATCATTTTATAGAGTTTTGTAAGAGTTATTTTGATTAAGGTCCGTAATTAATAAATACAGCGATAATTAAAAAGATAGTGCCGACGAGTGTCCACCAAAGTACAAGAGGGAAAGCAAATCTCAGCCATTTTGTCCAAGGAATACCACCTATGGCAAGGACAGACATAAGCACCCCAGAGAAAGGTGTAATGATGTTAGTAATGCCGTCACCAAGTTTAAAGGCAAGTACAGTCGTTTGTCGTGTGAGTCCAATCATATCACCAATAGGACTCATGATAGGCATAACGATAGATGCTTGCCCACTACCAGAACTGACAAGAATGTTGAAAAACCAGTTGAACGCAAACATAGCTAATGCGCCTATTGTAGTAGGCAAATCTTGCATATGTGCAGTCGCTGCATGTGTAATCGTATCTAAGACGTGAGCATCTTTAAAGATAACAATGATTGAGCGTGCAACACCAATAATCATCGCACCGTAAGCTAATTTTCTAACCCCTTCCATAAATGTTTTGATAAAGGCATTAGGAGAAATCCGTTCAACAAAAGCAACGAGAATGGCAGCAATAATAAAAATAGCTGATAATTCTTTGACCGCCCATTTGTAATGGAAGACACCATATAAAAAGACACCAATCGCACCAATAAAAATAAGAATGATGAGAAAATGCTTTTTATTGAATTTTTCATACGTTGGAATTTGTGCGTCATTAACAACTGGGAAAGGATTGTCTCGCAAAATACTTTTAGAGGGATCTAAACTAATTTTACGTGTATACCAGATAATATAAATGATAGTCACAATAATGAGTGCAATGAAAATGATAATTCTGTACCATGCACCAGAGAAAAGTGGAACACCTGCGATTCTTTGCGCCACACCCATAATCGCAGGGTCAAATGTACCGACCGCACCGCCAGCAAAGTTACCGAGGTAAACCATGGACACCCCTACGATAGCATCTAAATTTAACGCCTTTGCTAACATAATACCAATCGGAATAAACGCGATAACGGTATTGCCTGACACACCAACTTGATGCATCACACCAAATAATAATGATATGACAATGATTAAGACATATTGGTTCCCTTTTGTCTTTTCGACTAAAGTTTGGATACCACTATAGGTTGCGCCGGTTGAATCAATAATCGCAATTGCTCCGCCGATAATAAGGACTAAGAAAATAATGTCTGCACTTTCTACTAAACCATGTGGAATGGCAGTGAAAAAGTCCATAATGCCGGTGGGGTGCTTTGGTGTCGCGTGAAAAGAGTTTGGAATGATTTCTTTAATACTTCCTACAGCTTTTCTTTTATATTCCCCTGAAGGCAGAATGTATGTGAGCAGTGCGGCAATAATGGACATCGTAAAAATAATGACGATTGCATCAGGGAATTTTTTGCCATCCTTTTGTTTCATTTCAAACACCTCAACTTTTTGTTACAACGCTTGATGAGCTTGTTTAAACTCATAGCTAATTTGATGTCTTAAATCTGGAGAAGTTAAAAAGTCTGCTACGGTATAACTTAACGCTTTGCTCGCCACTCGAATGGCATTATGGGCTTCAGTCGTTTTTCCAGCTTCCACCCAAGCTTTTGTATGGTTTGGTGTATGAAGCGGGACAAAAGCTGTCCTTAAACAAGCACCAGGTACATGATGTGTGACTAAACTGAAATCTGTTGAGCCAGTCTTTTCTCTTGGTGGTGAGATTCGAACAGCACCCGCTAGTTCAGCATTTTTTAATAAAACATCATTTAACGTTTGAACATTGACTTTACTTTCTAATTGTTTTACTGTTTTGATTCTCACTTCAGTTTCTGTAGCAAGAGCAGCTCCCTCTGCAACACGTTTCACTCGTTTTAACAATTGATTCAGATTTGAACGTTTTTCAGCTCTAAAAGAAAACTGGGCTGATGCGAACTCAGGCACGATATTGACAGCTTGCCCGCCATTCGTAATAATGCCATGCATACGTACATCACTTGTGACATGCTCTCGTAAATATTCAATCCCGTTAAATAGCATCATGACACCATCTAAAGCGCTACGACCGAGTTCGGGTGAAACGGCTGCATGAGAAGGGATGCCTGTAAATTCAAACGTCATCTTATTAATTGCCAACGACTTTGTATCAACTGTAGTACGGTCACTTCCATGCATCATGAGTGCTAAATCTAAGTCTTTGAACACACCAGCCTTTTGCATTGGTAATTTGCCACTCGTTGTTTCTTCTGCCGGCGTGCCAATCACTTTAATAATAAAACTTAAATCTGAACAAGCTTTAATAGTTGCAATTGCAGCACCGATAATAGTTGGAGCCTGAAGTTGGTGCCCACAACCATGACCTAACTGAGCCAAAGCGTCATATTCACAAATTAAACCAATCGTATAAGGTTCTTTTAGCGAGTCCATATGGTGATCAAATGTAGCAATAAACGAAGTAGGTAAATTAGCGACGTGTCGTTCTATGTCAAACCCATACTTTTCAAGAATTGCGGTAATTTGTTCAACAGCTTTGAATTCTTCATTGCCGAGCTCAGGATGATCGTGTATAAAGTCGTTAAGGTGATAGAGTTCATTTTCAATATTATGAATGACTTGGTCGATTTTTAGTTGATAAGTCATAGTGACTCCCTCCTTTTGAAAGCGCTTTCTTAGGATAAAGTTATCACTTAAAGGATATGGAGTGAAATTCAATTTTTTTAAGTCACGATAAAAAATTTTTATAGTAAAGTGTTGGGGTTGAATCGATATACAGATAGGGAGCCCAACTGGGTAAAAAGAAAATTAATGTTTCACGTGAAAACTTGGGATGAAGTAATAGGATTTTTTAGAGATAAGGTCATATGAATGAAGTCGGATGTGTCGCGTACAGTAAAAAGATGGGAGTATGGTAGCTTTGGCAATTGAATAGGCTGCGGAAATATGTTAACTGTAAAAATACATTGCACATTCCGATGAGCTTTTTGAGTACGAAGAAGTTAAGAATAAAAAAATTGAAGTGTGCACAGCTACAGCATATTCGACCAGAAGTTAAAGATTAAAGAGAAGGTGGCAGTATACAAAGGAAAAGTGGGAAATATACGATAATTACCATGAACAAGAATTGGCTTAAATGAAAACGTTCAAAAAGTGTAGAAGAGGATAATCTTGTGGATACGGTATGAATTGGGAAAAATTTATTGTATAATATCGATGATGTGTTTTGAAAATTTTTTAGTTGGTTGAAACTGAAATGTCTAAAAATTGGACAATTAGGATATTTTTAATGTTAAAGTTGTCTTAATTTCAGACGCGGTTAAATGATAGATATTCACGCTATTAAGGGATTTCTATAGCTGACTAATCGAATAGATACCCCGACATTAGGGGACGAGAACCTTCTTCACTTTCTAAAGATGTAATTCTGACATTATCAATCGAATAGATACCCCGACATTAGGGGACGAGAACTGTGCATTGTTTAAATCAGTTATTTCTTGTACTCCAATCGAATAGATACCCCGACATTAGGGGACGAGAACTATTTTGTTCCTGCAAAAAGTGTTTCAAATAATAGCTCAAATCGAATAGATACCCCGACATTAGGGGACGAGAACGCTTCATTCTCGAATTAATACGTTGCCAGTTCATGTTTAATCGAATAGATACCCCGACATTAGGGGACGAGAACCTCTAATGTGGTCAAATAAGATTAATACTTTCATTTAATCGAATAGATACCCCGACATTAGGGGACGAGAACCACATCTTCTAATTTATTTGATTTTGCATTTCCAATAATCGAATAGATACCCCGACATTAGGGGACGAGAACACCATAATGTTTTGATTACCGTTCGCAATCGAATTGTAATCGAATAGATACCCCGACATTAGGGGACGAGAACATTTTTATCTAGTGGTTATAAGTTGGTATTAGGTAAGAATCGAATAGATACCCCGACATTAGGGGACGAGAACTATCAATTCCTTTTCATTTGTTTTATTTGTTATCTTAATCGAATAGATACCCCGACATTAGGGGACGAGAACCCTGTTTCGTTCGCAATAATTTTGAGGTCACGACTAATCGAATAGATACCCCGACATTAGGGGACGAGAACTCATCAAAGTAATTAGCTAGCTCGGTGATAACTTCCAATCGAATAGATACCCCGACATTAGGGGACGAGAACATCATTTTCATCAATTCCTTTTCTTTATTATAGTTTAAATCGAATAGATACCCCGACATTAGGGGACGAGAACACGCAATTCGTCCATCACTTCTTCCGCCTGTGATTTTAATCGAATAGATACCCCGACATTAGGGGACGAGAACAATATTTAAATCCATGAAATGTACTACATAACGTGGGAATCGAATAGATACCCCGACATTAGGGGACGAGAACCTCGGTACTTTTTCAACCTAAAATGAATGCTGACGTTAATCGAATAGAATGCCCCGACATTAGGGGACGAGAACGATAATCCCGTTTTAATTTATCCTCGATATAATCGGAATCGAATAGAATGCCCCGACAATAGGGGACGAGAACTGAAAACCTTTTATAACATCTGTCATTTCTTCCAAAAATCGAATAGATACCCCGACAATAGGGGACGAGAACATTTATTACCGTCAATTTCTATTGCATATTTTTCTAATCGAATAGATACTCCGACAATAGGGGACGAGAACGAGTGGCTTGATGAATTAGATGCATACCATTTTCAAATCGAATAGATGCCCCGACATAAGGGGACGAAAACTTTTTCTTAATCTTCATCATCGTTCCTCCTTGTTTTTAATCGAATAGATACCCCGACATAAGGGGACGAAAACTTTCAGCATCATGAGAATATTCTTTTTCACTCGAATCAATCGTATTGAAACCCGGATATTAAGGGGGCTTATACCATTTATAGTATTTATAAAGTGCTTTTAAGGAGAGGTTACGATATATGGAGCGTTGAAAAATGACATAACAACATAGAAAGATGAATGCAACGTTTTAAAAATTACAAATAATTCACAATTCTATTGTTGGAAACAAAGAAATGTTGTAAAATTTAATTAACATTTTAAGCGATAAAATGGAGTCTTATACATCTTGATGAATTTTTGTATTTATTGCATATTTTTTAGTCATAGCCATTTAAAGTATATGCATTAGTGGTTTTGATTGGAATTTTGAAGAAATAATAAGCAGATTAAAGGTGTTGAGATTGGATATACTACTATATTGATATAATGACTCACTGAATCGTATTCTTGCTTTTATCTAGGGGGTGTAAAGATGAAGGATATCATTTATGTTGAGAATCATCATTTTGTCAGTGTAAAAGGGGAAAGTATCAAGTTTAAAAATATTATAGATAAAACAGAGCGATATTTTTTATTAGATGATGTCGAAGCACTGATATTTGATAGTCATAAAAGTTATTTTTCACATAATTTGATTTTAAAGTGTATTGAAAATGATATTGCTATTCTCTTCTGTGATTATAAACATTCTCCTGCTACACAAATCCTTTCCAATTATGGCATGACAAAAAGGTTACAAAGGATGCAGTCTCAGTTACAGTTTTCTGCTAAATCAAAAGACAGAGTTTGGAAGAAAATTGTAGTATGTAAAATATTAAATCAGGTCATGTGCCTCGAAAATAACACACAAGCTAGTCAAATCACGCAATATATGAAAGCGCTTACTAAAGAAGTAAGAGGTAGAGATGTAACGAATAGAGAAGCTGTTGCTGCTAGAGTATATTTTAAACACTTGTATGGACCGGATTTTAAAAGAGGTAGATTTGATGACGCGATTAATGCAGGTCTTAACTATGGATATGCTGTTGTAAGGTCTTTTATTAAAAAAGAATTAGCACTCCATGGTTATGAAATGAGTTTAGGAATTAAGCATCAATCTCTCGAAAACCCTTTTAATCTTGTAGATGACATTATTGAAGTATATCGTCCGTTTGTAGATAGTAAAGTTTATGAACTAATATTTAAAGATAATATTCAAGTTTTTAGCCTTGAAGAAAAGAAAGCATTAATTAGAGTTTTGTATGAACCTTGTATTGTTGACAAAAAGACAATGAAACTATTAGATGGCGTTAAAATGACAACTTACTCCTTAAATCAGTGTTATATAAACAACAGCGCCAAGTATTTATTACTACCACAAATGATTGAGGTGGGGATTTAATGTATTTACTCGTGTGTTTTGATTTATCAAGAGAAACCAAAGATGATCGTAAAAAAGCCAATCATTATCGACAAAGATTACTCGAGTTAGGTTTTAATATGAAACAATGGAGCCTATATGAGCGGTACATTAGTAATACATTAAGAAAAGAGAAGGTATTAGACATTTTAAAAAAAGAACTTCCAGATACAGGAGTGATTACACTTTATGTTTTGCCTGATGAAGTGAATGACAATCAAGTCACGATTCTTGGGAAAGAAGTTAAAAGAAAACGTGTGAAAGAACCAGAATTGATTTTTTTATAAGGTGGTAAAGAGATGGATAACAAGTTGACTCTCATGTATGGGGCTTTGTTACATGATATTGGTAAAGTTATTTATAGAAGCAATGCACATACATTTGCGAAAGGTACGCATTCTAAACTGGGATATCAATTTTTGAAACAATTTGAAGAATTTAATGATAAAAAATTATTAGAAAATGTGAAATATCATCATTATAAAGAATTGAAAAATGCACATATTGAAGAGAATAGTTTAGCTTATATTACATACATTGCTGATAATATTGCTAGTGGCTTGGATCGAAAAGATTTGATTGAAGAAGGTGATGAAAGCGCTTCAACCGAATTCAAATTTAACTTTGATAAATTTACGCCGTTATATAGTGTATTTAATGTAGTGAATGGCAATAACGATGAGTCAGAACAAGGTAAGTATAAGTTTAATAAAGAAAATCATGTTGAATACCCGAGTGTACGAAATACGCAATATTCAAGTAGCCACTACAACACATTAATGAAAGATATGGCATACGATTTAGAAAACAGATTGAAGTATGGTGAGGCGCACTTCGCATCATTGCTTAAATGGACAGAAAGTATGTGGCAATATATCCCTAGCTCTACAAATAAAGGGCAATTAATAGATGTTTCATTATACGATCATAGTCGGATTACTTCTGCCATTGCTACGTGTATCTATGACTTTTTAAATGAACAGAATGTCACTAATTATAAGCAAAAATTGTTTTCAAATTATAATCAAACGAAAGCATTTTATGAACAAGAAGCATTTCTTATTTTGAGTATGGATATGAGTGGTATACAAAGCTTTATTTATAATATCAGTGGTTCAAAAGCGCTTAAAAGTTTAAGGTCACGTAGTTTTTATTTGGAACTCATGTTAGAGGTTATTGTTGATGAGTTACTCAAACGGCTACACTTGAGTAGGGCTAATCTACTATATACTGGTGGCGGTCATACATATTTAATATTACCTAATACAGAGTCAGTACAAAATGCAATAACAGACTTTCAAAAAGAAATAAAAAAATGGTTTATTAAAGAGTTTGGTGTTGATTTGTCGCTTTCTGTGGCTTATCAAAGTTGTAGTGGTAATGCATTAATGAATATCGATAATCAATATAAACACATTTGGCAACAGTTGAGTCAAAAACTGTCAACTGCGAAAGCACAAAAATATGATGCGTCAGATATTATAAATCTAAATAATAAGCAAACTTTTGGTGATAGAGAGTGTAAAGAATGTCTGAGAAGTGATACGGATATCAATGAAGAAGGTCGTTGTTCAGTATGTGATAGAATAATTCAAATTTCTAATGATTTGAGAGATAAATCATTTTTTATACTGTCCGATAAAGGTGTGTTAAAGATGCCTTTTGGAAAGTATATTTCTATAGTTGATCAAAAAGAAGCTGAAAATATAATGAGAAATAATGATTCGGTTCAAATATACAGTAAAAACAATCCACATATTGGGATAGGGGTCTCTACTAATTTATGGATGTGTGACTATGATTTCTCTAGTAAGCAGCCTGAAACTAAGAGTATGGGTATCAGTAGTTATGCTGATAGAGATATAGGCATTAAACGTTTAGGTGTATTGAGAGCAGATATTGATAATTTAGGCATGACTTTTATTTCAGGTATAGATAATAGATATAATTCGTTATCTCGTACAGCTACTTTGTCTAGACAGCTTTCTCTATTCTTTAAATATGAACTCAACCAAATTTTAGAGGGATATCAAATTACAAGTATTTATTCTGGTGGAGATGATTTGTTTCTTATTGGGGCTTGGGATGACATTGTTGAAGCAAGTCTTTGTATTAATGATAAGTTCCATGCGTTTACTTTAGGTAAGTTAACTTTATCAGCAGGCATTGGTATTTATAATGCAAAGTACCCAGTTTCAAAAATGGCTTTCGAAACAGGCATTTTAGAAGAGGCAGCTAAAGTTGGAGATAAAAATCAAGTCACATTGTGGGTAGATGAAAAGGTGTATCCATGGCACATATTAAAAGACAATATATTAGGGGAGAAATATGCTCTATTAAAAGAAGCTTTTAAAAATGAAGATCACCATGGAAAAGCCTTTTTATACAAAATATTGCAGTTGTTAAGAGAAAACGACACAATACATATCGCGCGATTAGCCTATCTACTAGCTCGTAGTCGTATGTCTGATACATTTACAAGTCAAATGTTTAAATGGGCTCAAAATAATGAAGAAAAAGAATATTTGGTTACAGCACTTGAATACTATATTTACCAAACGAGGGAGGTTTAACGGAAATGATTTTAGCTAAGACAAAAAGCGGGGTTCATATTGATTTAAGATTTGCACATGACGTGATTAAAGACAATATTGAAATTAAGAAGAATAGAAAGCAACAAGAATATAATGTTCTTTTCAAAGGTTTGACCACAAGTAAACTTCGCAGTTTGATGGAACAAGTGAATCGTTTGTATACGATTGTTTTTAACAGTAACAGTGAATTGCTTTCAGATGAATTCTTAGATGAACTAGAGTATCTAAAGGTTAAGTTTTACTATGAAGCCGCAAGAGAAAAGAGTGTAGATATCTTTTTACGGAAGACATTCATGATACAAATAATAGATAAAGCAATTAAAAAGAAATCCAAACATTACTTTCTGAACTATTGTAAGTATTTTGAAGCGCTAGTTGCATACGCTAAATTTTATCAAAGGGAGGATTAAAATGTATTCAAAAATTAAAATTTCAGGAAAAATAGAAGTTGTTACAGGTCTTCATATTGGAGGCGGTGGAGAAGTGAGCATGATAGGCGCCATTGATTCTCCAGTAGTTAGAGATTTACAGACAAAGTTACCAATTATTCCAGGTAGTTCGATTAAAGGGAAAATGAGAAGCCTACTTGCTAAAAACTTTGGCCTTAAAATGAAACAAACATCACCAAACGAAGATCCTGAAGAGCTTTTAAGATTGTTTGGTTCAAGTGAAAAAGGAAATATAAAAAAAGCACGTCTTCAAATTTCTGATGCATTTTATTCTGAAGCATCACGCCAATGGTTTGCAGAAAATGATGTCTCATATACTGAAACAAAATTTGAGAATTCAATAGATCGATTGACAGCAGTAGCGATGCCACGACAAATTGAACGAGTAACTAGAGGGTCTGTGTTTGACTTTATATTTATTTATAATCTTGAAAATGAAGACGAAGTTACGACAGATTTTAATAATATTAAACAAGGTATTCTTTTGTTAGAAAATGATTATCTCGGTGGCGGTGGAACGAGAGGAAATGGTCGTGTACTATTTAAGGATGTTCATATTGAAACAGTAGTAGGTGATTATGATAGTAGTCATCTAAAGTTGAAGTAGGTGATAGCGGTGGTCATGAAAATATTTAAACTACATTTTCATACAGCTGTGCATTTTGGGAATAAAAGATTATCTGATGGAGAAATGACAATCTCAGCTGATACCTTATTTAGCGCGCTTTTTATTGAAAATTTACAATTGGGACAGAGTCAAGAATGGTTACATGATGATTTGATATTGAGCGATACATTTCCATTTGTTAATGACTTATTGTATTTGCCAAAGCCATTAATCAAAATAGAATCTAAAGAAGAAGGACACCATAAGGATTTCAAAAAAATAAAGTATATTCCTACATACCATTATCTTCAGTTTGTTAAAGGTGAATTCCATGCTGAAGATGTTAAAGATTTGAACGACATTTTTAATGTGGGTCACTATGCGCTTGAAACAAAAGTATCCTTATTAGCGCAAAGTATGAACCTAGAAGCAGAAAGTGAACCTTATTCAGTCGGAACTTTTACTTTTGAAGAAGATGCAGGGTTGTACTTCATTGCGCAAGGATCTGAAAAAACAATGGACCTTTTAGAAAAGACCTTAAATGCGTTACAGTTTTCGGGACTAGGTGGTAAGCGGAATACAGGCTATGGAAGATTCCATTTTGAAGTAATTGAAGATAGTGTCATGTCGAAACTTTTGAATCAAACTGGTAAACAGCATATTTTATTAACTACAGCAATGGCGACTGATGAAGAAATAATGGAAGCTTGTAATGATGCGCGATACCTCCTTAAAAAACGATCAGGATTTATTCAATCGACGACATATGAAGAACAACTTGTTAAGAAAAAAGATTTCTATAGCTTTGCAGCAGGTTCTGTATTTTTGACGCCTTTTAAAGGTGGTATCTTTGATGTAGGTCATAAAGGAAATCACCCAATATTTCGATATGCGAAACCACTATGGCTGGAGGTGTGATTATGGGAATTGAAACTTATGAGGTCAAATTAAAAGTGTTAGGTCCAGTTCATATTGGTGATGGTTCGATACGGACGAAACATGAGTATATCTATGATTTTTATCAATCGACGGTTCACGTAGTAAACAAAGTTAAATTAATTCAACATTTAAAAGATAAAAAGTTATTGAATAAATACTTAGTTTTTTTGAAAAATCCACCCAATAATCCCAGAGAGAGAACATTAAAGTTTTTTCTGGAGCAAGAAAAGGTTAAAAAATCAGAATGGAATAAGTTTGTGAGTTTTAGCCAACGTGTGAATCAAGGAAAAAAAGAAAATCAAAAGAATAGTAAAAAAGGCCTTAATGATATTCATTTAATGGTGAGAGATGGTCAAAATGAGGTATACATACCTGGCAGCTCGCTTAAAGGTGCACTCAAAACAATGATTGTCGCAAAATATAACAACGAAGATGATAAAACCTATTATAGTAAGATTAAAGTGAGCGACTCATTGCCTATTGAGGAAAATTGTCTGAGTATCTATCAAAAAATTGATATTAATAAAAAAGAAGTAGGGATGCCATTATATAGAGAATGCATAGAAGTAGGCACTGAAGTTTCATTTCAAATCTCTATTGAAGATCAAGTCATTTCTATAGAGGACCTTGAATCGTGCATTAAAGATTTTTATCGTAATTACTATGAAAAATGGTTGGCCGGTTTTAAAGAAACATATGGTGGTCGACGTTTTGCATTTGGTGGCGGATTTCCGGACATGGCTCAAAATAATATCATATATATTGGTGGTGGTGTAGGATTTGCGAGTAAAACGTTACACTATCAACTACATGAATATACTATAGCAAAGCGAGAATCTTTTAAGGTATTAAGAAGTAGATATAAAAATGTATATGGCAAAATGAAAGAAATCCCTAGAAATGTTCCTGTTGTTTTAAAGGGAACGGTAAATTTAGATAAAAATGAGTACTATCAACAAGGGATGTGTCAAATTAGTTTCAACAAAAAGTAAAATGTGGGAGGGTTATTTTTGAAGGTATTATTTAGTCCCATTGGTAATACAGACCCATGGAATCATAACTATGATGGTGCTATGTTACATATTGTTAGACACTATAAACCTGAGTATGTTTACTTGTATTTTACTGAGAGTATTTGGGAAGGCACTGAACGTATACCTGGTAGAAAAAGTTTTGATTGGGAGTCGATTGTTCAATCTGTATCTCCTACAACAAAGGTTAAACTTATTATAGAAAATATTACGCATGAGCATGATTTTGATAGTTATAAGGAAACCTTCCATGATTATATTCAGCAAATTAGATATAGTCATGACGAACCTGAAATATTGCTTAATGTTACAAGCGGTACACCACAAATGGAGTCGACTTTGTGTTTAGAATACATTACATATCCAGAACAAAAGTTGTGTATTCAAGTTGCTGCCCCTGACCCGTCGAATAATGGGATGCGTCATTTTGCGAATCCTAGCCGTCAATTGGAAGAATTGGCGGAAGTTAATCAAAGAGAATTAAATGCAGCTACGAGATCTAGAGTGATCAACATTATCAGTTTTCGCGAGACAATGATACGTTCGCAATTGAAAGAGCTTATTAAACATTATGATTACGAGGCAGCATACCATCTTATTAATGAAAATCCGGAATTTAGAAACAGTAAGATATTAAAGGAAGAATTATTAGCGCTAACAAAACAAATTAAAACACATACTGTATTTCCTGAAATTATTGAAAAGTATACTAATAAAGATTTACAGAAAGTCTTATTACATTATTTGCTATTAAACATGAGATATAAGCGTCAGGATGTAGCAGAGACGCTCATTCGAGTGAAATCTATTGCTGAATATATTCTTCGTTATTATATCGACCAAAAATGGCCAGGTTTCATTATAGATAAAAAAGGTAAGCCATATATAACTCATAATACATCAAAGAATTCAGCGTTAGTTGGCAAATATAAATTGTATTTGCTACAGCAAGGTAAAAACTTTGATGCTAAATATACAGTGAGTCTACCGGCATATATTGATATCATAGCTGCAATTGACCAGAAGTCACCATTTTTGAATGCATCTCAATCCATCATAAATATTAATGATTTAAGAAACTCCATTGCGCACCAATTAGAACCACTTAAACTAGAAAGTAAGAAGAATATGGAAAAAATAAAAAAAGCAGTAGAAGCGATTCCTACCATGATATCGCATTCGTTTCCGGATATGAGAAAAGAAGATTTTGATTTTCTAGAATATAAAAATGAAAAACTAATAGGGTTATTATAATGAATAAAATAACAGTTAATTTAAACATACCATCTACTATGCGTGCTTCTTATATGGGGAGTGTTCTCCATGGTGCCTTAATGGATCAGTTTTCTGATGATTTGGCCAACATATTACACCATGAATCTGCTTATAGTCCATTGAAACAGCGTATTTATTTCGATGATAATCAACAGCTTTTGTGGGAGATTGTAAGTTTATCTCAACAATTAACACAAGAATTGTTAGAACTATTTGGTAAAGAAAAAAAGTTGTACTTAAAGCGTTATAAGGCATTTATTGATTTTGCATCTTTTACAGTAGAAACAATAGATATAACAGAGATGATGAATCAGTTTTTAAACCAGCAAGAGCTGAGTCGTTTTATAAAACTTCGCATTCATACACCTATGTCATTTAAGTCAAATGGGACATACACGATTTTTCCTGATATGAATAGTTTTTTTAGAAGTATCATGATGCAGTTCGACACGTTCTTTGATGCATATCAAATGTATGATTATGATACATTACAATATTTGAAGAATCATATTCATATTGTTGACTATCGTTTAAAAACCATGAGATTTCATTTGGAAAAAGTTAAAATTCCATCATTTATCGGTGATATCACAATAAAAGTGAATGGCCCGCTTCCTGTGTTGCAATTGAGTCACTTCTTGCTATATTTTGGAGCATTTTGTGGTGCTGGCATTAAAACTAGTTTAGGAATGGGTAAATATAGTATTGTCGAATCTAGAGTTGAACAGAATAGTAAGAATAATAAACAGTCGTAGCGTCAAGTGTTGCGACTGTTTATTGATGTTTTCTATGAATGAGGTGAACCATCATTCGAAATTGTCTGCTTTTTTCTTTATAATATGGAGCGTTAAGAAACGTGTCGAAATGAGGAGGTCAGACAATGCAAGGACGTAATGATTTTATCGAGAAATTGCTTGAAAGCTTGGGCATTAAAGCAGGAATGCGTGTGTTAGATGTAGGTGTGCGACGGGTGAAGTAACCCAAATTGTAGCGAAAATCGTTGGTAAGACAGGTGAGGTCATCGGCGTAGATATGAATCAGAATTTGCTAGATATTGCTGAAAATCACAATCACACGCCCAATGTTCAATTTGTCATTGTAGATCTTTATCAACTTCCGAAATCACTCGGTCAGTTTGATGCGACAGTGGGACGTAGAATTTTAATGTATTTGCCAGACGTGCCTCAAATATTAACCTTATTGAAATCGCGGTTAAACTCGGAAGGTATCCTATGTTTTCAAGAAAGTGACGCCATCAATGGGGGTGTTGGTGCGAAATCATTACCGGAACATCAACAGGCAATTCAACGTGTGTGGTCAACAATTCAACAAGAAGGTGGCGACATGCATATCGGTCAAAAATTGTACAAGCTGTTTCTACAAGCAGGAATGACAGACGTCCATGTGCACGCGGAGGCCCTTATTCAGACGTCTGACAACAACGATTTATAGTGGCTGAAAGAAATGATGTTGCCAAGAGAAGTTTTTTCCATTTTTTCATTATTATTTGGTATAGGATTTGATATCTTTTTCCATAACGCGAAAAACAAAAATGCCAACCCTTTTACGTTATATGTGAGACGTAGCGTGGTGTTACTGTTAATCGGTATCGTCCACCAAATTTTTCAACCCGGGGAAGCACTTTTATTTTATTCCATCATAGGTCTATTCCTACTCCCTCTTACGTTCGTGAATAGACGCATTAATTTAGTGATAGGGCTCATCTTACTCGTTATCGGTGCGCTCAGTGGCAACCAACTGACACTCGTTCCAGCATTATTTGTAATAGGTTACGTCATTGGACAATATGACATTCATCGAACGATTTATCAGCATAAGAAAGCATTGCGAATAACGTTTGTCTTTTCATTGATAGGCTTTGTTATCTCTTTAGCACTCTTACACTATTTCTACATCCCACCTACGTTTGATTTAGTAAAAGATCAAATGGACATCAAAGCTTATGCCAATAGCAATAATTTTTATTCTGACCTTACCGTCTATACAGCACCGTTCATTTCGCTATTCTATATTGTATTCTTCGTAACGATATTAGAAAGTTCTATAATGAAGCGCATTTTGGTTCCTTTTAAATATTATGGTCAAATGGTTTTAACGAACTATTTATTAAATACTGCATTAATTTTACTGGTCGGCCAATGGATGTCTGTAGCAATCGCAATGTCAGGTGTCGTATCATTAATGATTATTGTGTTCCAAATGCTGTTTTCTATGTTATGGCTACGATTCTTTAGATATGGCCCACTTGAATATATTTGGAGATTGTTAACGTATTTACAATTCTTCGGCATTAGAAGACAATCCAATCAGTCCTCTTCTCAATAAAAATACAATATGAAAATAATGGTTTGAAGAGATTCGTATGGACATGTACGGGTCTCTTTTTGCGATGGAAAGCCTGATATTAAAAGGTTTGATTATATGGAATGCATTCCGTTTGTAAAAATAATTGCAGAGGTTTATCATATTCATATAATGATTGATTGTTTAATTGCACTTTCCAATTAAGTGGAATGGGGTATGGATTAAGATAGATGGAATTGTCATAAGCGGGAGACGAATTGTAGTGCGTTTTTATAAATCAAAGTAAGCCAATTTTATTAAAGAAAGGAAGATGACCATGAACTTTACAGATCTTGAAAACTATATCGGTATAGATCAACAAGAAATGGAAAAACACTCATTTGAAGCGCTACAAAAGTTCATTTATCATTTTATGTTGAACATTCCTTTCGAGGCGATAGATGTGTTCAATGGTGACAAAATTACGATGGATGTTGAAAAAAATATAGATAAGTTTGTCAATGAACAGCGCGGTGGGCTTTGCTATGAAAATAATCTTGTGGCGAATGCTTATTTGAACGCCCGTGGTTTTGATACGAAACTATTGTCAGGTTATGTGAAGCCGCCTAATAAAGATTGGAAAGATATGGATACGCATTTGACGACGCTTGTGACCATTGATGGCAAAGAATATATTGCGGATACAGGTTTCGGTCATTTTCCAAGTCAACCGATTCCGTTAGATGGGACGTATGTTTACGACGAAGATGATATTTATCGCATTATCCCAGCTGAAGATCAAGATAATGCATATTATGTGCAAACAATTAAAAATGATGGTGAAAGTACTGAGTGGACGGACTTGCTCTTTTTTGAAAATGTCGATCGAGAACTCGGTTATTTCGACGCGCGTTATGATTTTACGATTAACCATCCGAAATACGCCTTTAAAAAAATGTTGATGATTAATAAAAAAACACCACAGGGTCACAATACGATGTCCACAAATAATGTCACAATTACGACTGAAGAAGGTAAAGAAAAAATGCCAGTCACTGCAGACAATTATCGTGAGTTATTGAAAAAATATTTTGGTTTAGATGTCCGTATTCCGAAATTAGAAAATGAAAAACGTGTGCAATAAAGTTTAAAGGGGAGTCTGGTGATGGATGGAGAATATCTGGCGCACGTCGATGTGGATTTACGAGAGGCCGCAAAATCTATGCCATATCAAAAATTAACGCGTGAGAATTTAGGGGGTTATCGCGCGAATGTGCTCAGTCATGCGAAAACGACCATTGACCCACAGCTTGACGTATCGATTGAAGATGTTGAGGTGCCGTATGAAAAGGAAACGATTCATGTGATTATGTTTCGACCTCATCAAGTGTTGACCGATATGCCAGGGTATTTGTATATGCACGGCGGTGGCATGGTGTCTGGCGGGGCACAGTTGGACAATAGCGATAATGCATTACTTGCGCATGAACTAGGGTGTGTCGTCGTGTCAGTCGATTATCATTTGGTACCTGAAACGATATTTCCCGGGCAATTAGAAGCGTGCTATGCGGTATTGAAATGGTTGCATGAGAAAGCACCCACGCTTCATATCGACCGGGCAAAATTAGCGATTGGAGGCAATAGTGCAGGCGGTACACTCGCTGCAAGTCTCGCACAATTGGCTTTAGACCGTGGCGAAGTGAACGTGATTTTCCAAAACTTGCACATTCCAATGCTAGATGATCGGACGGTATTAGACGAGCGTTCAAATACACATGTAGGTCAGGTCGGGTGGAATCGAGATATGAATCGTTTTGCATGGGAAATGTATCTCGGTCACCCTGTCGATGGGCGAATACCTGAAGCATATGCCGTGCAAGCGCGACGTGAAAAATTTGAAGGGCTTCCCGCAACTTTAATTACGATAGGCAGTTTAGATTTGTTTGTCGATGAAGCGATGGCCTATGCACAACACTTATTGCGCGCTGGTGTATCGACAGAGTTGCACGTTTATCCTGGACTTTATCATTTGGGCGAATTGGTCCCAGGTGCGCGCGTTAAAGATCAAATTTTACACGACAGACTTAATGCGATGCGCCGTGCTTTTGAAGATAAATAACAGTTTCTATCATACCTTGGTAAGTTGAATGATGCCATTCGCTTATCGGGGTGTTTTTTATACAATTTCCGTGATTTTTTCTGTATTTCAAACAGTCTTTTGAATATTGTAGATTGTTAAGCCCAAAAAGTCATGTTTAGAATGGGATGCAATGAAATATGGAAAGAATTGGCAAAAATGACAGGGCCAAATGAGATGGTCCAAAACTCAAAGGGACACTGCTTGAGGAGATTCAAGTAGGTCTTCATCATATTGTCGTTGATCGTGTAAAGTATGGTAATGTAGGTTTAAATGGTCTCTCATACCTTGCTGTGGTCGAATGGTGGGGCGATGTATTAAATCCAAAACACTTGAAGGTAATCATCCCGTGAGAAGGACGTAATAATATGTATCGTGAGTCGTATTTCAAAGCAGTATTTCAGATATGGGGGTTTATCATTTTTGGTATTGTACGTATTGATTCCCATTTACTCGTACCTGTTATTTCTACAACAAAATAAAATTTAAAGAAGACCAGATATGTCCTACAAAATCGTGTAGGTCACCTGGTCTTTTGTTATCGTACTAAGGTTGTTTAATTTTACGCGTTGTATCTTCTGACTGTTGCGATTGTTGTGTTTCTTTTAGCCTTTGAACTTCTTCAGCATTTAATACTAACCAATCATCTTTAGGGACAATGACTTTCGTACTGGAATGAATGAGTTTCGGTTTTGTCTCGCCGAAGCTGAACAACATACGATAGAAATCAGATTGCCAAGTCCACACCGTTGTTGTCGTTTGTTGTGTTGCTTGTTTAACATCAGCTTGTTCATAATGGGCAGTATGTTGAAAGATTTCCGAGTTATCATCTTTATTGTTGTCAGGTTTGAAGTGTGTTTTCGGCTGTATGTCATCTTCATGATCTCTGAAAACCATAACATAGTGATTGCTATTTTCACCGATTTCATTCGCGATGAGTATTTTTTTAGGACTATTTGGTTCACCAGCTGTCGCAATCGGTTGTTTTTCTGAGGTGATTGTCTCTTTTTCCATTCCCCAGTGATATTTTAAATGCCCAGCTAAACCAATCATCATTGCGACTAATAAAACAGTTGTGAGGGTACCGACAATAAGGCGTGTCCCTCGATGTGAAATAAAGACCCAGCTGCTAAAGACGAGTAAGGTTAATAGAATCGTGATAATCATTTAATTTTCCTCCTTATTCGAATGCTGTTGTTTGAGGAAAGGCACAAGTAACATACCGATGATGGCAAATATGAGTCCCGTTAAAAATGCAGCATTAAAGCCATCGATTGACGCTTGTTGTGCTTGTTCTGCAAATGCAAGTGGATCCGTTGTTTTTAAATGTGATGCAGGCAACTGTTGATTGACGATATTTTGTGTAATTGATGTTAAAAGTGCAACAGCAACAGAAGCAGCGACTTGTCTGACCGTATTATTCACTGCTGAACCATGCGTTGAATTTTCAACTGTTAAGCTTTCCATTGCATTCGTTGTTAGTGGCATCATCAAAATCGCTACACCAAACATGCGCACGGTATACAATGTTAATACTAATAATAGCGGCGTATGTGCATTTAAAAAGGCGAAGGGTATCGATGCAGCAATTAAAATAGTAAAACCAATAAAAGCTAAACGTCGTATGCCGATTTTGTTATATAGCGCACCAGAAATGGGGGAAATGAGTCCGATCATCATTGCACCCGGCAATAACACTAAGCCTGATTTGAATGGTGTTAAACCTTGAACGTTCTGTAAAAAGGTAGGCAACATCATTTCGATGCCGAACATTGCCATTGTTAAGACAACCAGTGCAATCGTTGTAGTAGTGAAACCACGTGATTTAAAGACACGTAAATCTAAAAATGGGGTCTCTAATTTTAACTGTCGAATGATAAAGAACGTCATTGCAATCAAACTGATGACAATTGGTAAAATGACTTTTTCTACACTATGCCATCCCTCAGTAGAGACATTTGAAAAGCCCCATAAAAATAAACCCAAACCGATACTTGATAAGAAGAGTGAATATAGATCTAATTTTAATTTACGGTTCGGTATAATGTCTTTCATGAAAAAACAGCTTAATATCAGTGCGAGTACGACAAAGATAATAGGGACGATGAAAATATTGCGCCAAGAATCAGATAATGTAAATCCTAAGATGACATGGTTACCACTTAAAATCCAACCAGCAAAAGTAGGTCCAAGTGCAGGTGCGAATCCTACCGCAAGCCCTGTTAATCCCATCGTTAAGCCACGCTGATGGGGTGGGAACATGTGCATAATTAACATTTGCATCACAGGGAGCATAATACCTACTGCTAAAGAAGTCACAATACGCCCGATTAAAAAGATGGACCAACCATCGTGATGAGACGGTGAAATAGCAGATAATGTTAAACCAATCAATAATAAACTATATGCGAATATATGAAGCCATTTTGTCGAAATGCGTGTTGCTAAATAGGCAGAGACTGGGACGACAATCCCGTTTGCGAGCAAAAACCATGTCGTTGCTTGTTGTGCGGTACTTAAATCAATGTCAAAGTCTTTCATTAAAGTCGGCAATGCAGTTCCGAGAGAAGTCTGCATTAAACTTCCAGAAAATGTAGCAAATAAAATAATCACCATGATAATGATGGGATGGTATGTTTTGCCGTGTATATCTTTATGCGTTGTCGTCATGATTGAACCTCCTTGAAAAATGTGTGAGTTAACATTTACAAAATTTAACACCAAATATTTTCAATGGATAGTACAAAATGGCATAATATGTATGAAATAGGACATATTGTATGATTTTGTATGAATTTGAGAAGGTGTGGGGATTACCATGTATACACGTAAGACTGAATTAACAAAGAAACATATTCAAGAAGCACTCGTCAGATTATTAAAAGAACAGGAATTTGAACGAATTACGATTAATCAAATTGTAGAGAATGCTGAAATTACGCGTAGTACGTTTTATCGTTATTATGAGGATAAGTTCGAATTATTAGCAGAAATTGAAGATAATATTTTGAATAAGGTGAGGGTAGAACGTCGTCGTATCGAAGCGCATTATGCATCTATAGATATGCTGAATATAGAAGTATTTAAGTGGATTTTCGTCGCTTTGGAGGACGATGCTGAAACGATTCATGCGTTATTGAGTTATAACGGACCTGTAAGTTTTGAAATGAAATTAAAGAGGGAATTGACGAAACGTTTTGCAGATTTTAAAGGATTAAAGAAAGAGTCAAAAGTGAGAAACGCGCTTATAAAAGAATATATGTATGCGATATTAATTCAGTCATTACAATATTGGTCGAAACACCCGAATGACATTGATGAAATTGCTAAAACGATTAGGGATGTTCAACTTAAAGGGATCAGAAAAGCCATTCATTTAGATTAAAGTTAGAACATGTGATAAGGGCCACGTTTGATAATACTCGCCTCCTTGATAATTACAATGGTCAATATGATAGAAGGGCTAGGAATGAAAGTGGCCATAATAAATAAAGAGAATCACTCCAGAAAACAAGTGGGCCACTACATGATAGGAAATAAAAGCAAGAATATAGGCTCGATTGCCACATCTCAAGAAGAACGTTCGCGAAGCCTTCAGCTATTTGAACATAACCTAAGTGGCCACCTGGAATGTCATCTAAAGTAAGATTGGCTGAGTCATGGAGAAACGCGTTGACATCTTGTGGAAATACCCCTTTTGAATCTGTCCCATTTAATAGTGTAATGATGTCAGTGTGTTGTGCTAAGTCTATAACGGAAGTGTCTGAGTGTATCTATTGACGAATTTCATATGCTGCCCAAAACATCATGCGTTCATATTGTTTGCGTTGAGTTGCATCGTCATCAGAAACTGGCTGCGACATACTTTTGGCATCAAACGGTGCGATGTTCAATGTTTGTGCGAAAAAGTGCAGACCTTGTTGTAATCCTTCAGTGAGCACTTGATGTAAGATGACATCATTTTTATTTTTCCAATACGTTCTATTGGGTAAAAATGTATGAATAGGTGTTTCATGAAAAGCGATACGTTTCACGACATCCGGGTAGTCTTTCAGTACATGCATTGTGACAATTGCGCCAGAACTCGAATCTAAAATATACATGGTGCACACTTAAATGGCGTACGAGTGTCTCAAAATCTGCTGCATCTTGTTTCACACGAGTGATATCATCCGGTTGCTGTGCTTCTGTAGGAAGGGGTGTCTTCCGTTCACTTTCGCCATAGTCACGACGATCTAATGCTACGACTGTAAAGTGTGATTTCAATTGTTCAGCTAATGGTAAAAAGATGTCGCCTGTCCCATTGGCGCCTGGGACGAAGATAAGTACGGGACCTTGACCGAATTGATGGTAGCGGATTTGAGCGCTCATGTTAAGGATAATATTAATGCGAATGATGATCCACCAGCAGAATATACGGTATCGAAAGGTGAAAGGGGAGACCACTGTTTTTTGCGATAAAATGGCTTTCAAAACGCACAAATATGAACCACGCATCTTCGCTATTCAGGGGATACGTGGTTTAATATTTTGATAGAGCTAGGATATCACTGAACTTTCCCTATGCCTTCTATCGTTTCAACAATTGAGATAAGCGATACATCATCGGCATCACCGGTTTGATAAAATCACCGACATATTCTTCTACATGCGCACCGAAACCTTCTTTAAAACGCTGCACCCCATAGTCTTCCGCATGTTTCGTAAAATCACCGGTAATACCGTAAAAATTATAACGGTCAATACCTTGCTGTTTGGCGAACTGAATCATTTCCCACTGCAATCGATAGGCACCCATATACGCATTATACTTAGGATTCGATCCACTCGATAAATAATACACTTCATGATTGTTGTAAATATAAATCGCCGCAGCCAAATCTAATATTTCACCATCTTCAGCAATTAATTGACGTGTTTTTTCAATTTTACGTTCCTGCGCTTGGAGTTGTTGTTCCGTTTGTTTTAACTTAGTTTTGTTTTTCTTAGAGTTAGGATGACTTTCTAACGCTTCTTGAGTTTCCGCAATTGTCGCTTTTAAAGTGTTTAATTTCTCAGTTTGTTTCTTCAAAAGGTCATTTAAATCAATATAAGCCAATTTGAGCATACTATTTTTAGCATACATTTTCTGCATTTCTTCAAAATAAGGCAAGTCTCTAAAAGTGAAGCCGTGTTTTTCTTCGGCCATTTGAAAAAGTTTGAAAAAGCGATCTGTTTCTTCAATGGGCAAAGTTTTCACTTGAACATTCATTTCATATGTCTTTTTAATATTACGTCGTGTTTGGTAATCCATTTCTTCTAAAAGTTGTTGTTCGGACTTATCTTTTAGGTCAAGTACGGAAAGCCAGCGAATTTGACTCATGCTCGAATAACCAATAGGAAAGCCTTGATGTTTGTATCCGAGGCGGTCTAACGTTTTGAAAAGTGGTGCGTGATCGAAATGTTGTGTAATATTCCCTTTTGCGTCACGAATATGGTTGCGCACATATGGATCGACTAACACATAAAGACAGCGTTGTTGTTTTAAGTATTGTGTGAGGTGCTCAAAAAAGAATTGGACCAGTTCGAGGTTGTTGTAGTCTAATACTGGACCGCGGTGTGTATAAAAATATTTAAAAAATTTAAGTGCGCGCGCTTCGGTTAATAAACAAGCCGCAATCACTTCATCTTGATCGTTTTTAACACCGACTAAATGGACATCGTTTTTGTATTTATTTCTATACTGGTAGTGCCCTGCGTCTTGCGTATAATGCGAAAAGTGGTTTGTTACAAAGTCGTCAAAAGCTTCAACACTCAATTGCGTAAAGTACATGGTAACCCTGCTTTCTTAGTTTGGTTTCATACATTATTAAATATACTAAAGTAGTCAGACATTTTCAAAATATTTTATGCCGTGCAATGCCCAATACCCAATACCATCTGTCGCTTTAGTATTCTAAAATAGTAAAATTTGTGAAATATGAGATAATAGAATATAAGGTGGGCGTGAAAAAGGCTCAAGTCATCGTACACGCTCAAACTAAGACGAAAGCGAATCAGCAGTTACAAGGCGATGAGGTATGTTTTGTGTTATATTTAATTTATTACGAAGACATAAAAGGGGAAGGACTATGGTAAGTGTAAAGGATGTCGCAAAGTTAGCAAATGTATCGACAGCAACAGTTTCACGGGTGCTCAGTAATACGGGGAAGGTCAAGCCGAAAAATCAACAACGTGTGTTAGAAGCCGCAAAAGCTCTCGGTTACCATCCGAATAATATCGGGAGACAACTGCGTAAAATGGAGACGATGACGATTCTTGTCGTTGTACCGGATATTACCAATTCATTTTTCTCAGCGATACTCAGAAACATTGAAAATATTGCACGAGAACACGGCTATGAAGTGATTCTCGGAGATACGCAAAATCAACAAGGCGATACATATTTTTCTTATTTGTATGAAAAGAAAGTCGATGGCATGATCGTGCTGACGTCCTATCTTGATCTTGAAAATTTAGAAAAAGTCAGTGCGCAATACCCCCTTGTGCTCGCTTGTGAACAAATTAAAGAAATCGATGTGCCTTCTGTCTCAATTAATCATATTGAAGCATCTGCATTGATGACACGTCATTTAATAGAAGCTGGACATACGAAAGTGGGACATATTACAGGCCCGTTGGATGGGATTTTAGGTCAATACCGCTTGCAAGGCTTTCGTGAAGCGATGGACAGCCATGGTTTAACGGTACGTGATGATTGGGTGATAGAAGGGGACTTTTCTTTAGAGTCGGGTTATCGCATTGGCAAGCAATTAGTTGAACAAGCTGAGATGCCGACTGCGTTATTTGTCGCAAATGATGAAATGGCAATTGGCATTATGAAAGAGTTGAAAAAGCATGGGAAACGTGTTCCTGAAGATATGGCGATCGTAGGATTTGATAACATTATTTTGTCAGAAATTGTCGACCCAGGTTTGACGACTTACGCACAACCTGCAACTGAAATCGGGATACGTGCGATGGAAAAGTTGTTAGTGCTATTAAAAGGAGAAGATTTGGAAGAACGCGATACGTTACTTGAAGGTGAGTTGTTAATACGCCAATCGACTTAAAACCGTTCAAATGTATCTGATTAATGCGCGTTGATGATCGTAAAATAAGTTGATGCATCCTGTGTGAATCCGTTTACAATAGGGTGCATTTTTGTTATATTTTAAAATGTAATCGATTACAAAATATAGAAACACGATCGAACTGAAAGAGACGGAAATATCATCAAAGATTGGAGTGTGTTGTATGGGGATTAAAGTAGGCATCATTGGTTGTGGGGGCATCGCGAATGGTAAACATTTACCGAGTTTAGCGCAAATCGATGACGTAGAAATAGTGGCATTTTGCGATATAGACATCGAAAAAGCAAAGACAGCAGCCACAACGTTCGGAACGGTTGATGCAAAAGTGTATCAAGATTATCAAGCACTATTAAAAGATCAAGCGATTGATGTCGTACATATTTGTACACCGAACTATCTTCATTGTGACATGACGGTCCATGCACTTGAAGCAAATAAACATGTCATGTGTGAAAAACCAATGGCCAAAACCACTGCCGAGGCGCAACAAATGTTAGATGCTGCAAAGCGGACAGGTAAAAAACTGACGATTGGTTACCAAAATCGATTTCGTGCTGACAGTCAATTTTTGCATCAAGTGACTGCACGTGGAGATTTAGGAGATATTTATTTTGGTAAAGCGCATGCCATTCGACGTCGTGCTGTGCCGAACTGGGGGGTCTTTTTAGATGAAGAAGCACAAGGTGGCGGACCGCTCATTGACATTGGGACACATGCGTTAGATCTCACACTTTGGATGATGAATAATTATGAACCAGCTGCTGTCATGGGGTCTACATTCCATCAATTAAGCCAGCAAGAAAATGCCGCCAATGCTTGGGGACCATGGAATCCGAAAGACTTTACTGTAGAAGATTCAGCATTCGGATTTATTAAAATGAAAAATGGCGCCACAATTATTTTAGAGTCCGCGTGGGCACTTAACTCTTTAGACGTAGATGAAGCGAAGTGTTCGTTATCAGGAACAAAGGGCGGCGCGGATATGAAAGATGGCTTACGTATTCACGGCGAAGAATTAGGGGCATTGTATACGAAACATATCGAACTGGACAATAAAGGTGTCGATTTTTACGAAGGTGAGTCTGTGGATGAAGCGTTGGAAGAAGCAAAGGCATGGATAGACTGTGTTCAAAACGATACACCGCCTCGTGTAAAACCTGAAGAAGCGCTTGTCGTTACACAAATATTAGAAGCGATTTATGAGTCTGCTCGTACTGGTAAAGCGGTTTATTTTGATTAAGACAACAAAGGAGACATCACGATGAAACCATTAAAAATAGGTGTAATAGGCACTGGCGGCATTGCTAGAGACCGCCATATTCCACTCATTCAGCAACATGAACGTGCAGAACTTACGGGTGTATATGATGTGAATGAAGCACTCGCGCGAGAAGTTGCGACACAGTTTGAGATCGCGTACGTTGCGCCGACTTTAGAAGCATTGTTAGCACAAGTAGAAGCAGTGATCATTTGTACACCGAATAAGTTTCATGCAGATTTGACGGTTGCTGCGCTCGATGCAGGTGTACATGTGCTATGTGAAAAACCAATGGCGATGACGACTGCAGAATGTGATGCGATGATGGCAGCTGCACAACGCAATACGCGCATATTAACGATTGCATACCATTACCGTTTTACGGATGTGGCACAAGCAGCAAAACAAGCCGTCGCGCAGGGTGCGGTCGGTGTGCCGGTAGTCTCCCGTGTGCAAGCGTTACGTCGGCGAAAAGTGCCTGGATGGGGCGTGTTCACGAATAAAGCATTGCAAGGTGGCGGTTGTTTAATCGACTATGGATGTCACGTGCTCGACCTCGTATTGTGGCTGTTAGAAGACGCGCAACCGACAGAAGTTTTAGGCCGTACATACAATGCTTTAAGTCGTCAGCCGCAGCAATTGAATGAGTGGGGGGCATTTGATTTCAAGACTTTTGATGTGGAAGACCATGCGACCAGTTATGTGACATTTGAAAACGGTGCGAGTATGCAATTTGAATGCTCTTGGGCAGCGAATATTCATCACGACAAGTTAGACGTGAGCATTTCAGGTGATGCGGGTGGCTTACAATTATTCCCATTTGAAGTGTATGCACCACGACCAGACGGTTACCATATTTTAGAACAGGATGTCAGCTTAAATGAAGATGTTGCCGCATCCCGTCAGATGGATCATTTCATTCGCAGTTGCTTTGGAGAGGTCGAACCATTAGTCAAACCTGAAGAGGCAAGACGTGTGACACAATTGATTGATGCGATTTATCAAAGTGATAGAGAACGACAAAGTATCGCAATACAAAGATAGGAAGGTGTGTTCCATATGAAGTTAGGTGTATTTTCAGTTTTATTTTATGATCGTGATTTTGAACAGATGTTAGATGATGTCGCCGCAGCAGGTCTTGATATGATTGAAGTCGGTACAGGTGGCAATCCAGGTGATAAGTTTTGTAACCTAGATGCATTATTAGCAGATGAAAATGAGCGACAAACCTTTATGGATAAAATTCATCAACGTGGGCTAGAGATTAGTGCTTTCAGTTGCCATAACAACCCTATTGCTCCGGATGAAACAGAAGCAAAAGAAGCCGATGAAACGTTGCGCAAAACGATTCAATTAGCGGCGTTACTCGGTGTCCCTGTCGTGAATACTTTCTCAGGCATTGCAGGTTCTGATGACAGTGCGAAATATCCGAACTGGCCGGTAACCCCTTGGCCGACAGCTTATTCTGAAATTTACGATTATCAATGGAATCAAAAGCTCATTCCATATTGGCAAGATTTAGCAGCATTTGCGAAAGCACACGATGTCAAAATTGCGATAGAACTGCATGCCGGTTTTCTCGTACATACACCATATACACTGTTGAAACTACGAGAAGCCACAAATGAATATATCGGCGCAAACTTAGACCCGAGTCATTTATGGTGGCAAGGCATTGACCCTATCGCAGCGATCCGCATTTTAGGCCAAGCGAATGCGATTCATCATTTTCATGCGAAAGATACGTACATTAATCAAGACAACGTGAATATGTACGGTTTAACAGATATGCAACCGTATCAACAAGTTGCGACGCGTGCTTGGACATTCCGTACAGTCGGTTATGGTCATAGTCCTTACGAATGGGGCGAAATGATCAGCCAATTAAGAATTCATGGCTATGACTATGTGCTCAGTATCGAACATGAGGATCCGATTATGTCAGTAGAAGAAGGGTTTCATAAAGCTGTAGAAAATTTAAAATCAGTCAATATTTACGATCAAGCGCCCGATATGTGGTGGGCTTAAGCATAACAACATGGGAAGTGAAGGAGGTCTCAAAATGAGCGATACAACAGCCAGACAATGGTGGAAGGAAGCGGTGGCGTACCAAGTATATCCCCGCAGTTTTAATGATTCGAATGGGGATGGCATAGGTGACTTAAGAGGCCTCATTGAAAAGTTAGATTATTTACAGGAACTCGGTATTGATGTCATTTGGTTAAGTCCGATGTTTCCATCACCGAATGCAGATAATGGTTATGATATTAGTGATTATCAAGCGATTAGTGAAACGTACGGGACGATGGCAGATTTTGATGAATTGCTTGAAAAAGTGCATGCACGCGGGATGAAATTGATTTTAGATCTTGTAGTCAATCATACGTCTGATGAGCATCCATGGTTTATCGAGTCTAAGCAAAGTCGCCACAACCCAAAACGTGATTGGTACATTTGGCGTGATCCCGCAACAGATGGGTCTGAACCGAATAACTGGGAAAGCATTTTTAACGGGTCAACTTGGAAATATGACGAGACAACGAATCAATACTATTTCCATTTATTTAGTGAGAAGCAACCGGATTTAAACTGGGAAAATCCAGCAGTTCGCGATGAAGTGTTTAACATGATGAATTGGTGGTTTGATAAAGGGATTGACGGTTTTCGTGTCGATGCCATTACGCATATTAAGAAATCATTTGAAGCGGGTAATCTTCCAGTGCCAGAAGGTCAACAGTATGCGCCTGCGTTTGATGTGGCGATGAATCAACCAGGTATTTTAACGTGGTTACGTGAAATGAAGGCGAAATCCTTGTCGCAATATGACATTATGACAGTCGGTGAAGCAAATGGTGTAAACCCGGATGATGCTGAAAACTGGGTCGGTAGTGACAAAGGTGTTTTTAACATGATTTTCCAATTTGAGCATCTTGGGTTATGGGATAATATGGCATCACGATTAGATATTAAAGCGTACAAGCAAGTGCTGAATCGCTGGCAAAAACAGTTGGAAAATATTGGGTGGAATGCATTGTTTATTGAAAATCACGACCAACCGCGCCGTGTGTCGACATGGGGAGATGACCAACAATATTGGTATGCTTCAGCGACCAGTCATGCGCTCGTCTACTTTTTACAACAAGGCACGCCGTTTATTTTTCAAGGCCAAGAAATTGGAATGACGAACTATCCGTTTACTGACATTGAACAATTTGATGATGTGTCCGTTAAAAATGAATATCGCATTGTGCAAGAAGCGGGTGGTGATGTTGATGCATTACTTGAGAAACTGAGAATGGACAGTCGTGATAACTCAAGAACACCGATGCAATGGGATGCGAGTGACCATGCAGGCTTTACGACAGGCACACCATGGTTTCCAGTAAATCCGAACTATGTGGATATCAACGTGGCACAACAAGAACAGGCTCCGAAGTCGATTTTGAACTTTTATAAAGACCTCATTCGGTTGAAGAAATCCGATGACATATATACGTATGGGCAATTTGATTTGGTCGATGCCGATAATGACCAGTTGTTTGCTTATACACGCCGTTTGGATGGTCGCACTGTAGTCGTCATTGGCAATTTATCGGAAGAAGTCGCAAGTTTGCATACAGATTTGAAGTTAAATGAAGGAGAAGTGTTACTCCATAATCATGAAGGTACGGTGGACTTTAACGCCATACGCCCTTATGAAGCATGTGTCGTTGCACTTTAATCATGTCATAAAAAAACAAGCAGTGCGTTTGTGTGCGCTGCTTGTTTTGTATTTTTTAGCCCTTTGTTGCCCCAGCCGTCAAACCTGAAACTAAATACTTTTGTAAGAATAGGAACACGATGGAGATAGGTAAGGCAATCATAATGGCGCCAGCTGCAAAGACTGTAAAATTATTGGCATATTGATGATTAATAAAGTTAAACAATCCGACTGCCAACGTATATTTTTCAGGGCTACGTAAGAGGATCTTCGGCAAGATGAAGTCCATGAAAGGCCCCATGAAATTAAATAAGGCAACGACAGCTAAAATCGGTTTTGCGAGCGGTAACATAATTTGGAAGAAAATACGCATATGACTCGCACCGTCAATTTTAGCCGATTCATCAAGTTCTTTCGGTATCGTGTCGAAATAACCTTTAACTAGGAAGGCGTTCATCGGGATTGAACCACCGATATACACTAATGTTAAGCCGAGTAAAGAATCGAGTAGACCGATTGTATTGAGCAAGATATAAATCGCCACCATCGCCATGAGTACAGGGAACATTTGTAAGATGAGAAACGTGATTAAACCGTATTTTCGTCCTACAAAGCGATATCTAGAAAATGCATAAGATGTCAGTGTGACAAAAATCACGCTAAATAATGCGTTTGCCGAAGCGACGAGTAAAGTGTTTTTATACCATGTTAAATATTGGCTGTTTTCATCTGTCAGTAAATAGATGTAATTGGCAAAGGTCGCATTGTCTGGAATCATCTTAGCGCCATAAAGCGTTGTGCCCGGATTGAGCGAGATGCCGAACGTCCAAAGCAATGGGTATAAAATGATGACAAACATGAACGCGATAAAGCCATAGATCCCGATTGCTTTCCAAACTTTTTTCTTTTGGTTCATATTAAATCCCTCCCTCGTCTTTGAATGTGCTTGTACGTCTGAATTGTAAAAATGCGATAATTGCGACGATAAAGCCGATAATGAGTGATACAACGGCACCCATGTTAAAGTTGTTGAATTCGAATGTTAAGCTGTAAACCCAAGAAATGAGGATGTCTGTACTCCCTGCATTTTGTCCTGGTACAGGCGGTCCTCCTTCGTTAAAGAGGTAAATTAAGTTGAAGTTATTAAAGTTTCCGGCATATTGCATAATAAGTAATGGCGCTGTCGCAAATAAGACGTGCGGCAACGTAATGTGACGGAACTTTTGCCAACTGGACGCGCCATCGATGTCTGCGGCTTCATACCAGTCTGGCGAAATACTTTGTAATACACCTGTGAACAGGGCGAAAACAAATGGGAAGCCGAGCCATGTTTGAATGGCAATCAATGCGACTTTTGTCCAAAACGGATCATTCAACCAAGCAGGTGCTACACCTAATAATGGTTGTAATATAGTATTGTTAATCGCACCAAATTCATCGTTAAATAATGCTGCGAAAATTAAGATTGTGACGAATGCTGGAACAGCCCACGGTAAAATGAGTACTGTACGAATGAAGCGTTTGAACTTCACGAGTGGGTGGTTCACAATAATGGCTAAAAACAGTCCTAATGCAATTTGTAATGTCGTTGCGACGAGGGTCCATACAATCGTCCAAGTAATGACGCTAAAAAATGTATGGCGCCAAACGTCTATAGTGAATAGTGTTTTAAAGTTGTCAAAACCGACCCATTCTAATGTATGACGTGGGGGAGCATTGTATAAGTTGTAGTTTGTAAATGCGACCGCACCCATAAACAATAATGGGAAAACAACGATAAATACGAGTAAAAACATCCCTGGTGAAATTAATAAATATGGAAATGTTTTGTCCCACGCTGCAATACGGCGTGCTTTCGGGTTTTTAATTTCTTCACCACGATTAAAGCGTTCAGCTGTACGATACGCGTCGATGATATTCACAATGTAAAGTGTGAGTGCAAATGCAATCAGTAATACAGAAATAATCCCTTGTGCTAATAACACACGTGAATCATCTAATTTAGGGACAGTTCCGAGTGTGAAGAGTCCCCAAAAGCCAATGTTAAAGAACTGATAGAACACAGAAATAAAGCTGATGAAAAAGATGATGCAACAGAGCCCTTTGACAAATTGACGATTATAGCATTGTCCAAGGCCTGGAATGATGGATAGCATTGCCGCTAATTTAGCATTTCGTTGATTCATAGGGCGACTCCTTTCTATTCGTTATCGTTCGGTTGCAAAATTTTGATGTTTTGTTGAATGTCTCGATTTGCATTTTCTAATGCTTGTTTTGGATCTTGACCTTCTGAAATGAACGTACTTGCATTTGCCATTGGCGTCCACACTTGTCTCATTTCAGGAATATTTGGCATCGGTTCAGCATTTTTCGCCTGTTCTTCAAAAGCCTTTAAGTTTGGATTTGACGATTTGACATCGAGACGACCTGTAATTTCATTGCGTTCATCTGTATATTTTTGAAGTGTATCTCGACTTGTTAAGTACAACATCAAATCTTTCGCCCAATATTTAGACTGGCTATATTCAGATAAATACCAACCACGTACGCCGAGATAAGGTCTCATCTTCATGCCATTATCTGAAGGCAATGTTGTCACACCGAGGTCATCACCTAGTGTTTGTTGGAATTCTGTCAGGTTCCACGGCCCTGTCACGAACTGGCCGACTTGTCCATCTTTAAATAAACCGATCATAATGTTATGATTCGCTGCTTTCGGTAAGTAGCCTTTCTCGTACCATTTTTGTAGTCGCTTACCATTTTTAATGACTTGTGGATCATTAATGCCAGTTTGGTGAACATCATACTGGTCGCCATGTTTCTTAAATACGTAATTATTGCGGTTAAACATAAATGGATAGTTAAAATACGGATCACGACCATCAAATAAAAAGCCGTATTGATGGTCAGCAGGTTGATTAATACGGTCTGCATTCGCTTCGACTTCTTGAATTGTCTTAGGCGCCGTTTTGACATACTTTTTGTTATAAAGTAAGGCTGTTGACTCAACGATAGATGGTAAAGCGAGTTGCTTATTATCGTAATTGAGTGCCCGTAAAGCCTGTTTGTTAAAGCCTTTCAATTGTTCATCTGTAAAATCCAGTTCGGCAGCGAGCCCTTGTAAATAGGCACTACCTGTATTGTCATGCGCGAGGAAAAAGAGATCAGGTCCTTTACCAGCTGGCGCATCCAAGGATAAATTTTCTAACTGGTCATTTTGTGCGACGTTAACGAGACGAACTGGAATGCCTGTCTTTTTCGTATAGGCCGCAGTAATTTTTTTGTAAAAGGCCATTTGTGCATCACCATCGACCCACATTGTGAGTTCTTCCGGCTTTTCTTTCGTATTATCACGATTCAATGCGGCTTCTATGTCTTTTTGCGAACGGTTAGGACCGCAAGCTGTTAAGACGACAAGCGCGGTGATGAGTAAGAGTGCTGCTTTTAACATCTTGTTCATGCAAATCCCCCCTTATATGATGCGATTTCCAGTAGCTGGATTAAAGAAGTGACATTTGTTCATATCAAAAGCGAGTGTATGTGTTTCGCCTGCTGACACTTTTGTTCGTGCGTCGAGTTTCGCAACGATTTCATGTTGTTCAAATTGTGTGTGCACCATAATCTCAGAACCTAATAATTCTGAGACAATGACCTTAGATTCGAAAGCTGTTTCCGGTGAGGCCTGAATAAAAATAGGTTCTTCATGAATGTCTTCAGGACGGATTCCTAATGTGACAGTTTGGTTTTCAAAGCCTTTTTCTTTTAACTTTTCGAATTTTTTGTGTGCTAATTTGAATAATTTTGTACCGATTTGAATGCCTTGAGCAGTGACTGTCACATCAATCATGTTCATGGCAGGTGAGCCAATAAATTGGGCGACAAAAATATTGTCAGGTGTATCATAAATTTCACGTGGCGTACCGATTTGCATAATGTGTCCATCTTTTAATACGACGATACGTGTGGCCATTGTTAAAGCTTCAGTCTGATCATGTGTGACATAAATCGTTGTTGTGTTCAGACGATGATGTAGTTTTAAAATTTCTGTGCGCATTTGAACACGTAATTTGGCATCTAGATTCGATAACGGCTCGTCCATTAAAAAGACTTTGGCATCACGCACAATCGCACGCCCTAATGCGACACGTTGACGTTGCCCGCCAGAAAGTGCTTTCGGTTTACGGTTCAAATAATCGGTAAGCCCTAAAATCTCTGCTGCTTCTTTGACACGTTTGTCGATTTCAGCTTTGTCGAATTTACGCAGTTTGAGCCCGAATGCCATATTTTCATAAACCGTCATGTGCGGATAAAGTGCATAGTTTTGAAACACCATCGCAATGTCACGGTTTTTAGGTTCGACATCATTCATACGTTGTCCATCAATGTAAAAATCTCCCCCTGTAATGGACTCAAGCCCTGCAATCATACGTAATGTTGTTGATTTACCGCAACCAGATGGTCCAACAAAGACGATGAACTCCTTATCAGAAATATCTAGATTGAAATCTTTCACGACTGTGTTGTTGTTATCGTAAACCTTTTTGACATGTGACAATTTTAACTCAGGCATAGCTATACCCCCTGTGAAGATTAAATTTTGTAATCGTTTACAAATAGTTTATAATCCAGTTCTTCTCCTGTCAATTTAAATTTGAAAACGATTACATTTTGAGTTGAGATGTAGGAATGATGGAAGAAAAGTCTGCGTGAAGTTTTTTAGTGTAAAAAGAGAGGTGATGATTAAAAAGCTAAGGCAGGGCATACGCCTAGTAGATAAGTGGTAATTAGACTATGGAAACTTAATGTAATATGAAGGGGATTGGCTCTAAAAAATGGAGGCATGAAATCCTGTTGAGCACAAAAAAACCCTCATTGATTCTCAGTCCATAATGGCAACCATGAAAACTTGCACTGTGATCAATGAGGGCAATTTGATCAAAAAATATCATGTCAGACAATCAAACTTTTAAAGCATATGGCAAATTTACGCGCTGCCTGGAAGGGATGCTTTTTTCTGCTTTTTAAATACACGTTTTGCAATTTTCGGTGCGAATTGGAAAAGTGTTACACCGATAATGGCAGAGATAAGGATGAATATCCCACTCAATGTTTTAATTTGTGTCGAGGCAAATCCTGCGATAATCATTGAAAATTCACCGCGCTGTGTGAAGGACAATCCCGCGCGTAATGCAGGGACGTTGTTAAGCCCAAACTGTTTGCCACCCACATAGCCGACAATGAGTTTTGATAAGACCGACCAGACAACGAGAACGATTAAAACGTTGACCATTGAAATACCCGCAGTGAGTTCAATCGACAATCCAAAGTTAATAAAGAAAATCGGCATTAAGAGGTTGCGTAGATTACGCACAGTTTGTTGTAACATCGCTGTTTTGCGTATTTCAGCCAACATAATTCCAGCTAAAAAGGCACCGAATACTTCTGATAGGCCGAGCTGAATCGCAATACCGGCATACGTTAAGCTAATGCCGACCATAAATAAAATAAAGAAATCTTCGTTGACATATTTATCGACAAAAGGTCCAAGCTTTCTGAAAATAAACTGTCCGATGAGAATTGCCCCAGCGAGCAATACAATTATTTTAACGAGTACGAGTGACAAACCGGTTGCTGTTAATGCTTGACTCATGAACAGACTCGCAATGATCGTCACGAGTAATGGAGAAACAATATCTTCAAAAACGAGTAAGCCTAAGATGAAGTTAGAATCTTTTGTTGTCATTCGATTGTTTTTCTCCAGGAGTTTAACGGTAATGGATGAACTTGTCGCATAAACAACGCCGCCTAGTAATAAAGCAATCTCAATAGGTTGTTTCATAACAAGGAGTAAAGCGACAGTCACCCCGAATGATAAGAAGAGGTCTAATAAGCCAGCTTTGTAAATATTGAGTGCGAGTTTCTTGAGCTGATTGACAGGGAATTCCATCCCGAGCATGAAAAACATCAACACAATACCTACTTCTGCAGCAAACTCTAATATTTCAGAATGGCTCACAAAGAACGCGAGCCCGATACCGATGAGTAAAAAGATAATAATATCAGGTGCTTTAATTCGATTGGCAAGGTAAGCGCTAATAAAAAGGAGTGAAATTAAGAGCCCGCTCAGGAGGACTTCAGACATGTTAGAAAAGTCCATAAGCGCTATCCTTGTGGTCGACAAACGGCTTCGAATTCTGAAACTGCATCGTTATATCCAATGACGAGTAAAATGTCCCCTTCATGTATCCGTTCGCTTGAATCAGGTTTTGGAATAATGTCCGAACCGCGACTAATCCCGACAATGTTCACGCCATTTGGCACACGGTGTTCAGCTTGTTCGATATTCATGTCTTTTAATGGAGAAAGTTGACCTACTTTAATCCAATCCACGAGCATTTGTTTACGCAATAATGTAAAACGTTCGAACGCTTTTTTTTCCATAGTATCGTGGTTGACGTCCATTAATTTTAATGCGATTTCTCTTGCTTCACTTTCATTTAATCCAATGTTGGCAATGACATCTTCATCATCGTCAGTAATATAAATTTCTCGTTTCCCATTGTAGTGTAAGATGACGTGTACCGTTTCATTGTTCGTTGTAGTGAGACTGTATTGAGTCCCTACACCTGGGATGATTTGTCCTTCCATGTGAAAGCCTCCTTGTTGGAAAAGGTTGTTTACTTTACGCTTCTAAATGGTTTTGAGTATAATATTTATACTATTATGATTAAATTATAGACGGTAATGAATGAAGGGTCAAATCCGTCTATCAAAGTATGAAGAATGGAGTGGGGAACATGGCAAAACAGTATACGGGTGAAAAAATTAATGTTTACTTCGAGCCAAAACGGTGTGTGCATGCGGCTGAATGTGTCCGTGGACTAGGCAAAGTCTTTGATGTGGATCAAAGACCTTGGGTACAGCCCGACAACGCATCAGTAGAAGATGTCATCAAGGTGATTGAACGGTGTCCGAGCGGTGCATTAACGTATGAAAGTCCATTATACGAACGTGAGACACATGGTCAAACGAGAGTCATTTATGGCGATGACGGTGAAATCTTTATGTATGGTGATTTTGATTTAGTGTACAACGGTGAGATGATGCATTTAAATCGTGCTATTTTAACGAGCGACGTATCGAATACGGACAACCCACCGTTTTACAGTAAAAGTTTCAGTAAGCAAGGGGACAAAGCACAGTTTTACAAAAAGATTCAAGATGAAGAAAACGATAATTAGAAAGGATTGAGATTATGGAACCGATTAAAAATATCCATCACATCTCAGCAATCGTAGGCCATCCAAAAGAAAATAAAGATTTTTATGAAAATGTGCTTCACTTACGTTTAGTTAAAAAAACAGTGAACTTTGACGACCCAGGTACGTATCATTTATATTTCTCAAATGATAATGTAGACCCAGGTACAATTATGACTTTCTTCCCATGGGCAAACGCTTATGACGGTCGTGTCGGGAGTGGTCAAGTCGGTCGTATTGCTTTTAGAATTCCTAAAAATTCTAAAGACTACTGGATTCAACGTTTGAAAGACTATGAGATTGAAACAACAGAAACCGAGCTTTTCCACCGTCCAACGATTGAATTTGAAGATGTGCATGGTCTTGACTTAGCACTCGTTGAAAGTGATGAAGAAGGTGAGACGAACAAAATTGTTGGTTTTCACGGGTCAGTACTTTTATCGTTACGTCCTGAAGAAACTGCAAAAGAGCTGACGGATGATTTTGGTTTAACTGAGCTTGAACATGATGCAGACTACTTCCACTTTGAAACAGTAGGCGCATTGAAACATCATATCCTGATTCCTAAAACACCGCTGCCGAATGGGCGATGGGGCGTGGGGACAGGGCATCACATTGCGTGGTCTGTCGATAACGATGAACAACATCTTGCATGGCGAAAAGAGCTCATCAGCCAAGGTTATCCAGTGACAGAAGTGAAAGACCGCAACTATTTCAATGCGATTTATACGAAAGAACGCGGGCATATTATATTTGAAGTGGCGACAGTTGGACCAGGCTTTGAACGTGACGAACCTAAAGATCAACTCGGTCAAAAACTGATGTTACCACCTCAATATGAAAGTGAAAGAGAAGCATTGTTAGCTGAACTTCCTGAATTAGACGAATGACGCACGAAATTGAAATCCATATGAAAGCCAATGAGAATGAACGTACAACGTGATTTTTCATTGGCTTTTTACTGTGCGCTAAGAAGTGACTCGCCTCACTATTATATAAAAAATAAAATAATAAATTATAATAAATAAAATATTAACATTTACACTTTTGACAAAATTCGAGGGTTGTGGGATAAATAGTATAAGGTTTTAGCGAGGAGAGAAACACCATGAGTATTAAAACAGCGAGCTTGCTTTTATTCAATAGCGTCTCATCTATCGGTTCGCGCATATTTAGTTTCGCATGTGCATTTTACATATTACAGCATACGGACAGCACAGCCAGTTTCACCCTTTATTTGACAGCGATTGCCATCTCTACACTGTTGACGGCACCATTGTTAGGCATCTTTGCGGGTCGCTATCATAATAAAATGATGGTCATCATTTTACAGTTGCTCAATGTGATTTTTCTGTTTGTATTCACGATTGTGTTTGACATGTGCTTTAACTACATCATTATTTTAGGCATTATGCTCAATATGACAGATACTGTAATTCGAATGTTGATCGATGTCAATGTTGATCATATTGTGAAAGAAGACGTTGAGCGTTACATATCATTAACACTTATAATTAAAACAGCAATTCATGTGTTAGCACCGATAATCGGAGGCCTCATGATTGCTGTCTTTAATATTGAAACTTTAGCACTGTTCAACCTTTTAACGGAAGGTCTGGCGATTCTCTTTGTGTTGAATTTGCCATTAAATAAAGAGGTGAACTTTGAAAATAGATATAGTAAAGAAAGTTTGCGAAAAGGATATCAATATTTAAAACAAAAAGAATCATTGTGGCGTTTTTGCGTCGTTGTGATTGCATTAGACTTTTTAGCTAAAGCTTTTTCAATAGGAATGCCCATCGTAGCAGTTCAATCGATGCAGTTGTCTCCACTGCAATGGGGGATTGTGATGTTAGGTGGAACAGTAGGGGGATTTGTCGTCTCATATTTTTATTCTGAGAAAGACCTTCTGAAGTTGACTTATCGACGTGCGATGATATTACAATCTGTTACGATGTTACTCATTGGGGGTATCGCCATATTAGAGTTCAACACAATGTTGGCGATGCTGTTGCTTTTTGTATTGAATGGATTGATGCACATGTCTCGCACTTTAGCGAATATTCCAGATGCTCTATACTTACAGCAAGTGACTGAAGTTCAGTATCAAGCACATGTCATGAGGCTCCAACAAACTTTATTACAAGTTGCATCTCCTGTAGCATTGTTGTTTTTTGGTTTAATGTTGAATGGCCATCAAGTTTTCATTTTTTTGAGTGTTGCCGTCCTTACATTGGCATTGTATGCATATTTGAGACGTTTTTTAAGAGAGATAAATTCATTAAATGGTTAGGAATATGATGACATCTTAATCGTGTACTCAAAAGTTTCAAGTTAAGCAAACAGAATATAATTGATCATCACTACAAAATAAAACGTGAAAAAGTAGGGTTTGTTAATACTAAAGATAGAAAATAGTATGGTTTTGAGTTTAGGGGCGCATCAAAAAGGTGAAATGGTAGAAGAAAAATTAAAGTCTCAGCCGTCTCTATTAATAAAAGCATCTTACAACAAATAACCATCGATCACTTTGGTGTGCGCGATGGTTATTGACATCATATATGAAAGGTTGCGTTGTTCAAGGCTTGATTTTAGCAATATATACTGTGTCGTGACGCTAATGATGAGTGGCGTTTGATCCAATCGTGTGATCGCTATCTCGGTCGAGCGAAATAGGTCATTTTAACTGATTTTCAAATTCTGCTTCTGTTTTAGCGATGACTTCTTCTAATGTGACGCCTTCTTGAAGTTCTGTGAGCCACATTTGGCCATCTTTAAAATCAAAAACAGCCAAATCGGTAATTAATCGCGTAATGACTTGCGTCCCTGTTAAAGGCAACGTACATTTTTTTTTGACTTTTGACTCTCCGTATTTATTAACATGATCCATTATGACAACTACTTTTTGAGCACCTACGACTAAATCCATGGCACCTCCCATTCCTTTGACGAGTTTACCAGGAATCATATAGTTGGCAAGGTCGCCGTTCTGGGAGACTTCCATGCCGCCTAATATGGCTAAATCAATATGTCCACCTCGAATCATGGCGAAAGAATCCGCGTTGTCAAAAAAAGATGCGCCTTTGACTGCTGTGACGGTTTCTTTCCCTGCATTGATAAGGTCAGGATCGATTTCTGATTCTGACGGATACGGGCCAATCCCAAGCAAACCATTTTCTGATTGGAAGTACACATTTTCGACGTGATCGTTCATTTCATTCGCTACTAAAGTCGGCATCCCAATTCCTAAATTAATGACCATGTTACTTTTAATTTCTTGGGCTGCGCGTCGAATGATTTTTTGACGTTGTGTTTTTTTATCCATCTTATCCCTCCTTAATCGTGCGCTTTTCGATACGTTTTTCATATTGTTTGCCTAAAAAAATGTAATCAATATATACGCCAGGTAGGTGGACGTGGTCAGGATCGATTTCACCAACGGGAACGATTTCTTCCACTTCAACAATCGTAGTTTTTGCGGCTACTGCACATAACGGATTGAAGTTTCGTGCTGTTTGATTAAAAATAAGATTTCCAAATGTATCTGCTTTTTGTGCTTTTAAAATACCAAAGTCCCCAGTAATGGCTTCTTCTAATAAATAAGTTTTACCATTGAACTCTCGCGTTTCTTTTCCTTCAGCAACTTGTGTTCCGACGCCCGTTTGTGTATAAAATGCAGGGATACCTGCGCCCCCAGCACGTAACTTTTCTGCTAGCGTCCCTTGAGGGGTTAACTCAACGTCAAGATCACCATTAATGAGTTGTTTTTCAAAAATCTTATTTTCACCGACGTAAGAACTGACCATTTTGGCAATTTGCTTATTATCTAAAAGACGTCCTAAACCAAAGTCGTCAACACCGCAGTTATTACTTACTACAGTTAAGTTTTTTGTGCCTTTTTGGCGTATGGCTTCAATTGCATATTCTGGAATGCCACATAACCCAAACCCTCCGACAAGCAGGGTCATCCCATCTTCAAGATCTTTCAATGCTTCATTGATATGATTCACAACTTTTCCGCTCATTTTTTCACCCCTTGTAGTGTGAGACTTTAATGGCAATACCTTGGCCGCCACCAATACATAGAGAAGCCACGCCATGAGGATTTTCATCGCTTAATTGATGAAGCAGTGTCACCAACACGCGGGCACCTGAAGCGCCGATTGGATGGCCTAATGCGGTACTGCCACCTTTAGGATTGACGCGCTCAGAGGACAGGTTCAATGCTTGTAAAACTGCCAGTGACTGTACCGCGAACGCCTCGTTAATTTCAAAGACATCGATTTCATCTAAGCTATGATTCGTTTTCTCCATTAAGCGCTGTATGGCTGAAACAGGCCCCATGCCCATCATTGCTGGACTGACACCACTCGATGCAAAGCCTTCAATCGTTGCGAGGGGTTGGATGTTAAGTGTTTTTGCTTTTTCTTCTGTCATGACGAGCATCATTGCGCTGCCATCATTAAGACCTGAAGCATTGCCAGCAGTCACAGTACCGTCCTTTTTAAAGACAGGTTTTAATTTTTGGAGTACTTCTAATGTTGTATCCTCACGCACATCTTCATCTTTAGAGACCGTGATTATTTGTTTTTTTCGATGCGGCACTTCGATAGGTAATATTTCTTTATCGAATCCGCCAGTTTGCTGTGCTCGAATGGCTTTTTGATAAGATTCAAGTGCAAATTGATCTTGCTGTGCCCTACTAATATGATATGCCTCAGCAATATTTTCTGCTGTGATGCCCATATGATAGTGGTGAAAGGCATCCGTTAAACCGTCATGAATCATACTGTCACGTAATGTTTGATGTCCCATTTTAAATCCGAACCGCCCGTTGTCTAATAACATGGGCGCTTGAGACATATTTTCAGTCCCGCCTGCAAGTACGATGTGATTGTCTCCAGCTCGAATGGATTGGTAGGCAAGTTGAATCGCTTTTAAACCAGAGCCACAAACTTTATTGACTGTAAAGGCAGGGACACTTTCCGCAACGCCCCCGGTAATGGCTGAAATGCGCGCCGGATTTTGACCTAATCCCGCTTGTAGGACGTTGCCGACAATGACTTCATCAATGTCATCTCCTTGCAAGCCGGATTGTTTTAAAATATGCGCAATGAGTTGAGAATTGATTTCTGTTGCTGAAATATGTTGAAAAGCACCACCGAATGTCCCAATAGGCGATCGATAGGCTTCAGCAATGACGATTTTTGTCATAATGGACCTCCTTTGAAAAGTAGAGTGGGACAGATACTCTGATTTCATCTGAAAGCGTTCATAGTCCCACTCGACACGGTTGAAGCGGATAAAAAGTGCTGAGTGAACGCACGAATCATTATGCATTCAAGTATTTTCACACTTTGTGATGTGATTTGTTATACAGCGAAGGCGTCATCAATCTTTTAATTCTTCTTCTACCCAGCTGTATTGGTATGCTTCATCTTCCATGTACTGTGCATCTTTTAATACTTTTAACGGTTTAAATGTATCAATCATCACGGCTAATTCTGCTGTTGCTTCAGCGCCAATACTTTGTTCGATTTTGCCAGGATGCGGTCCATGAGGAATACCACCAGGATGTAGTGTAATTGCACCTTCACGAATGCCTTTCCGACTCATGAAATCACCGTCCACATAGTACAAAACTTCATCACTTTCGATATTGCTGTGGTAATACGGTGCAGGAATCGCATCAGGGTGATAATCAAATAATCGTGGCACGAATGAACAGATGACAAAGTTATGTCCTTCAAAAGTTTGGTGTACTGGAGGTGGCTGGTGGATACGTCCAGTAATCGGTTCGTGATCTAAAATGTAAAACTTCCAAGGATAAATATTGCCATCCCAACCGACAACATCTAATGGGTGATGTTTAAAGTAATGCTTATGCCACTGGTTATGTTTACGTGTGAGCACCTCGAATTCACCTTTTTCGTCATGAGTATCCAACGATTCTGGTCCGACAAAATCACGCTCACAGAATGGGCTATGTTCTTGGTATTGTCCGTATTCATTACGATAGCGTTTTGGTGTTGTAATCCAACTCATTGTTTCTACGACTAAGAATTTTGTTTCTTCTTCAGGAATGACACGATAAATTGTACCGATAGGAATTTTAACGTAATCCCAACGATGATAATGAATTGTACCGAAAGTAGTTTCGATTTTGCCGGAGCCGTAATGAACAAACAACAATTCATCCCCATCTGAATTGCGGTAGAAATAGTCCATCGCTTTGTTTGTCGTCGCAACACCAATGAGCAAATCGTCATTGCCTAAAATATATTCACGGCCTGAAATCGCATCCCCTGCTTTGTCTTTCGCTAAGTCCGTGAAAAAGGCACGTGGCCGTAACTCTGTTTGCGTTTCATAAGCGGGTTCGAATGCCCCTTCATATGTTGATTTAAAGAATTCTGTAGGTGAATGATGGTGATACAGTAGGGATTGCACACCGTCAAAACCTTTCATCCCCATCAATTGTTCCCGGTATAATGTCCCATCTGCTTTTTTAAACTGTACATGTCGTTTGTGCGGAAGGATACCCCTTTGTTGATAAAATGTCATAAAAATTCCTCCATCCTTGATTATGATTGTGCAGGTAAAATTGTTCCTGTGACTTCACCAAATCCGATGCGATATGTGCCGTTTTCTGCGTAGGCTTTCATTGTCAAAGTATCTCCATCTTCTAACCAACTGCGTGTCACGTTGCCGATTTGAACAGGTTCACTACCGCGCCAAGCAATTTCCATGAGGCTGCCACGCTCATGTCGTGTTTTACCGCTAATCGTTCCAGTTGCAAGCATGTCTCCTGTTTGAAGATTGCACCCTGTGATTGTATGGTGTGCGACCATTTGAGCAATACTCCAATACGTTGAGTTATAGTTTGTTTGTGCAATCATTGTAGGCACATCGACTTCAGCAGGTTTAAGATACGTTTCCAATGTTAAATCAAAACTGTTGTCTGATTCTGGGTCTTGCAAATAGTCAAAAGGAACTGGATCTTGTTGGGGGCCTGCCGTTTTAAAGGCTTCTAAAGCTTCCATTGTCACAATCCAAGGTGAAATGGATGTGGCAAAGTTTTTGGCTAAGAAAGGTCCCAGCGGTTGATACTCCCACGCTTGTATATCGCGAGCACTCCAGTCATTGACAATCACGACGCCGAATACATGGTCTTTTGCGTGTTTTACATCGATGGGGTTTTGGAGCGCATTGCCATAACCTACGATAAAGCCCATTTCGTATTCGTAATCTAATTGTTGACAAGGTCCAAATAAAGGTTGGTCTGCATCTTTAGGTTTGGTTTGGCCAACCGGGCGTTGAATAGCTGTGCCGCTCATAACGATAGAACTTGCACGACCGTGGTAGCCAATAGGGAGATGTGTCCAGTTCGGCATTAAAGCATTGTCTTTACCTCTGAATAGTGTCCCTACATTGGTTGCATGATTTTTGGATGCATAAAAATCCGTGTAATCATTTACTTTGACAGGAACATGAAGTTGAATGTTTTGTTGAGAAATCAATACACGTTCCCTTAGTGCGTCATGAGACTGCAGTGTCTCGTCTTCGATGGACAATAACGTTTGTAACTTTTTGCGCACAGCAGACCATATGTCATTTTTTAATGCAAGAAAAGGATTAATAACGCCTTGATTAAAAACATTGCGATGGCCTTGAAGTACGTCGTCCAACAAGCCTTCTCGCTCTAATGCTGTGACATCTAAAACATATGTGCCAATTGCGACACCCACATGCTTATCGGCGTCATTTGCTGTTGAAAATACACCATAAGGTAAATTTTGTATTGGAAAGTCTGATTTTGGATCAATGTCTAAAAATGATTTCATATTGAGTCGCTCCTTTATTGAATGAGTTCTCGTAGTTCAGAGGTCGGTGTGATAAAGCTACAACTGCCGAAACTATTGAAGTGTGTTAGACGCTGATGCTGCACATCTTCTAGGGTTATAACATAGGATTGCCATCCGAGTGCTTCATCAGTAAAAGTGAAATTTTGCACATCTTCTTCGTCTAATATGGCTTGAATGACTGAATGTGGTAGGTCAAATTGGCTAGCCAGAAAAGCAGCAACAAAGACATTTAAATGACCATGCATTTTATCCTGAATTTCATCACGATACATGCGTACAGGATGATGGAGACCGGCTGTAAACTTCATCGCTAAACCGAAATGATGCACTTGCTGAATGAAGTACGCAATCTGAGCGGTAGTAGGGACTTGTGTTGGGTCAACATGACCGGTTCTCAGTTTGACTTTGAGTGTTGCATCATGCTGGTCGTTAAAAACTTTGACGGCTTCTAACATGTGGCTAATGTGTTGTTCAAAATCATTTCGTCCAATCATTTGGATTTCCATAAAGGCTTCTGCCTCTAATGCTTGGGACAGTGTCCATATCTCTTCCAATACTGGATGCTCGAAAATTAACGTATCAATAGGAATTTCCAAAGCATCTACAGAGAGCCAGTCATGGTGATGTGTAACTAAATCTTGTAACGTTTGACGTACATCACTCAACTGGTCTTTCGTTGCCGAATACGTCTCAGATTTTCCTAAAGTGACGGATAAGCGAAGTGGATAGGCTGCTGAATATAGTGATGCATAAGGTGTCAGTTGATCGATATGGCTGAATGGCATAACGAATGTATTAATCATCCATGCGTCATCTGTTCTAATGTAGGCTGCATAATTTCGAATTGCTTCATCCAGTGGCAATTGCGTAGGTGGAAACATGCCGGCATAATCAATCAGCTTTTTTTCAAAAACATTAAACATGTTTGTCATGATGCTGCCTCCTTATTTAAAATTGTAAAAAGAAAAGCCAGCAAAACTACACAAAATAAATGAGAGCGCTTTCATACGCACTTAAAAATTTTTGTATAGATTGCTGGCTATTATTTACGTCAAGGTAAAGTGAACGTTTACCCCTGTAAATAGACCAATCAAAATCACAAAACAATTGATTGTATTTTCTTAATTGTTACTCAAGTTCACACAAATGTCAAATTTTTATTGACGCGAACGTTCTAAAAAATATTGGTAGCGATCAAAACACGCGTTAATAGATTGGATGAGCGCCTTTTGTTCACCTGAAATAAATTTAGTTTGTATCGTTTTACTCAGCTCTACAATACCATCATGCAGACAGTAGCCAATGACTAAACTAGAAAGAAATTGATTGGTCGTAGATAATATAAAATTAAAGCTTGCATCTGTAATAATGGCAGTTTCTAAATCAATTTCTAACACACAGGCGATATGACGATGCAGTTCATAAAGTGGTGTGCCTTTCGGTAATTGAGCAAAGCCGGTGACTAAAATTGTGTTGTTTTCTCCCATAAATATTACCCCTTTGTTTAATATTGCCAATTTAATTTTAATGTGCTAGCATTATATGAAATTATACAACAAAAAGCAATTTAGTTTACTCGCGCGGCTTTCAAAACAAGTCTATCAACGAGTAGGGGCTAATGATTACTTGATATAAGCAGAAATGTAAGGATTTTCTGTCTTATATGAGTGATGATTAGCCCTTTTATTTTTCCTAGGAGGAGATGTAAATGGCTATATTTTTAACCATCTCAGTGCAGGAGTCTCAAGCCAAACATTGCAAGAGTAGTGCTGACACACATCATAGAAATTTCGAGTGATGTAGGGGATAGTGCTGCCTATCCAATCAGATTAAATGTTGAAAGAGGTGAACCACGTGTTATTTACGCACTTGCAAGGCGACCGTGTTTACGGCTGATCAATTTTTAGTAGTCGTATGATGGATGAACTGTCAAAAACGAATCGTTCCACAACTTAAAAAAGCAAAAAGACGCTCATTTAGACGTCCGTCTGTCTAAGGGGACTGTTAAATAAGGCAGTATGACAGGATGGAGATGTTGTTGGGCACAGTCGATTTTAAAGTTGCGGCAAAGATGATTGCATGCTGACCAAACAAGTGCGTTCGAGTTAAAAAACAATAATGAGGTGAAAACAATGGGGAACGTGGATATTAAGAAAGTTATTGATGGGTCAAAAATGAATTCGTTTCACTTTAAGTTGCTATTCGTATTTATTTTGTTAGCCATGTTTGATGGTTATGACATGTTTTATTTAGGAAATATTATCCCTTCTTTAATCCGTGAATGGCATATTACGCCAGAGACGGCGGGGATGATTACGAGCTCGGGGCTTTTTGGTATGGTCATCGGGGCGTTGTTTTTAGGAATGATGGCAGATAAGCTGGGACGACGTCAAACGATTGTGGCAGCGACTGTTTTATTTTCACTGTTTACATTAATTGCGAGTTTCTCTATGAACGCAATATTTTTCTCAGTTTGTCGTTTTATTGCTGGATTGGGATTAGGCGGTATTTTACCTGTGCTTAACGCCTCTCTAGGAGAAGTGCTCCCTAAAGACAAACGCATCAGTGTGGTTACATTAGTGAACATTGGTGTGCCGATTGGGAGTGTACTCACTTCTTTAGTTGCGATGTTTATCATACCACAATTGGGTTGGCGAGCGATGTTATGGGTTGGGGCGCTACCTATATTGTTTGTGCCACTGATTTTAAAGGTCGTACCCAATTCACCTGAGTATTCGTATCGACATGGGCGTTTTGAAGATTTAGCCCAACTTTTAAACCGTATTACAAATCAAACAACCTACAACGCACAAATGTACACATATATTTTTAGAAAAGATGAAAAAGGTGAACAGAAAAATAAACTGTTCGACTTATTTGTAAACCATCGGGCACTGACAACACTCATTTTCTGGACGGCTTCTTTTATGAATTTAGTTGCACTTTATGGCTTGAGTACTTGGTTACCTCAAATGATGGTGAACGCAGGTTATTCGTTGACATCAAGCATTAGCTTCTTACTCATATTAAATATTGGTTCCATTGCAGGTGCAATTGTTGGAGGGGGACTCGCTGATTGGTTTAGAGTGAAGTATGTGATTGTACTTTATTTTGCAACATGTTTTGCAGTCCTAATGTTTTTAGGTTTCAAACCTGTTGCTTTGATCACTTATGCTTTACTTTTCATTGCGGGCGCGACAACCAGCGGAACACAAATGCTGATCAACAGTTATATTGCAAGTTTTTATCCTTCACAAATTAAGTCTACAGGGACAGGTTGGGGTATTGGCATTGGAAGAATTGGTGGGATTTGTGGGCCATTAATCGGTGGCTTGATCTTAGGGTTAGGTACACTGCCGTATATTTATAATTTTGTTGTATTTGCGATTCCATGTTTAATTGCTGCAATTGTCATCTTGTTTGTTCAGGAGAAATACAGTGCGACACGATAATTTTTTTAGCTTATGGTGTGTGCCCCCATTCAAAGCTTGATCAACAGCTGTCAAAGCATTCGATTTGAAACTCATATGAACTGTCAAAGTCGGCTGCATTATAGAAAAGCGAGGATACCAATTGAATGATCATATTAAAGACAATTGGGATGAAGAAGTTGTAAATGTTTAAATAATTGGACTTGATGGCTAAAGATTATTATTTAATATATTTTACAAAAAGATTACAATGCTTTTTAAAGTTGCTTACAACGGTTCCGATATGCGCGGGTCTATGTTATTTTGTGTGGAGATGATTTTCATTATTAACTGGAGGACTTATTTTTATGAAAAAATTAACGACTGCAACAATCGCTACACTCGGTTTAATGACGTTCGGTTATGCCACACAAAATGACGCTGATGCGGCAGAACAAACGTTGACTGCTTCATACTCAGAAGCAACACATGACTATGTCACAATTGACGAGCAAGGCAATCGTCATCATACATTAGATGGTGTATGGAATCCATCTATGTTTCAACAACAACTGTATCAATCTTCTTATGTAGATGCCCAAGGATATATGCACTATGTGTATTACACGACGACACAACAAATGAATGGTAATGATTACTCAGCTAGCTACTCACATGGCTACATTCGAGAAAATGGCTACCCAGGTTATCAACAACGCCGTCATCAAACAGAAGCATACAATGCATCTTCGCAACAATGGCAAGTTAACACAACAGATCAATTAGGCCAAGCGACAACGACTCAAAATCATGTACAACCCAGTCAATTGAGAACGGCGCCACAAAATACAAATGTACAAGCGAATACAGCAGAGTCAGATGGCCAAACAGCACGTGATGCAAGTTGGTTAAGAAGTCACCCTCAAATCCAACCTTATGGTCAATATCATGGGGGCGGTGCGCATTATGGCGTGGACTATGGTATGCCAGTTGGGACGCCGGTCCGTTCATTAACCAATGGTACAGTCATTGAAAGTGGTTGGAGCCCATATGGTGGAGGTAACCAAATTACTATTCAAGAAGAAGATAGCAATCATTATCAATGGTATATGCACATGAGTCAATTAAATGTCCAAAAAGGTGACCGTGTGACTGAAGGACAACAAATTGGATTGTCAGGGAATACAGGTAACTCAACTGCACCGCATTTACACTTCCAACGTATGTCAGGTGGTGTAGGCAACCAATATGCCGTCAATCCAACAAGTTATTTAGCAAGCAAATCATAACCGACGACAAGCCAATGAGATAAGTTTTATTTGAAATAGACTGGGCACCGGTTAATCTATGCCCTCCAAAGTAGACATTAAACTATGTAAACTTTGGAGGGTGTTTTGATGCCCATCCCTTCTCCTATTTTAAATATAAAACAATCCAAATGAGTAAGTAGGCTGAAAAACCAACGATGATGGCTAGTCCTAGAAATAGCAAACTGATAGCATAGAAATGAACAATATTCAATACGAGTAGCTTTGCCAATAAAGCGATGATAACGGTGGCTAAAAAAAGGACGATGAGTGTAAAAATTAAAGCCTTATATGCGCCAATACTTGCTTTGTGAGAAATAACCGCCTCTCTCTCATCTGAAATACTAAATTCCCCTTTCTTCATATCGTAATGCTGATCAAATCTACTGTAAATCACCCGTGATACACCAAATAATAATAACCATATTGTTAAAGCAAACGAATAAACGCCAAATGATAATTGAAATTGATAACTTTCGACTTTGAAGTTATGAATTATTTCGAATGATGCGGCTAATAGTAATAAAGTAGTAATAATATTCCCTGTTTGTTCAAAAATAACTTTTTTCATTTATTCATCCTTTAGTGTAAAAATTTTGTTAACATCAACATCAAGGGCTTTAGCGATATTCAAAGCTAAAAGCAATGACGGCGTATAATTTCCTTTTTCTAACGATATAATGGTCCTTCTTGTCACCCCCACTAAGTGACTTAATTCTAATTGGGTGAATCCTGCTTTTTTTCTCATTTCGGCTACCTTATTCTCAATCATCTTAACCCCTTAATTGTAAAATTCTGACTATTTAGAAAAAATATAGCATAAACGCCAGAAAAAGTGAAGTTTATTTCACTTTTTCTGGCGCATATGTGATTGTATGAAAAAGCCTATGCCATTTATCATAATTAACACCAAAATATTTTCTTGCATTTTAATGAGGCTACAGTGCGTCCAGTTGATGGCTACATCTTTTTTATTGTCCTTCAAAACGTGTTCAACTTAACATTGCGTTGGAGCAGCGCCAATATTTTTGACGAGACTGGGGACAAGAATGATGTCTCACCTTCATTCGTTAATAAGAAAAAAGCCGTTAAATTCTAAAAATGAATTTTAACGGCTTTCTTAAAAGCGCTTGAATGTCTATGTCTCTGCTTCATTTTTTGAGCGCAAATTTAGAGATAAAGCTACAAATTTACATCGCTTACTTGCATGATCAGCAGTTTAAATAGGTTATTTTTCTTTACGATGACGTCTTAATCCCAATACTGTCAAGACAGCGCCTAACAGCATCGCCATTAACGGACCTCGTGTATTTTGAGGGGTGTCACCTGTTGCTGGTAATTTTGACGTATGTGCCGCTTGTGTTTGCATCGCTGCTTTATTCATTGATGTTTGCAACGTTGTACTAGCAGTCATCGCATGTGGTACGTCGTGCATCATCTGTTGTTGTCCAGTTGTATCATTCATCATCGCTTGTGGCATTTGTGTGACGACAGTGTTCACGTGACTTGATGACGCCCCCTGACTGTTCATCTGTGTGCCTGTGCCCTGACTGGCTGTCGAACTTTGTGTGTGTACTTCTGTCGTTGTGGCAGGAGGGGTTGGTTCAGTAGTCATGACTGAAGTATCTGTTGTACTTTCACCTTTACCCTCTGTTTGACCAGGAGCATTCCCGTTGTTCGTCGTGTCAGTAGTCGTGCTAGGATTGTTCGGATCTGTAGTTGTCTTGTCTGGGTTGCTCGGATCTGTAGTCGTGTGATCTGGTTGCGTCGTCGGATTCTCAGGTGTAGGTGGTTCAACTTCACGAATCATAAGGTTATCGAGAATGAAATCTTTTGTCCCTTCGAAGTTGATTTGATTGCCATCTTTCACACCTCTTGGATCATTAGGTGTTTTTGTTGAATAAATACCGATCCAAGTTTGACCGTTTTCAGCTCCTGTCACTTTAAATGTCACACGTTTCGCTTTGCCACCATCGACGGTGTTTTTCAAAGGTGTTTGTTCGAAGTTGCGATTTTTTGAAATATCACCACTACCTGTAGCGAATGCGTACGTATCGTCAGAACCTGCTTCATAATCAAATGACACTTCATACGTTTTTCCTGGCTCGAAATAGAAGTTTTGTGGAATCGTTTGGATGACCATTTTGTCTTTACCTGTTAGTCCGTTGACTTTTAGTGACCATTGACCCTCAATGACATCATCGATACGTTTATGATTCCAGCCGCGTTGTGTGAAAGGTGCGTGTTTCTCAGATAGGTGGGTACGATTATCTTGCACACCTTCAACTTCTGAGATGACGAATGGGAATAACCCTTGTGGTACCTTTTCAAAATCTTGTGTAAATGTGCCGTTTTGAAGCAAGTTAGAACTGTTTTCCAAGACGCGGATATCATCTAAATATGTGGCCCCTTCACCTGGATCCCGTTGAATTGTGAAAGTCGCTTTACCATCTTCTGGCGCAACGAAATACAAGTACATGTTTTGGAAGTAACTGCCACCGCCTTTAAATGTCTCAGAGCGATTGTTGTGCGCATCTGCCTTAACATAGTTTTTCGCAATAGATTGTCCTGTTTGATTGCTTGCGAGTGATTCGCCGTTATGTGTGACTGTCATATGTGTAGCTGCTTGACTACGATTGTCCACGCCGACATATAAAGCATAGCGTTGACCTGGCACTAAACCTGTTAATTGTTGTGTCAGTTTTGTCGTTGTTGTTGGGCTATCAATTTTAAGCATTTCATTAGATGTCACTGATTTTTCGATACTTACTTTTGCTTTGTCTCCATCGATAGTCCACGGTGTTAATTGTTGAGAATTAAAGCCTGCATCTTTCACGTGCATGTCTTCACTCCAGTTCACATCTGTGTGATCCGGTTGTGCCACTTTATAAACGACATAAGGTGTATTCGCTTTGATATTATCGAGTGTCACTTGATGATCTTTCACTGTTACCGTACGTGGTGCGATGCGACCCGTTTCAGTGAGTTCATAAAGTACAACTTGATCCGTATTCCAAGATTCAGGCAATGTCCAAGTTGTTGAGCCACCTTTTTTGTTCCAATGATACAATTTCTCTTTATCTCCAGTTAAAGGTTGACCGTTTGCATCCCAATTCCATGGTAAAAGGTATGAATCGCCATCGAGTACTTTTTGACCGTTAAGCGTTACTGTACGTGAACGGTAGTTGTCAATGTCGTTTTGATAGTCATTGGATTTACGTTTAACAGTGACTTTATCACCTACATCATTTTGTAAATCGACTTGCATTTCTGGTGTCCAGTCAATTGTTTGCCCATTGGCCGTCATTTTAACCGGTTCACCGTTTTCGATACGCATCACTTTATAATGTTGTAAAAACTTAGTTGGTAAGTCAACGTTGAATATATTTTTAATGTACGCCGCATAATCATTACGTCCTTGCCAACCTTCAAAGTCTTTCATATCATAACCACCGAGCAGTGGGAAGTCTGCTGCACCAGAGTAGGATGGATAATTGCCCACCCATGAATCTTTTTGGTGGTTACGGATGAAGCGTGCGACTTCTGAGTTAATCCCTTTACTTTGATATGAACCATATGTTAAATCGGCTGCCCAGTGTTGGAACGTCGAGTCATATTCCATACCGTGACCCCATTCCACGCCGACACGCCAACCTAAGTCGTTAATTTCTTTCGCTAATTGATGCGATGGCCAAGCACTATTGTCTCCAGATTGTCCATTCCCCCAGACATCGACGTAAATAAAGTCGAGGTTATCGCCGACAATCTTTTTAAGCGCTTCGAAACGTGCTTGACGTCCATGCGTTAAGTCATAATCTGCATCGATGTTAAATCCTTGATCGAGCCAATTCCAGCCATACATATACGTGCCATCTTCTTTTTTACGTAACAGGTCAGGGTTGAACGCTTTAGCTTCTGGATACGTTTCGGAAGCGTTGACATGAATACCGAAGCGTGCACCATAATCTGCGCCTTTTTGAAGTAAGGTGTTGAAATCTTTCGCGCCGCCCATACGTTGACCGATATTGTCATAATCTAAATGGCCAGAGTCGTGACCTTCGCTGTTATACCCTTTTAATAAAATGGATTGCCCTAAACCATCTGTGTTGAGATAGAATTTTTTCACACCATCGAGCGTTTTTAAAAATGGGTTTTGTGCTTGAGAACCAAAGTTCATCGCGATACGATACCCAACGAGATCAGGCACTTCTTCAGAGCCATAAGGATTGTTCATAATGTCACGATAAGCAATGGCCCCATCTTGCCAGTTGATGACCCCATCTTGGTTTTCGTCTTCTGCTATCGCTACTTTGACATGTGGTAATAAACCTTGATCTTTCGCATCTGGATGTTCAGCATCTTTTTGGATAATCCATGGCATTGAGCCTAAACCGACAGAGACGCCTTTATCCGTTTGCGTGGCTTGGGCGTTGACACGTAAAAAGTCTTGAGCTCCTCCGACACCGATTTGCGCATTACTCCATAGACCTGCACTATAGTCATCATTTGACACGAAACCGTACATCATAAAATCATTGAAATCGCTTTTGAATTTGTCGTCAATGTCATAGGATTGATCACCACTTTTCATCGTGTTCGTTGACATTTGCGTTGTTTGAAGTTTGGCATTTTTTTGTTGGTTGTTCACTGATACGAGCGATTGATTGATGAAAGCGAAATTGCGAATGACATTTTTCGGATCTTTATTGTGGTTCGTATAATCCGTCATTTGTAAATCAACCGTGTTATTGACTACAGATAAGCGGAATTTGAAATGGGCATCAATCGAACGTGCGTCATTTTGTGCCGTTAAATCATATTCTGCGGTATGGTCATCGATTTTGTTGTATTGGACTGTTGGCGTAATCACTTCGCCATTGACGATGATTTGACGGGCGTCTGTCACTTGAGCGTCGACCTTTTTGCCATTTTTTAACGTGTAAGATTTAACAGCGGGAAAGTTTTTATTAATTGTTGCCGTCATATCCTTTGAAATCAATGTATCGGTTGTGCGATCTTGTTGTGTCGTTGCTGCACGTGACAGGTTTTTGGTTGGATCGGACGTCTTTGTATTGTCACGTGGTGGTGTCGCGACAGTTGATTTTTTTACTGTATCCACATTTTCAGGTCGATCTTGTGATGGAGATGACGGTTGTGCGTTACTGTCGACGCGTTCGATTGTAACATCGGGCGTCGTTTTGTTTGCTTGTTGCGCATAAGGTGTCGGTGTCGTTGAGCCATTCGTTTGTGGGGCATCATTTGTGACACCAGCATCACCATTTTTAGGCTGTGTTTGATTTGCTGGGACTTGTTTTTCTGGTGTCGCATCAGCAACTGTCGCTTGTTGTTGTATTTGTGGTTTATCGTCTGCAGTAGATTGAGGTTGTGACGCTTCTGTCTCCGTTGCAGTTGTTGTATCTGGATGTGCTGTGTTGTCCTCGGCTGTTGGCACGCTTGTTGAATCTGTTTTTTGAGATGTGTCCGTATCTGGTGTGCCTTTTTGTGCGGATTGATTTGTCTCAGGTTGCACCGGCTCTTGGTTCTGAGTACTTTGATCCATTGGCGTCGTTACTTTGGTAATAGGTGTGGATGCAGTCGTGTCTCCATTAGATTGGGCGACGTCGGCTGACGAAGTGTGAGAAGAAGTGGTTTCTGCTTGATTTGTTTCCGTTTGCGCAGGTGTATCGTTTTCAGCTGCAGATGCCGTTGCATGGTGTGTCATAAATAATGTCACGCCTAACAACACAGATGAAGTGCCTATTGCAAATTTACGGATACCAAAGTTTTGTTTCTGTTGATTGAACATTTTGGTCTTGCCCTCCTCATAAGATTAATTGAATAGAATATATAATTATTGTTCTTTTTTGTAAACCCTTACAAAATGAGTATTGACGCGTTTTTAGTAAGTAGAAGTGTGGAAAATAATACCACTTTTTTACCCCGTTTTTCCTCTTTTGGAGTGACTCAAAATGTACATAGCAACATTGTTTGATGCGATTGTTCAATGGTGTGCAAACTCGAAAAAAATCAAGGTGGTTATAACCACAAAGATGATCTAAAAAATTTTTTGAACAATGGTTTTGAAAGGGCTTTCTAAAAATGTGATAATAGTGTTGTAAGTCGCTGTGATAAATGTTTTAAACGTTTAGTTCAAAACGGTGAAATAAAATTAAAGCCTTTACAAAAATATCAAAAGTCTTTATAATTCAAGGTGGTTATAACCAGTAGGCGGTGAACAATGTCATGTCTGAAAAATTACCATTGTATTATCAAGTGTACAAAGGGATTCATAGTCGTATCAAAGCTGGTGAGTATAAAGAAGGGGATAAAATACCATCAGAACGCAAGCTGTGTGAACATTTTGGTGTGAGTCGTATTACGGTGCGTGAGGCGTTAGATCGCTTAGAGAAAGATCACATCATTAAGCGAGAACATGGCAAAGGGTCTTTTGTGCTTGGTAGTCAATACACACAGTTTTTAAATGAGCTTTATAGTTTTAAAGATGAAATTGAAAAAAATGGTGATGAGGCGAGCACAAAAATGCTAAGTATTAAACTCATCCTATCCACCATTTTTTTACAAGAAAAAATGAACTTGAAACCCTATCAATATGTTTATGAACTAAAGCGCTTACGACTCTCAAATGATGTCCCGCTCATTTACGAGGTGAGTTATTTGCCGATGCGTTTTTGCGAAGGGCTCGAGCAATTTGATTTTAATCGTGTCTCTCTCTATGAAACGCTCAATCGTCATTACGGTTTGCAGATAACGAATGCTTGTGAGAATTTGACGGCGAGTAAGTTGAGTAAAGAACATGCGAAATTGTTGAATGGTGTAGTCGATGATAGTTGCATGTTTATTGAACGTTTTAGTTATGTAGATGAAGATTTGATTGAGTTTACACAAAGTATTGCAAGTGGACATAAATATAAATACACTGTGCAATTGATGTAATCATAAAAATGATATGGGAGGTCGTATTGTGTTATACGAAACAGATACTTATCGCGAAATAAAGCAACAATCACAAACGTTGAAAAAAACGTTTGATATTGTTCAAGCACAACAAGAGGCATTCAGCCAATTTGTGAGTCAAATTGAACAAAAACATGCAGGAAAAAAATTAAAAGTGCTCTTCACAGGTGCGGGCTCAAGTGCCTATGTCGGTGATGTCGCACGTATGGCACGCAACACGTCTGTCATGCCAAACTTTGAATTTGAATCTGTACCAACAACACACTTTGTAACAGATCCACAACTTTATATCGATGACCAAACAGCATATCTCGTTGTGTCATTTGCACGTTCGGGCAACAGTCCAGAAACGAAAGCGACAGTTGAATTTGTAAATGAGCTTTCTCAAAATGTGTATCACTTATTCATTACAAACAATAAAGACGGCTTTTTAGGGGCATACGAAGCGGATAAAGACAATGTGTTCAAAGTGATTTTACCTGAAGAAACGAACGACAAGTCACTTGCAATGACATCAAGCTTTTCGTCAATGTTATTTGCAAGTTACTTACTCTTTGGTGGGACAGTGAACCCACAGTTTTTCGAGATTGCAGAGGCTAACTTTGAGTGGCTCGAACAACAAGCACAAGCAGTGAATACGATGGAATTCTCAAAAGTGTTCTATGTGGCGACAGGCTTGATTGGTGAGTTAACCAAAGAAGTGAGTTTAAAACTGAACGAATTAACTGCTGGCCAAACAGAAATCGCACGTGAAACAACGTTAGGCTTCAGACACGGTCCTAAAGCAGGTCTAAGTAAAGATGCTATTTTTATTATGATGCGTAGTAATAATGCTTACCACCGTCAATATGAAGCGGATCTGATTAAAGAAGTCGGTCAAGTGAAAGATCGTTACAAAATGTACATTTTAGACGGTCAAGGTGAAGCAGGTGAGCACACTGTCCAATTACCACAATCTGAATCATTATCAGATATGGAACTGGCATTACAATATTTAATGTTTGGTCAGTTACTCGCTGCACAACGTTCTGATGCATTAGGTTTAAATCCGGATAACCCAAGTCCAGACGGCTTTATTAACCGTGTTGTTAAAGGGGTAACGATTTATCCAGTTGAAGGGTGATGAACAATGATTGCAACACATACGTTTAATCCATCTGTGGACATCACGTACGAAATTGAGCCGCTTGTAGTCGGTGAAGTGCATCGTGTCAAACAGAAAATCGAAAACCCAGGTGGTAAAGGGATTAATGTAACGAAAGTGCTACATCAATTAGGGGCGGCGCATTGTGCTTTCGGTTATCTCGGAGGTGCCAATGGTCAATGGATGGCTGATGCATTGAAAAAGATGGGCATTACAAGTGCGTTTACATTAATCGAAGGGCAAACGAGACAAAGTTTAGCGTTGAATGATGGCCAAGCGCAAACAGAAGTGCTTGAGCAAGGGCCAACGATTTCAGAAAGCGAACAACAAGCTTATTTTGAAAATGTCACACAACATGCTGCGGATGCGAAAGTGATGACGATTAGCGGCAGTTCACCGCAGTTTGAAACGCATTCGAAGTTTGACCATATGGCGCGAATTTTAAAAGCGACCGATCAAACTTACAACATTGTGGATACGCATGCAGGAGAGTTGAAAGCTTTATTACAAGCCGAGCTTCCGATTCATTGTATTAAACCGAATCAATCTGAATTTGAAATGTTAGTCGGCGAAACAGAGTTGACGATTGAGGATTGTGCACGTTTGTTACGAACACATGCGTATTTTAGCAATTGCGATGTCTTTTTAACGCTAGGTGGAGACGGTGCACTTGTGAAGTGGAAGCAAGATGTTTATCGTGCGACATTGCCACATAAGGACATTGTCAATCCAGTCGGTTCCGGTGATTCAACTGTAGCAGGCATTGCTTACGGTGTGGATCAAGGTTTGGAGCCTGAAGCGCTCATTCGTCAAGCACTCGCATGTGGGACATCTAATGCTTTGCAAGAAAAAACGGGCTTTATTGATGTCAGCCAAGTTGCTGAGATTAAAAATGAAATAGAAGTGGAGAGATTTGAATGGTAAAAGATTTAAGTCGTTTAGTAGATGAGAATGGCATTTATGCAGCAGTGGCGGTAGACCAACGTGGCGCATTAAGAAATTTATTAGGTGAGACAGGGACGCCTGAAAACTTATCCCTCTTTAAAAGATTGGTATCAGAGGTGTTAACGCCATACGGTTCTAGCTTCTTAGTGGACCCTGAGTACGGTTTGGACGCAGCAAAAGCAAACGATGCAAACTCAGGTTTAATGTTATCTTATGAACAAACAGGTTATGATAAGTCACGTCCTGGCCGCTTACCGCGTTTAATTGAAGATCAAAGCGTACGTCGTCTTATTGAAGCGGGTGCAGACGCAGTGAAATTCTTGCTTTATTACGATGTAGATGAGCCAGACGAAATCAATCAAAAGAAACAAGCAATGATTGAGCGTATCGGGACAGAGTGTCAAGCTGAAAACGTGCCATTTTTACTGGAAATCTTAACTTACGATGACAGCATTGGCGATGAAAAAGGTGAGGCATTTGCGAAAGTTCGTCCACACAAAGTGAATGAGGCGATGCGTGTTTTCAGTGAGCCACGTTTCCATGTCGATACATTAAAAGTGGAAATTCCAGTGAACATGAACTTTGTTGAAGGATTTGGGGATAAAGCAGTGATGACACAAGCTGAAGCAGCAGAAGCGTTTAAAGCGCAAGATGCAGCAACAAATCTCCCTTATATTTACTTAAGTGGTGGTGTTTCTGCACAATTATTTATGGATTCACTCCAATTCGCAGCTGACAATGGCGCACACTTCAATGGTATTTTATGTGGTCGTGCAACGTGGAAAGGTGCGACTAATGCCCTTGTAGACGCAGGTGAAGACGCAGCAAAAGCTTGGTTAGAAAGTGAAGGTCTTGATAACTTAAAAGCGCTTAATGAAGTGAATAAGAAAACAGCAACACCAATTCAATCTTAATGAGGTGATTATGTGAGTCGTTTCAAAATAAGCGATACATTTTTATTAGATGACAAACCAATCAAGATATTGTCCGGTGCCATCCATTACTTTAGAATACCAAGGGATGATTGGGAAGACTCATTATACAACTTAAAAGCACTCGGATTTAACACAGTAGAAACTTATGTCCCATGGAATTTTCATGAGACGGTGAAAGATCAATATGATTTTGAAGGGCATAAAGATTTAAAACATTTTATTGAACTTGCGCAACAGCTTGGACTTTATGCGATTGTGCGCCCATCTCCGTATATTTGTGCGGAGTGGGAGTTCGGTGGCTTTCCAGCATGGTTACTCAATGACCGTACGATGCGCATTCGTTCAAGAGATGAGCAATATTTAGCAAAAGTTAAAAAATATTATCAAGAACTGTTTAAAATCTTAACGCCGTTACAAATTGATCAAGGTGGTCCGATTATCATGATGCAAGTCGAAAATGAATACGGTTCATTCGGTCAAGATCACGACTATTTACGTGCACTTGCGCACATGATGCGTGAAGAAGGGGTCACAGTACCATTCTTTACATCAGATGGGGCTTGGGATCAATGTTTAAGAGCGGGTAGTCTCATTGAAGATGATATTTTACCGACAGGCAATTTTGGTTCTCGTACAGTTCAAAATTTCGAAAACTTAAAGACGTTCCAACAAGAATTTAGTAAAAAGTGGCCGTTAATGTGTATGGAATTTTGGGATGGCTGGTTTAATCGCTGGGGTGAACCTGTGATTAAACGAGACAGTGATGATTTGGCTGAAGAAGTGCGCGATGCAGTGAAATTAGGCTCACTTAATTTATATATGTTCCATGGTGGGACAAACTTTGGTTTTTGGAACGGTTGCTCGGCACGTGGTACGAAAGATTTACCGCAAGTGACATCTTATGACTACCATGCGCCGTTAGATGAAGCGGGGAATCCAACAGAAAAATACTTTGCTTTACAAGGGATGCTCAAAGAAGAAATGCCTGACATTGAGCAACATGAACCAAGAACGAAAACATTTATGTCAATGAAAGCTATTCCATTGGCAGATAAAGTGAATTTATTCGAAGTACTTGAAGACATTTCGACAAAAACGACAAGCTTCTACCCACAAACGATGGAAGAAGCGGGTTCTGGTTATGGTTATATGGTATATCGTACGCGTATCCATAAAGCGACAGAACAAGAAAAATTGCGCATTGTAGACGCAAGAGACCGTGTCCACTGTTTTGTAGACCAACAACATGTCTACACAGCGTATCAAGAAGAAATTGGAGATCAATTTGAAGTCACATTAACGTCTGACCAACCCCAAATCGATGTGCTCGTTGAAAATATGGGTCGTGTCAACTACGGCTACAAATTATTAGCGCCAACACAACGTAAAGGTTTAGGTCAAGGACTCATGCAAGATCTTCATTTCGTACAACAGTGGGAACAATTCGATATCGACTTCGACCGTTTAACAGCGGATCATTTCAAACGTGAATGGTCTGAACAACAACCTGCTTTTTATAAATACACATTTGACTTAGCAGAGCCGAACAATACGCATATTGATGTAAGCGATTTCGGTAAAGGTGTTGTACTCGTCAACGGATTCAACATCGGTCGTTATTGGGAAATTGGACCGTCACAATCGCTCTATATTCCTAAAGCATTTTTGAAACAAGGACAAAATGAAATTATCGTGTTTGACTCGGAAGGAAAGCATCCAGAAAGTATCCAACTGATTGAAACACCAAAATTTTCTGAAGTATAAGGAGAGGATTTATCATGGCAATTATCGGAAGCAGAATCGATGGAAGATTAATTCACGGACAAGTGGCAAACTTATGGGCAACAAAATTAAACATTGGACGTTTTATCGTTATTGATAATGAAGTCGCTCAAAGTGATATCGACAAACAAGCATTAAAACTTGCGACACCAGCAGGGATTAAATTAAGTGTATTACCAGTTGAAAAAGCAGCAAACAATATCAACAACGGTAAATATGACTCACAACGTGTGATGGTCATTGCAAGACGCCCAGATCGTTTTGTTGAATTAGTGAACAACGGTGTGAAAATTGAAGAATTAAACGTGGGTAACATGTCTCAAACAGACGAAACGCGTTCAATTACAAACTCAATTAACATTACAGATGAAGATGTAGACAACTTCAAAGTATTGCAAGAAAAAGGCGTGAACATTATTTCACAAATGGTTCCAAACGATAAAGCAGTTGACTTTATGTCATTAATTAAAGAATAGAAAAATCAGGAGGCGTTTTCGTTGGATATTTTATGGTGGCAAGTATTGCTCTTAACGCTGTACGCGGGTTATCAAATTTTAGATGATTTGCAATTTAATATTTTCGGCCATCCTGTATTTGCAGGGATTGTATCAGGCTTAATCATGGGCGATATTACTACTGGTTTAATTATCGGTGGGGGTATGCAGTTAACAATTTTAGGGGTAGGTACATTCGGTGGTGCATCAAGAATCGATGCGAACTCTGGTACGGTATTAGCGGTTGCGTTCTCAGTTGCATTAGGAATGAACCCACAACAAGCACTTGCTACACTAGCAGTACCTGTAGCGAGCTTAATGATTCAAACGGATATTTTAGCACGTTTTGCAAACACATTCTTTGCACATCGTATTGATAAAAAGATTGAACAAATGGATTACAAAGGTGTAGAACGTAACTTCCTTTACGGCGGGATTCCATGGGCGTTATCTCGTGCGATCCCAGTATTTTTAGCACTTGTATTCGGTGGTAGCGTGGTAGGTAAAATCGTTGACTACTTGAACGGTGACTTAAAATGGTTAGGTGACGGTTTGACAGTGGCAGGTGCGGTATTACCAGCAGTCGGTTTCGCTATTTTATTACGTTACTTACCTTTGAAAAAACATTATCCTTACTTTATTTTAGGTTTTATCATTACAGCATTAATGGTAACAGTCTTTAACGGTTTATCAGGTTTAGGGACATCAGTTGCCGGTTTAGACAAAAACTTTACAATGTCATTCTCATCATTACCAATGTTAGCGATTGCAGCGATTGGTTTTGCTTTAGCGGCAATGGAATACAGTCGAAGTTCACAATCTAAAACAATAGTTGCAAATCATGGAGGAAACCAAGCAACAGACGCGGACGATGAAGGAGAGATTGACGATGACGAATTATAAACAAACGGAAACACAAATTTCTCAAAACGCTGATGCAAATTCAAAGTTAACAGGTACAATGCCGCAAACACCTTATAAACTGACTGATAAAGACTTTAGACAAATGAACACACGTAGCTTATTGTTCTTCCAATGGGGTTGGAACTATGAGCGTATGCAAGGGTCTGGTTATTTATTCACGATCCTTCCACAATTACGTAAAATTTATGGTGACGATTCACCTGAATTACAAGAAATGATGCGAACACACGCGCAATTCTTCAATACAAGTAACTTCTTTAACACGATTATTATGGGTATTGATATTGCGATGGAAGAAAAAGAACGCTATGCATCAAAAGAATCTGTCAAAGGGATTAAAGTCGGTTTAATGGGACCATTTGCCGCTGTAGGGGATGCGATTTTCGGTTCATTAGTGCCTACAATTTTCGGTGCCATTGCCGCAAACATGGCGCAAGATGGTAACCCATTCGGTGCATTGCTATGGTTTGTCGCAATGCTGGCGATCATCGTATTCAGATGGAAACAATTGAAATTCGCGTACAAAGAAGGGATTTCACTTGTAACAACGATGCAACACCGCTTAGAGTCATTAACGAATGCAGCAACATTGCTCGGGGTATTCATGGTCGGTGCACTCGTCGCTACGATGATTCGTGTGCAATTTGCTTGGAAACCACAAATTGGTGATTTAACAGTCAACATCCAAAACAATGCCGACATGATTTTACCAAGATTATTACCTTTGATTATTGTATTTGCGATTTACTGGTTATTAGGACGTAAAAAAATGAACTCAACACGTGCAATCTTTATTGTGATTATCGTTTCAATTATTTTGTCAGCGTTGGGTGTTATTTCAAAAATTTAATTCGATGGGAGCATTTGGACTATGGAAAAGTTAATCCTTGTGAGTCACGGCGCTTTTTGTGAAGGGCTTAAAGACAGTGTAGAAATGATTCTTGGGCCTCAAGATTACATTCATACTGCGGCATTAACACCAGAAATGGGGCCTGAAGATTTTGAAAAAGCATTAGACACACTCATTGATGAAGGCGATCAAGTGACAGTTTTTGCAGATTTATTAGGCGGTACACCAGCGAATACCGTTTCTAAAAAAATTATGAATGGGGCAGACTTAAACCTTTATGTAGGGATGAGCTTACCAATGGTGATTAGCTATATTAATGGTAAAATGATTGGTGAACAACCTGACTATGTGCAAAAAGCGCAAGAAGGTATCATTCACGTCAACGCGCTGTTAAATCAAGACGATGACGACGATGATGAATAAAACAATCAAATTACAGTAAAGAAGGTATACTATGACATATGCAATTACTAATGGCGTCATTTATACAGAAGACGGTGTGATCTCAGATGGCTACCTTATTGTAGAAGACGGCAAAATTAAAGCGGTTGAAACGGGTGCATATACGGGTGACTTAGAAGTTGTAGATGCAAAAGGGTGTCACATCTTACCAGGTTTCATTGACGTGCATATTCACGGCGGTTATGGTGAAGATGCGATGGACGGTTCATACGATGGCTTGAAATATTTAGCTGAACATTTACTGACAGAAGGCACAACGACATTTTTAGCAACAACGATGACACAATCTCAAGAAGCGATTGAAAAAGCACTACGCAACATTAGTGTGTATCATCAGCAACAAGATGTGACGAATGCTGCTGAAGTGGGCGGTGTGCATTTAGAAGGGCCATTCATTTCTGAGCATAAAATCGGCGCACAAAATCCGGCATTTATCCAAAGACCGACTGTTGCATTGTTGCGTCACTTCCAAGAGGTTGCGACAGGGCTCATTAAAATTGTCACCATCGCTCCAGAAGTGGAAGGTGCAAGTGAAGTCATTCAAACGTTAAAAGATGAATTTATCTTTTCAATGGGACATACTGAAGTAGACTTTGATCAAGCGAACACAGCAGCAGCAGAAGGTGTCAAACACGTCACACACTTGTACAACGCGGGTGTCGGTTTCCATCACAGAAATCCGGGCATGTTTGGTGCAGCATGGACAAATGATCAGTTAAGTACAGAAGTCATTGTCGACGGGGTTCATTCACACCCTCAATCAGTCGCAATTGCCTACCAGCATAAAGGTCCAGAAAAAATGTACTTAATTACGGATGCGATGCGTGCAAAAGGAATGCCAGAAGGTGACTATGAACTCGGTGGTCAGAAGGTCATTGTGAAAGATCACGAGGCGCATTTGGAAACAGGCTCTTTAGCAGGAAGCATTTTGAAAATGAATGACGGTTTACGCAATTTGATTCAATTTACAGGCGAGCGTTTAGAAACGTTATGGCCAATCACAAGTTTGAATCAGGCGAAAGCGTTGAAGATTGATGATCGCAAGGGAAGTATTGCGGTAGGTAAGGATGCCGATCTTGTGATTGTAGATGATGACATTCAAGTATATCAAACGATTAAAATGGGGCGCGTGCACGACATAATGCACTAAAGACGCTAAATGAGGGCGATAGCAATGGGGGTATGAATCCGGTTGCTATCGTCTTTTTCATTTTTTAGGTTAGCACGGGTGCTTGATTAGTCTACATCTCAGATTGAGAATATTGTTTGAGTTAAATCATTCCCTCAAAAGAATATTTCATGTTAACTCAATGTAAAAAAAGGCAATGTGCGAGAACACATTGCCAGTAAGCCCGATATAAAGACGGTGACTTTTGTGGAAATAACCATTCCATTCTTCGTCAAAAGTTAGGAATGGTTATTTATTTTGATTATTCAGTGCAACTACGACTAAACCGATGATTGAAATGACAATCATGAGCATTTCGTAATCGGACATGCTGCGTTATTCCTTTCTAGGAGTAACAACCTATTTGTAACTTTTTCCAAAGGTTTCATAAGTGAGCCAACTGATTAATAAACATATGACGGCTACAGTTGTGACGAGATTACTTTGTAAAAAAGGTAATATGTCTTGATGTGTGGCTAATCGAATAGCTCTAAGTACAAAATTAGAAATTAAAATGATTAAACCTAACAAGCCTATGACTTCTCCGAGGTTAAAAAGGAGAGGGTGCTTGAGTTTTTTACCATCTTCAACAATTTTACTTTTCAAAAAATCATCTCCTTTTAAAAGCTCATCTACTGTAATATCAAAGAGTTCACTTAGTTCTATCAGTGTTTCAATATTGGGATAACCTTTTTCCAGTTCCCATTTTGATATGGACTGTCTACTGATATTAATTTTATTCGCTAAGTCTTCTTGAGATAAATTGTGTTTTTTTCTTTCTTGTTTAATTTTTTCGTGGAATTTCATGCATCTATCCTCCTCTAATTTAAATTTAAAACTTTTTAGGAATGATTGTAAGCATATGATGGTTGCAATATGTAACCGCAAAGTAGCAAGTAGGTGATTGAATGAAACATGTTCATGGTAACAATCATATTACCCTCTTTTGCCTAGCTTCATACTGATTTGAAGGGGGATAATTAGATTTCGAGGAGATGAAGACATGATGATCTTCATTTTGTGATGATCTACTAAGGCATGTTCGACTTGTTTCAATATACTTTTAAAAACATCTATTGTCATAGAGACAAAGCGGTCGCGTCCCAAGAATTGAATCATGAAAGGTTCAACTCTTTAAGGCTCACGACCGCTTGTTTTTTTACAATGATGCCGGATTGATTCACAGTATATGCGAGTGGTGTAGCTTGAATGAAAAGTTGCTGAGGTGAGATGTCGCTAACAACATGGGCTTTTCTCAAGTGGGGATGTTGGTCTACAAATTTTTGAACGGTTTTGGCATCTTCTTTAAATACCAAGTAAAGTGCGTCTCGTTGTGGCTGATGTTTTAAAGATTTGAAAATACGCTGACATACGACACAGTTTGTACTCACAATGATCATCACATTGCGGTCATACTTCAATTTTTGTTGGATGGGAAATTTGGTAGAAATTGGCAAGCCCGTCATTTCTCGGCGTGTTTGATTGATTTTACTATTCATTAAAAGCAATACAGCTAAAATAAGCATAAGTAAAATAGCGATTACATAAAGCATCGTATGAACCTCCTTAAATTGAGATGTACTATGTATCACAAAAGGAAAGGGGGTGGAAAATTTTAAGCCTCAGTCCATTCAGAGGTTTATGATTCATTAATGACTTTAAAGCAGTCGAAAAAATGAGGATGAATTGGGCATAAAAAATTGATGCTATTGTTTTCTTGATTTCATAAACTTGCCCTCCCAATGTTTACTGTAAGATTGCCAGAAGGCTGAGACTCCTGAGGGAATGCGTGCATACCGCTGACAGTCGCCTCTTTACTTTAATAGTGGTTACTGTTTATCGCAGTAGCTGTCTGACTTCTCAACGTATACACTTTTGAGAAGTCTAGTCAGCCTTGCGGGGGCAGTACGACGAAATCTTTGTTACACATGAGATTTCTGTACTGCTCCCAAAATCCACAATGAATGGATGCGCTGGGAATCAATAAACGGTGTTCCAAAAGCAGGATTTTCGACAGAACTCCCGCGATTTCGGCAAAATTTGGAAATCAATTTTGCTCATCGCTCGGTTCTGCTCAAATCCTAAGCGCTTTTGTCACAACCTCCCCTCAGCCCCTAGGAAACGCGAAGCCATGAAGGCAATCAAAGCCAAAAATCATTGAGGGCAAGTTAAACAAGAATTCTGCATCAATAGCATCAAAAATTTTTATTTCCCATTCAATGCGCTTCTCTTCATAAATCTATCATTTAACCTTCGATAGCGAACTCACCATGGAATTCGAATTGCACTTCTTTACCGAGCATGACGCCGCCTGTTTCTAAAGCTTTATTGAAGCGCATCCCATATTTTTCACGGTCGATTGTACCTGTTACTGTGAAACCAGTGACTTGACCACTGCTAAGAGGGTTGTCGCTCACACCGTGTTGTTCAAAGTCAAACGTTTCTTCGTTTGTTTGACCCGCAATTGTTAAATCACCAGTAATTTTGTTTTCTGTAATTGATTTACTTCTGAAAGTAATTTGTTGATGAGACTCTGTATTAAAGAAGTCTGCTGTTTTTAAATGATTGTCACGATCTGCATTTTTAGTGTCGATAGAATCAACGTTAATCGTTGTAACGGACGCTAATGAATCTAAGTCGTTAAGATCACCTGTGACATCAACGGTATAATCGTTAAAAGTCCCCTTAATTTTTGACACCATCAAGTGTTTGATTGAAAATTCTAATGAACTGTGTACTGGATCGAATTTAAGGTTAGTCATAAAAAGCCCCTCCATATAAAAGTAGTTAAATGAAAATGCGATATAAAAAATATACCAAAATAAAAAATCGTTGTAAAGGTAAAGAGATTTTAATTGCTATCATAATGTTTCAATAATTAACAATATCAACTAAATATCTGTGTCCAAATAGTTGTACAGACATTATGGAGGAATGATAGTGGCGCGTCAAAGAAAAGGGATTGAGTGAATATGGGGATTTCTACACATAGAGCGATAACATAGAGGAGAGGGTTTAATTTTTCGAAATAAAAGTAAAAAAGTTATTGTGATGTGCGCAATCTCATTGTATAATGAAAGCGGTTAACTGAATAGCGTGTTACTGGTAAAACAGGCATGAGCAAAATATAAGCTATTGAAAAATAGTTTTGTTTGCTCATGCCTTTTTTAATATATTATTGATGGATTAGGGGTGTTTTAAAGTGTTTAAACTTTTCTTTGGGCAATTACAAAGAGTTGGGAAGGCGTTAATGCTTCCGGTTGCTATTTTACCGGCTGCTGGGATTTTACTTGCGCTAGGGAATGCCATGCACAATGAGCAGTTAGTATCGTTGGCACCATGGTTGAAGCATGAGGTATTTGTTGTTCTATCTACAATTATGGAATCAGCAGGTCAAGTGGTGTTTGATAATTTACCATTGCTTTTTGCTGTGGGGACAGCGTTAGGTTTAGCAGGTGGCGATGGTGTTGCAGCATTGGCAGCACTTGTGGGTTACTTAATTATGAATGCGACGATTGGTAAAGTGATGCATATCAGTATCGATCAAATTTATTCTTATGCAGATGGGGCACACACGCTCAGCCAAGCGAGTAAACTCCCACAACATGCCTTAATTTTAGGTGTTCCAACGTTACAAACGGGTGTCTTCGGCGGTATCATCATGGGTGCGTTAGCGGCATGGTGTTACAATAAATTTTATAATATTACGTTACCACAGTTTTTAGGTTTCTTTGCGGGTAAACGTTTTGTACCAATTGTGACGTCATTAGTTGCGATTGTAACAGGGATTGTGTTGTCATTCGTTTGGCCACCGATTCAAGAAGGACTTAACGAATTATCGAACTTCTTATTAAACAAAAACCTTGTATTAACGACATTTATTTTTGGAATTATTGAACGTTCATTGATTCCGTTTGGTTTACATCACATTTTCTATGCGCCGTTCTGGTTTGAATTCGGTTCATACGTGAATCATGCGGGTGAACTGGTTCGTGGTGACCAACGTATTTGGATGGCACAAATGAAAGATGGCGTTGCGTTTACAGCCGGTGCTTTCACAACAGGTAAATATCCATTCATGATGTTTGGTTTACCAGCTGCAGCTTATGCGATTTATCGACAAGCACGTCCAGAGCGTAAAAAGATTGTCGGCGGTTTGATGTTGTCCGCAGCATTAACATCATTTTTAACAGGGATTACAGAGCCATTAGAGTTCTCATTCTTATTTGTTGCGCCAATTTTATATGCCGTGCACGTATTATTAGCAGGCACGTCATTCTTAGTGATGCACTTGTTAGACGTTAAAATCGGGATGACATTCTCAGGTGGTTTTATTGACTATATTTTATATGGTTTACTGAATTGGGATCGTACAAATGCTTTATACGTCATTCCAGTAGGTATCGTTTATGCGATTATTTACTATTTCTTATTTACTTTTGTGATCAAGCACATGAATTTAAAAACGCCTGGTCGTGAAGATGAAGTAGCAGAGGCGAGAGATACGTCAGTTGAGCGTTTACCATTTGATGTCCTTGATGCGATGGGTGGTAAAGACAACGTGAAACATTTAGATGCATGTATTACGCGTCTTCGTGTGGAAGTTCATGATAAAGCAAAAGTCGATGTGAATACATTGAAAGAATTAGGTGCTGCTGGTGTGCTTGAAGTTGGCAACAATATGCAAGCTATTTTTGGACCGAAATCGGATCAAATCAAGCATGACATGGCACTCATTATGAAAGGTGAAATTACGAGTCCGAGCCAAACGACGGTCTCTGAGGAAGATGAAGTCGTGCATATTGATGGTTCGAGAAGTGTGACGATTGTTGCGCCATGTGACGGAGAAGTGATTCCGTTATCAGAAGTGCCTGATCAAGTCTTTTCAGGTGGTATGATGGGTGACGGTGTGGGCTTTATTCCGCATCAGTCTGAAATTGTTGCGCCATTCCATGGTAAAGTGAAAGCCTTATTCCCAACGAAACATGCCATTGGTATCGAATCAACAGACGGGGTAGAATTGCTGATTCACATCGGTATTGATACAGTGAAATTAAATGGAGAAGGCTTTGAAAGTTTCGTTAAAGTCGGTGATGAAGTAGCTGAAGGTCAATTGTTGATGAAAGTGGATCTAGAATATCTACAGCAACATGCGCCAAGTATTGTGACACCGATGATAGTGACAAACTTAGGAGAGCGTCAAATTGAAGTAGAAGACGTTAAGGAAGTTGAGAAAGGTCAAAGAGTGTTCACTGTTCTATAACAGTTAATGTGAATGATAGCAGGTGCTGTATTAGTGTTTGTTCAAATGCTAATATGGCATCTTTTTTTGTGTGCTTTGAAGAAGGTTTTTGTGGTATTTGCCAGATTGCTGGAATAGGACTGTGCTTTCCAAGGCATGAAGTCTTAACCGAATGTACCTTTATAAAGTAATGATTTGAAGTGGGTGAGTCACTGGGTGCTCTGTTACTGACAAGTTTGTGTTGTAAATAGTACAGTTATTGCTAAAATATAGTTTAAATCATATGCAGCAATCGTAATATAGGTAGGTGTTTTTCATGAATCAATTATACAAAGTTATACAAATCATACTGATCATTTTAACAGGCATTGTAATGATCAATGGCATTTTTAACCATGATGATATGAGCAAATTCATTATTAACGTGACTGTTTTATTATGGATAATTTTGATGGCCATCGTTGCCTACATTATCAGAAAAATACATGAAAAAAAGAATTAAAGAGATGCATTTCAATGGTCGCCTCCATATTTGATATTGTCCCAATGTCCAGTTATCACTTGTCCAAATCTCACTTCAAACGGATCAGCTTGCTTTCAAAACGCAATGAAATTCCTTCTTCCATTTACAGCGAAATTCAACTGTTTCCGCTCCCGAAAAAAGATTTATAAATACGTAACCTGTCCGACCACACCAGGTTATTTTTTAGTTGTGACATATTTGTGATTTTTTTCACAAAACTATTGTTTCATCACCGCGTTTAAGGTATGCTTAAATCGAAAAAATGAAACACGTTCCATTTTGAAAGGATGAATTGATATGAGTAAAGTGAGTATTATTGGTGCGGGTGCGGTAGGATCAACGGCTGCGTATTTGTTATCTGAAATGCCATGGGTGAGAGAGATCGTGTTGGTGGATGTGGATCAGAATCGTGCGCAAGGTCAAGCATTAGATATGATGCATGGGATTGGTGTATCACAAGCGAAACGAGTCATTGCGGGAGATTATGAAGCGACACAAGATTCAGATGTCATCATTATTACGATTGGTGTGCCGGAAAAAGTTGGGGAGTCTCGTCTCATTCCACTGCAAAAAAATGCGGATATTTTAAAAGAAATTGTACCGAAAATGACGACGTATAGTCCTAATGCCAAAATTGTAACTGTGAGCAATCCAGTCGATATTTTAGCGTATACGACTTATCAAATTAGCAAAAAAGCAGCTTCAGATGTGATTGGTTTAGGGACGTTACTCGATACGTCGCGTCTGAAATATTTGTTGAGCGACTACTTTAACATCAGTCCAAAAAGTATTGAAGCAACTGTTGTAGGAGAGCACGGTGATTCGCAAGTTGTACTGTGGCGTCATGTCCGTATCGGTGGACTGACTTTAGAAGCATTTGCGGCCACTCAAAATATGAAGTTACCGGATGACTTTAAGGAAACAATGGCACAACGTGTGAAAGATACAGCTTTTGATGTATGGAAAATGAAAGGACCGAATTGTTATTGTGTGGCGAATGCGATTCAATGTTTGGTAGAAGCGCTGTTAAGCCCAGAACGACGCGTATTGCCAGTGTCGAATTTATATACAACATCGACAGGCTTGACGGTATATATTAGTCTGCCAAGTATTGTCAGTGAACGAGGGGTTGAGCAAATGCTCCCTGAATTACTGAATGCAGAAGAAGAAGCACAATTAAATGCGTCATGTGCGGTGATGGCTGACTATATTCAGCAAATGACTTTGTAATGAAATACAAATCAATGACAAGGAAGTTTTGATGATGAAAAATAATTTACAACAACCGACAACTGGTAAAGTAGATATGAAAAACTTGATTAAATTTATTGTTGCGACACTTTTAGGCATTATCATTGTGCTCATTCCATTTTCTTTTGCGAATGGTGTCGATACGATTTTGTTTCATGTGATCAAGTCCTTTGTTTCAACATTCCAAGGCCCTATCACTTGGTTGATTGCCCTCGTTTTCTGTGTCAGTGCAGTGATGGCGCTTATTGACCAAATTTGGAAGCCGGAGTGGATTCGTAACAATGCGACGTTGAAACCGCTCTTTTCGACAACGCCATTTTATACGATTAACCGTATACTTGGCACGTTGATTACTTTAATGTGTTTGTTTCAAATAGGGCCATTTTTCCTGATTTCTGAAGATACAGGTGGCACGATGGTGAATTTAGCTGTGCAACTATCAATCATTGTTCCGATTATGTTACTTTTCCAAACGTTAATTTTAGAATTTGGTGCGATGGAATTCATCGGTGAACTGATAGGCTTTTTAATTAAGCCAGTGTTCAAAATCTCTGAAATTTGTGCAGTGAGTGCCATTAGTGCGTGGGTCGGACCGGGGAATGCAGCGATACTTGCGTCTAAGGAATTGTTTGAAAAAGGATACTATACAGTGAAAGAGACAGCGATACTTGGAAGTCAGTTTTCAACGTCCAGTATCGGTTGGGTCGTGTTAGTATGTAGTGTGCTCGGTGTCGTTGATGATTTCGGCATGATTTTCTTAGGGATTACAGTGATTGGCATGATTGTTGCCTTTATCAGTGTGCGCATACCACCTATTTCACGTTATCCGGATGTGTATGTTGATGGGACGCCATTAAAAGAACTACAAACGTCAACACAACAATCTAAGCTCAAAATGGCAACAACACAAGCGACTAAACGTGCAGCAAAAGTAACAGCACACAATTTTATTAGTAAAAAAGATAATATGATGTTCTATGTGGTTTGGTTAATGCCCATCATTGTTTGTTGGGGAACATTAGCGCTTGCGATTTCCGTTTATACGCCGTTACTTGCTTGGGTGTCTTACCCAGTTCAATGGATCTTACAATTGGCAGGTATACCGGAAGCGGCTGTCACAGCGAGTGCAATTATGTCAGGCTTTGCGGATAACTATTTACCTGTCATTTTAGGTGCGAACTTAACAGAGACAACAAGTAAAGTCGTGATTGCGATGATGAGTATTTTACAGTTGATCTTTTTATCCGAAATTGCAACGTTGCTCACATCAGCGAATGCGGTTCAAAAGTTTTCGCACATTGTCATTATTTTCTTGCAACGCACTTTCATCGCATTACCATTTGTTATCGTATTCGTGAAACTATTCTTCTAAATGAAATCATAGAAAAGGTGAGGGATTGACGTGGCCGAATATACGCCTATTAAAACTGTTATTCAAGCATTTGAAATGTTAGATATATTGTCTCAACATCAAAAAATAGGAATCAGTGAGATGGCGCGACTGACAACGTTACCGAAAAGCACTATTTATCGTCATTTAAGAACGTTAGTGGATTTGCATGTCGTTGCGCAAGATAAGGATGAAAATTATTACCTCGGTTATAAAATGTTGAAATATCAATACCATATGAAGCAAACGGACTCATTGATTCATCACCTCAAACCTTATATGCGTCGACTGGTAGAAAAAACCGGGGAAGCGATTAATTTGGGCATATTGGTCAATCAAGAAGTGTGTATTTTGCATACGGAATATGGGGAACAGTATACATTACAAGCGCAACTTGGTCCCACATCGATGTTGCATTGTTCAGGTATGGGGAAATGGTTTTTAAATACGTTTTCAGATGAGGCGTTGGAAACTTATTTTAAGACGGCGACATCACGTACGATTCATACGATGACAACGGTTGAAGCTTTTAGGCATGATATGGCGACGCAGCCTCACCAAAATATTGTGGTCGATCGTGAAGAATATGAATACGGGTTGATGTGCATTGCGACCCCGATTAGAGATGAATCAGGTGTTATACAGGCTTCGATGAGTATTTCAGGGCCAGTCAGTCGATTAGAACATAAAGGGTTGGATGTGATGCAAGAAGCGCTCCTTGAAGAAGCAACAAAAGCGAGTCATTACTTGCAAGATATCGGTTATTGGTTATCGGGATGAGCGATTGAATAGAGTCACAACACTGAGATAAGTTTAACGTGTAGCATGTTTGACGATAATTTAATATTGAGAAAGGGACAGGGGAAATTTTTAGTCTCAATCTATTAATTGATTTATAATTCATTAATGATTTTAAAGCTGTCGAAAAATGAGGGTGAATGGGAAACAAAATACTGTATCAATAGTATCAAAAATTTTTGTGCCCCATCTCCTCTCCTATGATTTGACTAATATGCTTGTCAAAATGACTAATAGCATATATATTGAATGGAGTAAGGAGTTGAAGGCATGAAAAATAGGTTGAAGGAGCTGCGGGCACGTGACGGCTACAACCAGACACAACTCGCAAAAAAGGCAGGCATTTCACGTCAAACGGTCTCATTAATCGAACGCAATGGGTTTACACCTTCGATACTGACGGCAATTAAAATTGCGCGTATATTTGGAGAACCGGTAGAGAATGTCTTTATCATAGAGGAGGAAGATCTATGAAAGTATGGCGTTATTTATCGTTTTTATTTCTCGGCGGTGTCGTCGGTTTTTTCATTTCGTTATTGTTAACTAGAATTGACTTTCAACATCTCATCCAGCACATTGATTTTATGAGTGAACAGTTTATGATTATTTCGTGTATCATCGTCACGCTATGTATCGTTGGGCTGACATTATGGCAATATCAAACACAGAAAGTAGCATTAAAACTGAAGTCTCGCGTAGATTATCAGACAGAAATTGAGGAAACCGATACATTGGAAAACCAAGCGAATATGAAATTTTTAAAAGTCAGTATCATGGTTTATGTACAATATTGCATTAGTTTTGTTTACTTTTTCATCCTTGCGTTAGGGAATGAAGGGGATACGGCATTAGTCACAGCAGTCATCCCATTTCTTTTTACAATTATCCCCGCAATCATGGTAGGTTTTTTCCAAAGAAAGTTTGATCGTCGCTTCCCTAAAATGGGGGAGGCAAAATATACGGAAAAAACTTTCCAAATTATGGATGAAGGGGAACGTCATATCACGCTTGTGTCACTCTATAAGGTGTATCATATGAATTTATCACTCATTATCATCGGTGTTGTATTGCTTTCATTCTTTTCCTTAGTGACAGGTATCAATCAGTTTTTAGGTATTTTGTTTATGATTGTATTGTTTGCTTACAATGCGTTTGGTTATTTATGGAAAGTGAGTCGCTTTTATCGAGAGGAATAAGGGAAGTGTGCAGGATGTCTCCCCGAACACTGCCGGCATAGTTGAAGTGGTTGGAAATGAAAAGAGTAAAGACGTCACATGAAGTGCATGTCCTTACTCTTTTTATTTTGAATATAAAAGAATGTCAGTCTATTTGTCGTTAGAAATAATCACTTTTAATGTGCCTTCTTGAGCGGCATTACCAAACACTTCATAAGCTTCTAACATGTCATCCATTTCGAAGTGGTGTGTAATCAACTTTTCAGGTTGAACTTTCCCCGACTCTACAGTTTTTAATAATAATGGTGTAGAGTATCCGCTCACAAGACCTGTTGTAATAGAGATATTTTTAATCCATAATTCTTCAAGATGTAAATCAACCTTTGTACCGTGAACACCGATGTTCGCAATACGAGCACCAGGGCTAATAATTTTTTGACATAGTTCGAATGTTGCTGGAATACCCACTGCTTCCATTGCGACATCGACTCCGCGTCCACCTGTTAATTCATGAATGCGTTCGAGGACATTTTCGCTACCACTGTTAATCGAAGCTGTTGCCCCTAAATCTTTAGCGGCTTGTAAACGATTGTCATCAAGGTCAATCATAATAATCTCAGCAGGTGAGTAGAATTGTGCAGTGAGGACAGCAGCTAAACCGATTGGTCCTGCACCTACAATCGCAACAGTGTCGCCAGGGTTAACGTTCGCGCTTAATGTACCAATTTCAAAACTTGTTGGTAAAATATCACTCAGCATCACAAGCGCTTCGTCATTCGCACCATCCGGCACACGGTGTAAACTGTTGTCTGCATGTGGAATACGCACATACTCTGCTTGCGTCCCATCAATCAAGTGACCTAAAATCCAGCCACCATCTTCACAGTGCGCATACAGTTGCTTTTTACAGTAGTAACATGATCCACACGCTGTTACTGCTGAAATAATGACTTTGTCTCCTTTTTTAAATTGTGTTACTGAATCGCCCACTTCTTCAACAATCCCTACACCTTCATGCCCTAAAATACGACCATCAGTAACAGCAGGGACGTCTCCTTTTAAAATGTGTAAGTCAGTTCCGCAAATCGTTGTCTTCACTACTTTAACAATAACGTCTGTTGGCTTTTGCAATTGTGGCTTTTCAACATCGATCCATTCTTTTTTTCCAGGACCACGATAAACAAGTGCTTTCATTTTAACATTCCTCCCCAGGATATCTGTCTTTATTTTCGCACTATTCTATAAATTAAGTCAACAATCGTGTAAAAATATTATATTAAATTTACACGATTTATAACTATATTATATGACTAGAAAATGATTATTCAACGTATTTTAGGGACGATATGGATGAGATTCACAGTAATGCCACAGAACGTTCACCAGTCTGAAACAGTTTGGTATGGTGGGGATATATTACAAATCTAGTTAGTTTTAATAAGCAACAATAACGATATCCATTCACCAAACTTTAAAGTTGTTATAGTTTTAATTACTTTACTTTAATTATTTCGTTGATTTTACAAAAAAATTCGATTATGATTGAGTTAGTTATCACTTAGGAGTTGATTTTATGTCGCAATTTGATTATCAATTGAAGTTATCTATTGTAAAAGGGATTATTGCTGGTTATAAAGACTATGTAAAAGTAAGAAATGAAGCACATAAAAAATTAAAAGTGAGTAATGGTTATGCGTTTGTTAAAGCCAACCATATTGATCACCATGTTGCGCTTAATACAGAGAAGTTTGTGGAGAATACAAAGCGTAGTGCTGGTCCCTCATGGAAATTTTTATTATTTAGTCCGACTGACAAGCATCAAGAAAAGATTTTTCATTTTGTAGTAGTAAATCGTAGAACCTTTAATAAGGATAAAGTAAATAAAGGTAGAAGCTTAGTTCAAAATAGTGGTGAGCCCCCAGAAAAGAAATATTTAACTGAGTTAATAGAATTAAACCGTGGAGTTGATTTTGAAAAATTAAGTCAGTCCTTGCATGTTAATCATCAGCTGAATGCAGATAAAATGCTTTTCGATATGATAAACAATGACTCAAACGACAAAATCAAATTTATTATGATTACTTATGATGTTGATAATATATCAAAAATGCTAAAAGAAATAAAGGTTTGGATACCAAATCCAATTACCTACAGTGCTATCGAATTTTTAGATTTAACAGAAGAAATGAATGACGTTATAAAAAATGATGAACACTATCAAATCAATGAAGAGGAAATTGAAGTTTTAAAACAAGACCGAGAATATGTAGAATGGATAGATACAGAAGTATTTGGTTTTGAAATTGAGGAAATCAAAGAAAGTGATTTATAATTAAAGGAAGCGTGAAATATTATGTTTAAAGGTGAGAACCTTAAAGCGTTAAGAATGATTGAAGGATACAGTCGTAAATCATTAGCAGACGTATTACAAGTTTCAGAACAAGCAGTTTGGCAGTATGAAGAACAAAACATGATGCCTGAAATCAACAAGATATATACTTTGGCGCAAAAATTTAATGTAAAAACAAAGTTCTTCTTCTCACCAAAACAAGAATTATTTAATATAACGGCAGTTGATACGCACTCGATTGCTTTTCGGTCTAAAAATCAAAGGACAAGTACGAAAATTTTAAGTCAGAACCATGCACAAGCCAATTTTTATGCGCAATTGACTAGTCATTTATCGAGTTATGTAAAGCAACCTCACCCTCCGATATTAACATTAGTAAGTAAAATTGACCGTTATTTTTCACAGAATATCGAGGCGAGAGCGCGTATTCAACTGATTGCAAATGACGCACGCGAGATGATACTAGGTGACCAATCGAACCATCAGCTTTTATTAGCGTTAGAAAAGTTTGGGGTTTACATTTATGAAAAAGATTTAACTGATGATGCAGACGCTTATAGTTTTTGGTCAAAGTATCAAGTACCATTCATTATTTTGTCTAATAATAAGGGTGTTGCTGTACGAAGACACTTTGATTTAGCACATGAGTTAGGTCATTTGTTACTTCATCGTCAAGTTGAATTCGATATGTTGTCACCCGAAGATTTTCAACGCATCGAAAAAGAAGCGGATATTTTTGCGGCTGAGTTTTTATTACCCGAAAAGCAATTTATCGCGTCTTTTAATCAAGTTAAAAAGAAATCGAATCCTGATCATTTTGTGATGTTAAAAGAACGATGGTATGTTTCTATTCAAGCGATGGCGATGCGTGCGTTTTACTTAGGTCTCATTTCAGATACACAATATCGTTACTTTTGGTCATTAATTAATAAAAATGGTTATAAAAAAAGAGAACCTTTAGATACAGAAATCAAATTACCTAAGCCATTAAAAATCAATAGCTTATTAAATATGCTTTTTACCCAAAAAGTACTAACACCTGAAAGTCTAGTTAATGACTTGCAAGTTGAGCCTGAATTTTTATATAAAAAAGCAAATATCAGTCAAAAGTTATTCGAAAAATTTATGCAACAAGAAAAGCAAACAGCTGAAGCAGATGTTTTAAAGGGTTACATTATCCCATTCACATAAATCTCTCATAGCATAAGTAGATATATTTCTCCTTAAACTAAACAACAAAAAAAGAGTGCCGAAGACTTCATAGCCGAGCACTCTTTTTGATAGGTTATAAGAAAAATGTTGCGAATACAAATGCACTGATACCGACAAGTGCACAGTATAACAATGCAGGTCCGAGTGTTTTACGAATGACACTACCTTCTTTACCTGCCATATTTACGACCGCACACACTGCTACGACGTTATGCACACAAATCATGTTTCCTGCTGCACCCCCGATGACTTGGGCAGCTAAGACGGTATACAGGTCAGCACCAATCGCATCTGCAATGTTCGCTTGGACAGGTGCGAATGTTAATGTTGAAACGGTCGCACTGCCTGTAATGAATGAGCCAAGTGCGCCTAAAAACGGTGCGACGAATAGCCACATATCGCCAAATGTATGCGCCATCCCGTTTGCGATAAATTCAGGCATGCTGAGTAAATCTTTACTGTTAAGGCCTGAGTTACTGAAAACGTGTACCATTGCTAACGTGGCAATGAGGGTAAAACCTGTTACACTAATTGTTTTGGCTGAATCTTTACATGCTTTTGAAAAGTGACGGAATGATTTACGTTGGATAAGAATCGCAAAAATGGCTGCGATGAATAAAATCGTTCCCGGTGAATAAAGTAATTGCCAACTAGATGAAATCGTGTCATAGCCTAAAATTTGATTCCAAGATAAGTCAAGTACGGTTGTTGTCAATGTTTTGACCGGTGCCACAATACGTGTTAATAACAAGAGTACGACCACGATTAAGTAAGGAGACCATGCAGCCAGTAAACTCATTTCATGTGGCTGTGATAAGTCTGATGCTTTGTAGTCATCTGTTAAAGCTTCTGTCCATTCATTTTTAGGGACGAGCCAGCCTTTACGCGCAGTTACAATAGCAACGATTAATGTCGTCAATGAACTTAAAATGGAGACGAACTCTGGACCTGTAAGTGAAGCATAGATCCAAGCAACAACCGCATAGACGACGCCGATGAGTAAGGTCCATGGCAAGATTTCTAATACGGCTTTCAATTTGTTAGATTTCCCGAAGAAAACAATCATAGTTGTCACGATGATCAATGGAATGAACACACCGCTGAATAAATCAATTAATGTAATGTGAATTGCAGTTTCGGAAAAGAGTTGTTCATTGGCTCTTTTTAACGTACTTAAGCCGACGATGACAGGTGTGCCGACTGCTCCGAATGAAACGGAAATACTGTCAGCAATTAACGCAGTCGTGACACTCACAAGCGGTCTAAACCCGAGTGCGACCATCAAAGGTGCAGTCACCATGGCAGGTGTCCCAAAACCAGAGGCCCCCTCGATTAAAGAACCAAACAAAAATGCGACGATAATGACTTGGATACGCATATCACTGGATACACTTTGGAAACTTGCGTTGATACGTGCGACGGCGTTCGTTTCACGCAATGTATTTAAGAGTGTTAATGCGCCAAATAAAATTAAAATAATCGTTAATGTTTTATGTGCACCTTGTAATAACGATGCACCAATCACACCTGCTTCAATGCCCCACACTGAAAAGCCCAATAATGTAACGACGATTGCACTGATTGTCATCCCAACGAGCGCGGACATCCTTAACAAAACAAGACAAATAAATGGTGTGATGACTGCACTTAATGCAACAAGCATCAATAAAGTATTCATTTCTTGACCCCCTAAAAAACTTTCCCTTTATAGACATCTAATGACTAGATGACTGTACCGATTGAATTGTAAGCGTTTTTACTACAAATTGCAATCAAATTTTTCACGTATCATTTTTATTTGTCATATTTCTGTCAAATTTTACTATTACACATAAATTTTTAATTCGTTTTTTCACAAAATGAGACAAAAGCGAGGGATACCATTAAAGGTTTAAACACTTTCTGCATCATGAATAGATGTGTGAAAACCAATGTAATGACGGCATATTTTCAGGGCATTTACTTTTATAGAATAATAAAAAAAGAATGTAACTTTTTTAATAAAAGATGTGACAGCTCATAGTATGGATGCGCGTGTAAGGGCATGATTTTCCAATGTAAACTAAAATTAAAATATATTTACAATAAACTTCGAAAGCAGTAACATATGAACAGTACGCAACTACAAGAATGAGGTGACAGCGATGAAACTGTTTATCACGAGTACGAATACAGATGTCGGTAAAACGTACGTGACGACCCATCTGTATCATTACCTGACGCGCCATGGGTTAAAGGTGCACATTATTAAGCCATTTCAAACAGAAGTGTTACCTGATGGCAAGTATCCGGATTTAGAACGTTATCAACAAATGTGTGGTTTGCCTTATGCGGACACTTCTTTTTATACGTTTGCAGCACCAGTTTCACCACATTTGGCCTTTAAGTTAGAGCCACATCAACACTTAGACCGTATGGCGATGAAGTCGTGGGTTGAAGCATGGCACGCCCGAAGTGATGTGCTGCTTATTGAAGGGGCGGGTGGCATTGCAGTACCCATTTATGAAGACAAAGATACATTTTATATGACAGCCGATTTGATTCGTGATGTTGCGGATGGTGTCATCAGCGTTTTGCCTTCACAATTAGGGGCAATCAGTGACGCAATCGTTCATCATCACTATTTGACAACTATGGAGCTTCCGCCAGCCATTTTCGTGATGAATCGATACATGAATACGCCTATTGAACAAGATAATCATCAGACGATTGAAGCATTGACCGGTCGCCGTGTCGAAATCTTTCCAGAAGAGGGAACGGACAAGGATTTTTCAGAGATGCTATTTGATCAAATTAAAGGAGTGGTAACGCATGAAACATGAAACTTTAGTACAAAAGGATCGTGATTATGTTTGGCATCCTTTTACGCAAATGGGGATGTATAATCAACAAGACCCAATCATTATTGAGAAAGGCAAGGGTAGCTATTTGTACGACACGAAAGGACGGAAGTATTTAGATGGCTATGCGTCGTTATGGGTCAATGTCCATGGTCACCAAAATCGACAGCTCAACCGTGCGATACAGCGTCAACTGAATCAGATTGCACATTCAACGTTGCTTGGTTCATCTAATGTCCCGTCCATTTTACTCGCTGAACAGTTGGTAAAGATGACGCCTGAACGCTTACAGAAGGTGTTTTACTCCGATACAGGAAGTGCAGCAGTGGAAATTGCGATTAAGATGGCCTATCAATATTGGAAAAATTTGGACGCCGAAAAATATGCTAAGAAAAATAAGTTTTTGACGTTGCATCAAGCGTATCATGGCGACACAATCGGCTCGGTCAGTGTGGGTGGAATTGATACGTTTCACCGCATTTTCAAAGACTTGATTTTCGAGAATATTCAAGTGCCATGTCCGTCTTTTTACCATAGTGACTACGCGTCTGAAGCGGCAATGATGGACGACATTTTAAAACAAATTGAGTCTATTTTACAAACGCGTGCAGACGAAATTGTAGGCTTTGTCATTGAGCCGCTGATTCAAGGTGCGACAGGCCTTTTCGTGCATCCAACAGGGTTTTTAAAAGCGGTTGAACAGCTGTGTAGAAAGTACAATATTTTACTCATTGTGGATGAAGTCGCAGTCGGATTTGGTCGAACTGGCAAAATGTTTGCATGTGAACATGAAGGTGTCCAACCTGACCTGATGTGTTTAGGCAAAGCGATGACAGGTGGTTATGTCCCATTAGCCGCAACATTAACATCTCAAGCGGTTTACGATGCCTTTTTAAGTGATGCACATGCTAAACAGACCTTTTTCCACGGCCATACATATACGGGCAATCAAGTCGTTTGTGCTGTTGCGCTTGAAAATATACGCCTGTTTCAAACGCGTCATCTCATCCATCACATTGAAAAGACGTCGACCACTTTACGTACAGCTTTAGAAAAGTTACTGAAACTTCCTTATGTCGGTGAGGTTCGTGGTAGAGGACTGATGTATGCTGTAGAGCTCGTGGAAAGCCGTTCAGATCAGACGCCGCTTGACATTGCGCAAGTTGAAGCGATCATTGCGAAATGTAAAGAAGAAGGGCTGATGATTAGAAATTTAGAAAATATTATCACCTTTGTACCTGTGTTAAGTATGTCGAATCGTGAAGTGAAACAGATGGTCCGCATATTTAAAAAGGCTTTAAATCATGTCTTGAAGGGGCGTTAATGATGGATTTACAGCGCAAGTTAGAGGCCATTCAAGCAAAGGGGCAACTACGTCAATTGCGAGAAGTGGAAGCGGTCGATGGTAAGTGGATCACAATGAAAGGGCGTCAGTTTTTGAATTTTACGTCGAATGACTATTTAGGATTAGGACAAATGGCGCTTGCTGAGGGGATATCAGAACAGGGACGAAAGCATTTCGCAAGTTCACGGTTAGTAAGTGGTAATTCAGCACTATATACGAAGATTGAACGGTTGTTAAGCACACACTTTCATTTTGAAGATGCATTGGTCACGACGAGTGGTTATGATGCTAACTTAGCGGTAATGCAAGCTTTTCAAGGTGAAGCGGTGGTCGTGTTTTCGGATGCGGCGAACCATGCGAGTATCATTGATGGCATACGGTTGAGTCGTCTTAAGAAAGTCGTTTATCCGCACAATGACGTCACAGCACTAGAAAAAGAAATGCTTCAATATCCTGAAACGGTGACCAAAGTTGTCGTGACAGACAGTATCTTTTCCACGGATGGCGCCTTTGCGAATCTCGACGCACTCGTTCAGTTAAAAGCAAAAGTACCGAATATGTGGCTCGTTGTAGATGATGCACATGCTTTCGGACTTCACTTGCATACACATTATGCAAATATTGATATTTTAACGACCAGTTTATCCAAAGGTGTAGGTGCACACGGTGGCGCGATTTTATGTTCATCGCTTTTTAAACAAGTGTTGATTAATGTCGCGCGACCAGTCATTTATTCGAATGCATTACCGCAACTTCAGTTAGCTCAGTTATACGAAAATTTAAAAATAATGGTCGCACAACCTGAAAAGGCACACGTATTGCATCAATTAAGTGACACATTCAACCAGTTGTATGAACGTGACTTTGGTGTACGATACGAAGGCCCCTCAACGACCCCGATTAAGTGGATCGCTTTTGATGATGCGCATGAAATCGAACGTGTCTATCAAGCGTTGTTAGCACAAGGAATATGGGTGAGCTATTTCAGATATCCAACCGTCACACGACCGATATTGCGCATGTCACTTTCATTATTTCACGATGTCCATGATTTAGAATATTTGTTCGAACAACTATCTCGTGTACGTCGTAAGGAGGTGTAATGATGTACAGTGTTAAAATGAGGGCGCATCAGGACGGCGTTCATATCAGTGGTGCTGAAACGATTTGTGAAGCACAAACGATTCCGGCAGTCCTACAAACATTTTTCGATAAAGGATTTCAACATGAAAATGGCGCTGTTGACTTTTTGAACTTAAAAATTGAAAAAATTGCAGATCCATTGTATCCGCTTGAAGCTTTGCCGATTATCGAAAATACACCGCATACATTAGAAGCATTGTGTGAGATGCATGGGATTACGAAAGAGGCGCTTGATAAAGGGATGGGCTATATTTTTGATGACACGCAGTATAGAGGTGCGGTAATCGTCTCTGCGCAAACAGGAAAACGTTTGGATCGAAGCGGGACAAAAGGTGTGCGCGTGACCCATTTTTGTTTTGAAGATCATGCGCATACACCGCTTGTCAGTACGCGTATTCAAGATGCTTTGACAATCGCGACGTGTATTACAGCATTCGCACAAGTGAAAGGGGAATTGTGTGTATCGGATGATTTATATTACACGACAGGTTATTTTGCCTCTGCACAATGCGGTTATCATCGTATCCATCACCTGAAACCAGTCGGCACACGTGATGGTGGGCGTGTCATTTTTGTGGATGAGACGCTACAGATTGACGACTATATCGCATTTTTACAACAGCAACCGAAACAAGTCATTCGCCATGAACGATAGTTAACAGTGGTCGCTTTTCTTTAAAAAAAGAGAGGTGGCCCTGTTTTTTTATGTAAAAATGAGCGTGGTTTGATTTTGATAAAGTGGGGAAATATAACCGGAATGCATGGCGTTTTAAGGGTAAATGGTCTGATATGATAAGGGGCGTATATTGTCGTTACTGCAATGAAATAAATGGAATAACAATGCAAAAAAAGTGCAGGTCGAGACACGATATGTCTAACATCTTAACATTTCCTGGGAAAACATACATAAAGGAGGTTGTAACAATGAAGTGGGGGCTTACAATGGGATTAAGTTTAATGCTCATCTTCACCATATTTCAAACTGAAGCAGTCGCACCTACATTTCAAAAAGGGGTGAATATCGATATTGCACGTAAAGACTATTCGTTAGAGACAGTTAAAAAGATTGTTGATACGATAGCCCAATATGATGGAGACTATTTACAGTTGCATTTTGCTGACGATCAACACCATGCGATTGCTTTTCCAAGCATGTCATCAACAAAGCGGGATACATTGTCATATGAAGAAATTAAAGCACTTATCAAATATAGCAATGAACGTGACGTTATGATTGTGCCCGATATTGACTTGCCATCACATGCCGGTGCGTTACTCGAACAGTTGAAAAAACAAGATAAAGGACGATATAAAGCGGTCGTGTCCGAATTTAGCGAGAACACTGTAGACTACTTTGGTCATCAAGAAGCGGTCAAATGGAGTCGTGAATATTTAAAAGAAGTCATGTCGTTGTTTGAACAGCCGAAGTATAAGGGGGAGCAGCGTATCGTCATTGGGGGAGATGAAGTGCCTGGAGCGATGGCGCATCAAAAAGCATTCGTACACTATATCAACCAATTAGCCGAAACAGTACAAAATGAAGGCTATCAACCCCAAATTTGGAATGATAGCCTTACAAAACAAGGTGTTCAGCAGTTAGATGCCCATGTTTCTGTCTTATTTTGGACGCAACACGAAGCGACACATCAACAGCAAGCACATGTAGAGGATTTGGCAAAAGCAAACATCTCTGTGTTTAACTACAATGCACAAACGCTATATTTTTTACCCTCGTCACAACATTCTAAGCAAACGATTCAAAAGCAACAACAGTTTATTGAACGTCATTATGCTGACAATCGTTTTAATGTGTTCGATGATGCGCATCACGTCGTCGCTCAACCGAATATCCAAGGTTCTACATTGTCATTTTGGGGTGAACATGCAGATGGACTGTCCCAACAAGAAATGCTGCAACAACTTCAGCCGCTCATCAAAACGTATTTAACCCAAAATTAAGAAAGGCGAATGTTGAGATGATAGGGTTGCTTGCCTATTGCGAATTGAAAAATACGAAACTCACGTAAAAATAACCCGATACCGACACAAATGCCGAGTGTATAAAGCAGTGAAATCGCAATGAAAACAACTGTTAAATCAGAAAAACTGGCAAAGTATTCGTAAAGTGTGCTGAGAATAATTGGATGAAACAAGTAAATGAAAAATGAAAATGCGCTGACTAAGTTGATGGATCCAATCATTAAATGTTTAAAGTGTAGACATAAACTAAGAAGTAGTAAGAACATCGATGCATGGTAACACATCAAATTTTCGTTAAAGCTTGTCACCCAGCCATAATCATGGTGTTGAAAGACGACAAAGATGCCAAACGACAAAATCGCTAAAATAATAACGATAAAGACGTATTGATGTAAAAAATTGATGACCGCAGTATAATTTCTTCCAATATAGGCGCCAAAAAAGAAGAAGAAAATCCAACCGAGAATAAATGTATTTTCACTTAATGGATAAATGGCTAAAAATCGTTCTGAAAATGTTTCGTTCGTATCAAATTGATGTAAAAAACTAAACTGGATGACAAAAGTAGCGATGAGCATGATTTTACTATCAAAGATTTTAGGTGAAATTTTGAAAATCATATAGCTCAGTAAGACGAACTGCATAATGACGATAATAAAGTAACCGTGCCAACGCCCAAGCAATAAATTTTCATACAGTTGATGTGTAAATGAAGTTGCGGTAATTTTACTTTCACTGAAGCAATAAAATGCCCCAACGATAAAATAAGGCAACAAAATATATTTCACACGTTCCCATATATATTTCCAATTAACCGTGTCGTAATTAAGTGTTGTGAGTAATTGAGACAAAATAATAAAACTGGGTGTACCAAAAATGACAATGTGCTGTAAATAATAGATCAGTTTCTGTTCCGCTAGTTGTGTCGTATCGAGATGCCGCATATATTCAGTAAAAATGTGTGTCAATATAATCAGCATACACGTCAATGCTCTAAAATAGACAAGTTCCAACTTTCTTTTACGAAGCGTCATGATGAAAAGCCCCCCATTTTTTGACTAATTGATTAAAGGCGTCTTCACTCACTAAAATACGTGGAATGTAGTAGTTATCATCATCGACGGACATCGCTTTTTCTTCCAACGTATAACCGTACGAAATGCCGCTGTCTCTAATCGTTTTGACCGCCTGCGCATCGATTTGCCCATAAGGATAGGCGATGGCTGTTTCGTGACGGTTGAAATGTTGGTCGATAAAGTCATTGCTCGTTTGTAAGTCATACTTGAGCATTTTAGAAGGGACGGTTAACATTTTAGAGTCGCCTTTTTCAAGAGAATGCAAGTCGTGCGTATGCGATTGAAAGGTCCATAATCCCGAGCGTTCCATTTCTTCGAGTTCTGATAAAGTAGACAAATTCAAATTATGGAAATTTTGAGCGCCGACCTTTCCTGTGATTACAAACCCAGTCGCGGGCACATTGTATTTCTTTAAAATAGGGAATGCATTTTGATAAATCGACTTGTCCATATCATCAAAATTGATCCATACGCTACGTTTCGGAAAGTGGCCTTCTCGTTTATAGCGAATCAACTCTTCATGCGTTAAAAAGTGTGCATCATGTGCTTTTAGCCATTTGATTTGGCGTTCAAATTCTTCTTTACTCACACTATACGTCGACATTTCTTTACTACTTGAAAAAATGGACAAAAATAAATCTAAAAGGTGATCATCTCTGACTCTATGGTAGTTTAAGGCGAGTGCGGTTTGATCGCCATCATCTTTAAGTTGATGTGTCTTTGCATCGGCTTGGTGGACCGGCAGAACTGCAATACCCATTGTAAAGACGACACATCCTATGACCATGAAAAGTTTAAAGAAATTTACCATCGTTAATGCCTTCTTTCTTATTTTTGTGTTGATGAACGACAAGACTGGTTGTAAAAATAAGTGTGACAATGCCAATGAAAATTGCCATCTTGATAAACATTGGGTTCATTGAGTCGATTTCGATATTGAGCACAGAACGGATTAATAGCACCGAATGCGCATTGCTCTGAAATAATGACCCGACAATTAAAACGAAAGCGACTAAGCAATAAAGCCACAATGAAATGGAGAAACAAAAGATAATTGCTTCTCGAATAAAATTTAATATGGTATGTCTCAATCTTTTTTTCCTCTGTCTGGACTTGACCATGTCGCAAATTCACCTTTCTTTCTAAGTAATGCTTTCGGGAATGCTAGCATCGCCACAAGTGCATTGACAATCCAATAGACAGTGGGGTACCAGCTTAAATAAAATAGCGTGAACATATTTTGCTTTTCATAACGTGAATCGATTATCAAAGCAACCGTAAACTGAACAATATTAATAAATGTCAAAATGAGCGCAGATAAAATAATGATTGAAAAATGATATTGCAGATAGTAAATGTCTAGAAAATTAGAGTTCAAAAATGCCAATACTAACGAAATGACAATCCAATACACCCAAATGAGTGAGAAAAATTGTTCGAACACAAGCATATATAAAGCAGGGTTCATTGATTTCAGTCCCTTTAAACCATCGCGAATGAGCACTTCTTGCCCACCTTGTGCCCAGCGTATGCGTTGTTTCCACAAACCTGACACCGTTTCTGGTACGAGCATCCAACACAGCGCACGAGGTTCGTATTTAATATGGTAGCCGTGTAAATGGAACTTCCACGAAATCGCGATATCTTCAGTGATCATATCGATATCCCAACGCCCGACAGCCTCAATTGCGCTTTTACGAAATAATGTAAACACGCCAGAAATGGTATTGATTTTTCCCATAATGGATTGTGCTCTTTTAATACTCCCCACCATGCTAGCATATTCAATGGTCTGTATTTTTCCTAACAATGCGCGCTTATTACGGATACGCGGATTCCCCGTCACTGCCGCAAGTTTTGGATTCTTTTTGAAATGTTCAAGCATAAAATACGGTCCGTTGTTATCAATCATCGTATCCGCATCAATCCCCATCACATAATCATATGTTGCATATTCTAGCCCTTGATTTAATGCATTTGCCTTCCCGTTATTTTCTGTTAAATCAACAAAAGTAAAATTTAATGTATGTTGAAGTTGATAGAGCACTTCCGCCGAATTGTCAGAACTGCCGTCGTTAATGACGATAATCTCTTTATTCGGAAATTCTAACGCTGCAATACTATGAATCGTATCTGCTATCGTTTCGGCTTCGTTAAAACAAGGAATTAAAAAAGAAATCCCCTCCTCTCCAATATTTTTATTCGGCGCCTTTTTGAGTCGGATTTCATATAAAAAGGCATAAAATAATGTGCCGACAATCCAATAAATTGACATAAACATAGGATATAACAGCAGTATCAGTAAAACATCCATAACAATTAACCTCCTAAATCATAAGAGTGAAGGGGAGTGTGTTGTCATATGTCGCTCAGCGCTAAAATCAAACGCAATTATGGTATTTCTTGATATAAATAAACTTGACAAAGTTGATTGATATAAGTGACGAATTGTTTATATAAGCGAGGTGGACCAATAATTCTAATATGAGGACTATGCAGGAGACATAATTCGAATGCTTCAATAGATGCAATGTTAAAGTTGACCGTATAGAGATGTTCTTGTTGAGATAAAACCTTGTTGACTTGATACAGATCTTTAATACGTGACCACACTGTGACATCCATTTCAAGAATAACTTCCATTTTGTTGTAGAATGTATGTTGCGCTTGCTCATCAATTTCTACATAGCAGATGCGACTGAGTGGTAAATATTGTTCTTGTAAATTCGTTCCCCTGTAGACAAGTTGCCAGTCTTCTTTAAAGTGAACTACCTTAATCGGTAGCAGCTTTGTCATAAATCCCTCTTCTGTTGTAATATGCAGTAATTTCCGTTCCTCAATGGCTTGATATAACATCAATAATATTTGGTGTGACATGAATTGATTCGTACTTTTAATGTTATTCAAGTAAATTTCAAATTTTTGTTTGTCATTGGGAAAGAGTTCATAGACGATGTATCTGAGTGCTTCCTTCACATAATGTGGTATGACGGCTTTATTCGCTGCTAAATAAATGAGTAATACTTCAAACCCCTCTATATTCTTCATTTGATGATTAGACTGAATGAGATAGTTATTGTCTTTATAATTAAAAAGAATATCTTTCTTCATCAACCACTCCTCGTTATCATAAAGATAATTTCTAATTTCTTGAATATCTCTTTTAATTGTCCTTTCATTCACATTAAATTCATCAGCTAAAAGTGTTTTGTCAATTTTTTGATGATGAATTAATCGTGTATAAATACTTAATAATCTTTGAGCCCTATTCAAAGCCTCACCTTCCCTCTTTGACTAGTATTATAGAAGATGATTGGGACATTTATATGTACAACTTAATTTCAATTTAATGTCACTTTTTAAAAAATAGGTAACAATTACTTTACGCACATATCATAGAGGACAAATTATGTCACTACAAATAGTATTAATTGAAAATGTTTAAGACTTTTTTGGACAACAGTGTGACACAATATAGTAAAAAATATTCATAAGAGATGTTGTGATATCAATGAAGTTTTTGATATTTTAATCAACGTCATGCACCTTATACAATGAGCAGATAGGGAAGGACTAGATATAAAAAAATCAGGGCATGCTTGTGACATAATGCAGTTGAACTGCCACAAGTACGCCCTGATGCATTTATAGTCAAAATAAAAGTTTAAACGCTTTTATCTTTAGCTTCTGGATGATAATTAAAGATACTGAAAAACTTTTTGCTGAGTAGTGATTTTAAGAAACGGTCTGCACCGAAGAAACCACTGTTATATCCAGCGACAAAGATGAAAATCCCAATCAAAATATATAGTGGATTAACTGACACTGTGCCAGCGAATAAGAATAAGAAGTTCAGTGCCAAGCCGATTAAAGCGCCAATCGGTGTGAAAAGACCTAAAATCAATAGAATGCCTGTGACGATTTCAAATGTAGGTACTAATACATTGATAACAGGCGTCATCGGAATGACAATGTGTTCTAAAAATGATGTAAATAAAGGATATTGGGCGCTGCCATCCATTCCCATAACTGGATGGTGTACCGCATTTTGTAAAAATCCACCTGCATTGAATCCCTTTTCACTCGTGACTTTACCGATACCAGACATCAACCATCCGTATCCAAGGTAAACACGTAACACCAATAAAATAATACTTGCAATGGTACTTTGTTGTAACCATCTTACCATAAAACATACGCCTCCTAATTAACTTCCGTCATAAACTGAATCGTTTATTAGTATATTTTGTATATCTACAAAAGCATTATATTAAATAGCGAAAAAGAACACAATAGTAATGTGATAAAATTCACAAATTAGACAAAAATGGTGTTATGACGCGGTTTGTAGTGATTGTGGAAGTGATAATAATGATTAAAATGATTGAAGCGCTTACATCGAGGTGGGGTCAGGGATGAGTGAAATGAATTTAACATAGGAAGGGGAATTGGAACGAAATGCATTGGACAATAAATCACAAAATGTACCGCATGTGCATATGAGACATTAATGAGAGGGGCTGGGAAACACCATATCCCACCCCCTGAAAATCAAAGTGATATTAGAAGTTACGTCCTACTTCTTCAGCTTGACGAAGTGAATTTGTTTTAATTTCTTCGCTACGTTCTGGAGCAGCGTGATGTCCTTCAACAATAATTGTTTCATATGAAGGTACACCGAAGAATCCCATCATCGTTTTAAGGTAACGATCGCCGTGCTCTAAGTCTGCGCCAGGACCTTCTGAGTAGAAACCACCGCGTGCTTGAATGTGTAAGGCTTTTTTATCTGTCAATAAACCTTTAGCACCTTCAGAAGTGTATTTAAATGTTTTACCTGCAACAGCAACAGCATCGATATAAGCTTTAAGTACAGGTGGGAATGATAAGTTCCACATTGGAGAAACGAATACATATTTGTCTGCGTTAATGAATTCATCAACGATTTCGCCTAAACGGTTGACTTTCTTTTCTTCATCTGCTGTTAAAGCTTCGCCATTTTGTAATTTGCCCCAACCAGAGAATACATCTGCATCGATTTGTGGGATATCTTCTTTGAATAAGTCGATGTGTACCACTTCATCTTCTGGGTGAGCTTGTTCGTAAGTTTCTTTAAAAGTTTTACCTGCAGCCATTGATGCTGAAAGTAATTCATCTAGAGGGTGTGCTGTAATATAAAGTAATTTAGCCATAGTTAATATTTCCTTCCTTCTTTCAAGAATCGATATGCTTATTATAACAGGTATAAAAAATATATCAACAGAAAAATCTCGAATTCGTAATTTTTTTTGAATCGCACGATAAAGTTGTATGTTTATACTGTCGAAAGTGCGTGGTAACAGCTTTCCTACAATGATAGTGAAAGATTTATGATAGAATTCAAATGATTGAAAAAGCATTGAAATGGTGTGACGCGGTTGGTATGATAAGTTCACCTCACGAACAACAACTTTTAAAGGAGCGCATATATGACAACTTTATCCACTTCAGGGAGGTCGATACAATATCGAGATTTTATTATCGTCCCTGCATTTATTTTAGTGCAGTACCTTTTTCCGATATTAGCAGAAGACGTATTTCCGAATCTATTGAAAAGTTTTTTTGATGTCACGTTACAACAATCGGGGCGCACCATTTTGTTTAATAGCATGATGTTTTTAGCTCAAGTGATCGTCATCATTCTTTTTATATTGTTGCATCGTCATCATATGATTACTGCGATTCAAACACGATTAAAAGGGGTGCGTGAACATGGGTGGCGCATCGTCATCGTTTATTGCGTGCTCACTGGTTTTATCCTTATTTATCAGCGTGTCGTTCCATTGATGGTGATATGGGATGAGCGATTCATTACGCTACCATTAAGCTTTGTAACGATCGGTATTTTGACTCCCATTGTTGAAGAATTGTTATTCCGTCATCTCATTATTGGTGAACTTGGAAAGATATGGGGTTTTCGATTCATGGCAGTCGTGTCGATTATCGTTTTCGGCGTTTCCCACTTTCTTCACTTTACATCGATATGGACATTTTTACCTTTCATTGCGGGAGGGATTGCGATGACATATGTCTATATGGCTTCACGACGCAATATTTTAGTCGCAATGGCCTTGCACATCATTATTAACTCGGTTTCTCAAATATTAGGGATGTTAGGCATTTGATGCGAGCGCAAGTTTTTCATTTAGGTCATCGCTCGACTATAATGAAAGACATAACAAAGCTTAGGGAGGTCACCTTTATGAAAGTAGGTATTATTGGTGCGACAGGTAAGGCAGGGCGTTTGATTACTGAAGAAGCGGTGAACAGAGGATTGGACGTCACAGCGATTGTGCGTGATACGTCTAAAGTGTTAAATAAAAATGTGAAAGTCATCGAAAAAGACATTTTTGATATAACGACGGCAGATTTGAGCGTATTTGATGTGGTCGTGAATGCATTTGGTACGCCGATTGGTCAAACACAGCCCCATATTGACGCAGGACGTGTACTCATTCGTGCATTATCAGGGACTGACACACGTTTAATCGTCCTTGGTGGTGCAGGCAGTCTCTATATGGATGAAGGAAGAACGAAAAACAGTTTTGATGTCGGTCGTGTTCCTGATTTTGCGTATGAAATTGCGGTCGGACAAGCGAAAAACTTAGAAGACTTACAAGCGACAACTGACTTAAATTGGACATTTGTGAGTCCTTCCGCATTTTTTGATGCAGATGGTCCACGTACAGGCAACTATCGTATCGGCGGCGATGTGATGTTATTTAATACGGATGGAGAAAGTTACGTCAGCTATCCAGATATGGCGTTAGCACTATTAGATGAAGTTGAACGTGGCGACCATCCTAAACAACAAATGACAGTCGTCAGTGAAAAACGTTAATGAATGAATAAAAAGTGTGTATCTACGAGGCTGATTGTACGCCTAAAGATACACACTTTTCTTGTGACAGTGTCATGCTATTCTACATGTGCTTGTGATTCATGTCGTGTATTGGCCCAGTAATGATAAAATTGGAGGAACATGATGATAGTCATTGTAACAAGCACGACGAAAATGTAAGGTACATAGCTGTATTCACCTTGTAAGCCGACGAGCGGTGTTGAAATCCCACCAATGAAATATTGTAATAAGCCGACTAAACTTGAAGCACTTCCGATACCTTTTTTCTGACCTTCCACAGCAATCGCAAAAGCTAATGTAGCGATACCAGCGACTGGTGCCATAATGAATAAAAATGAAGGTAATAAAATCCATAGAGACCAATGATGGATTAACGCGAAAATAGCTAAAATCGCACCGGCAAGTTGTATCAATGAAAATGTACGGAAAAGGACGTGTTGATTGATATATTTAACGAGACGTCCTGTTAATTGTGCAGTGACGATGAGCCCTAAGCCTGTTAACGCGAAAATATAGCTATATTGCTGTGCAGTCAAGCCGTATAAGTTTTGCATAATGAACGGAGATGCTGCCATATAGCTGAAAAACATAACAAAAGTGAACCCTTGAATTAAAATAGGCAGCATAAATGAACGGCGTGTAAGTAACATTTTAAAATCTTCAGCAATTGCTTTGACATGTGCTGGACGACGTGAAGCTTGCGGTAATGTTTCATCAATTTTAAAGAATGTACCGACCAACATGAGTAGTGACAAGATGGTTAAAATCCAGAAAAGTGCGCGATAGTTCGCTAAACTTAAAACAAAACCACCAAACATCGGTGCTAATACTGGTGCGGCACCATTAACGAGCATCAACAACGCTAAAAATTGTGTTAACGTGCTTCCTTTATATAAGTCTGTGGCGATGGCTCTTGATAAAACAATGCCGGCACCACCAGAGACGCCTTGGATAAAGCGAATGACGATCATCACGATGACGTTCGGTGCGAGTGCAATCACAATAGAAGAGATAATGTAAGAAATGAGACTGATGATTAACGGTTTTTTACGACCTGTTGAATCTGACACTGTCCCGGCAACGATATTTCCTACTGCAAGCCCTACCATAAAGAGTGTGAGTGTCAGTTGTGTGATCGCAGTCGTTGTACCAAAGTGATTTTTAATTTCGGGTAATGCAGGTAAATACATATCTATAGAAAGCGGTCCGAATGCAGCGAGACCGGCCATAATGATAATAAACAATGGAGACGTACGCTTGTTTTCCATAACTTAATCCCTTTCTTTATATTAGAATCAATACGAAACGGTAAAAAACACGGAAATCATCCCTTTGACTTCCGTGCAATCCCTTAAATGAGCGTCCCTCTTATTTTTCAGATTGAAGTTGTGCGATCATTTCTGCTGTTGTTAAAACTTGTCCCATGAGCGGGAAAGTGTGCTCAATTGAAAAGTTGTGCAATGATGCCTCAGGTGCTGACATCATATCAGAGAGGAAATATTGATTGTAGGCATGTTGGTACGCATCACGTGCAGTCGTATCAACACCGACATGCGTTGAAATACCACCGAGAATGATGTTTTTAATGCCACGACGACGAAGTTGCAAGTCGAGATCTGTCCCGAAAAAGCCACTAAAGCCACGTTTGTTCACAATGTAATCATGCGGTTCTGCACCAAGTTCATCTGCAAGTTCCGCAAAGTCAGGTGCAGGTTCGCCTCCAGGTAATGGGCGCATCGCATTCGGTTTTAAGGCATCTTGTCCATCATGAAAATTAACGCGTACAAAAGCGATGAAACCATTATTTTCTTTAAATAACTTCACCATTTGGCTCGCGTTATCTAATACGGTCGAGACGCTGTGCGGTGCAGTCTCTCCCATGTTGGCAATCCCTTTTTGTAAATCGACAAGTACTAAAGCTGTATTTTCAAAATTCATGTTATAACTTCCTTCCATTTATTAACTTAATTTATGATTGAACGCCACGAATAAAAATTTTTAAAATCCGGTCGACAAACTGTTCAGACGGAATCCCTTTGACGTAATGTTGATATTCAAACACATCCGCTGAAAATGAATTGATGAGCATGTCGCTAAGGAAATCTGGGTCTTTCACTATGTTGAGTTGTGTGACACAGGCCATCACTTCTTCTTTTAACTTCACGTAAAAAGGTGTTTGCATCATGACGCGTTTTTGTTTGTCTGTGCGCTCAATTTCTTTTAGTAGGTTGACATTGTCTTCCATTAGCTTAATCAGTGATAAAAAAATGAAGCGGAGTTGTTCATGTGAATCGTCTACCTTTTGTTGATGGCGATTGATACGTGCAAACATTTGCGTCACTTCATGTGCGAGCAAAGTTGAACAAATATCGGACTTGTTGGAGAAATGACGATAAAGTGTTCCTGTACCAATTTGAGCTGTTTCCGCAATTTTTTTCATACTGACCTTTTCAACAGTGGCATCATTAAACAATGTTTGTGCTGTAGTCAGAATGTGTTGTTCGTTTCTAAGGGCATCACTACGCTTTGACACAATTTCCAGCTTCTTTCTTTGATTAGGATAGTGTCATTATAAATGGGATGGGTGTCCGTTTCAAGAAATAAACTCACAAGCCTATGTTATGATTAAAATTGAAGGTGACTTGTTTCCACCTATATAATTAAGTAAAATGCATAAACATGCTGAGGCAAACTTTGAAGTGGTCTTTCCAAGGTGAGAGCCCTTATTGATAGCGAGAAAGAAGGCGATGAGATGGATGAAATCGATGTACAAATATTAAAACTGTTGAAAACCAATGCACGCATGAGAGTGAAAACTATTTCTTCTATTGTCATGTTATCTGAACCGAGTGTGAAAAATCGAATTTCAAAAATGATTGAATCTGGTGTGATTGACGGCTTTCATGTAGATGTCAATTATGAAAAGTTAGGTTATATGATCGGTTTTTTTATGAAAATTACAGAAATTAAAATGGCAATTTCAGAGTTTGAAAAGCGGATTCAAGAATTTCCTGATTTTCAAGAGTATTATGCGGTGACAGGGACGGAAAAGTTTATTATTAAAGGACATACGAAAGATATTGCGAGTTTGAATGCGGTGATTTTGAAGATGGAGCGCATGGCAGAGTTTAATACATCGATTGTTTTGCATAAAATGAAGTTGGATGATTAGGGGCCTCCTTTGATGGATGGATGAAGTGTGTTGCTTTTTTGCCATTAGATGATTTACGATGACTTCTTGTTGGTCTCCAGTCCCAGAGGATTTGCCACAACTTAATTTGGCTTGATTGAAGTGTACATGGAGTGGGGGCCAAATTGGATTTTCGGGAGCAGTACAGAAATCTTATGTGTAACAAAGGTTTGGTGTCCTGCCCCCGAACGCCTTCATGTTATCCAGATGCTTCGTGGACATACGTATTCAATCGTTGTAAAGTCCCATCGATATCTGCATGTGTGGTCTCTGGATGAATGGTGCAAAAGCGAATGACACGACGATGGTTTAATTCTGTTGTATACGCTACAGCATAGCCGGATTGCGCAATACGTGAAGCGGCGTATTGCATCACTTTATCATTTTCTTCGGGTGACATTTGAGGGTCTTCATAACGAAAATTCACAATGGAAAGTTGTGGCGCTGTGACAATTTTCCAATCGCTCATTTGTTGAATTTGGTGTGCAGCATAACGTGCCATTTCTTGCCCATGTTCAATGCGACGTCTGATTTCATCTTCACCGAGCACTTGTAATGTTACCCACAATTTCAATCCTCGAGGTGGGCGTGTCAATTCAATACCTAATTTTTCTGGGTCGATATTTTCATTTGTTGAAGTAATATCATCTAAATATTCAGCTTCGACGCCATAAGTTGAAAGCAGATGATTTTTATTTTTAACGATCACCATCGCACAACTATACGTTTGAAATAACAGTTTATGGGCATCCCACGTGACACTATCCACTTTATCGATATCCTTTAATAATTGTTTACCTTCATCAGTAAAAATATGTGATAAACCGTAAGCGCCATCAGCATGAACCCACAGGCGATGTTGTTGCGCGATACGTGTAATGCGATTTAAGTCATCGATTGCACCTGTATTCGTAGTGCCCGTCGTCGCGATAATCATAATGGGGTGATAACCTTGCGCAATGTCGAATTCAATTTGATGTTCTAAAGCGGTCACGTCCATCGCATATAAATCATCAGTTGGAATATAGCGAAGTTGTGATTCTGCAAAACCTGCGATATGTAACGCTTTTGCGACAGAAAAGTGTGCTTGAGCTGTTAAATAGACGGTCGCATTAGACATTTGAGAGATTGGAATCATCGCATCTCTTCCGGCAGTAATCGCAGTCAATGTTGCCATCGAACCGCCTGACACGAATACACCACCTGATTGTGTGGAATCAAACCCTATTTTTTCACTTAAATAACGGATGAGGGCGTGCTCAATCGCAATAGGCAACGGGGCATTCGCAAAATTTGATGCATGAATATTATGAGCGCTTGTTAAAAGATCAGTCAGCCAAGATAGTTCGGAGGCTGGACCAGGAATAAATGAAAAGGCACGCGGATGGTTCGCACGGTAGTTATAAGTTAAGATTTCGTTGTGCAGTAAATCCATCACTTCATCTACCGCTTTGCCTTCTTTAGGAAACGACATATGTTGGTATTTGGTGATCATGTGCGCTGTGGGTTGAAGTGTCGCGGGTAAATCTTTCATTTTTCTATTTAATAAGTGTGCCACTTCATCATAGACGACATGGTTGAATTGAGTATGTGCTTTTTTTATATCTATGTTCATATGACGACCTCCACAATATGCTTGTTGATTCAATATTGTTATTGTAACGAAACGAAAAGCCATCATTCTAAGGAAAAGTGAGACTGAATATGAAAAAGTTAGTGAGTAACAATGACCGAAGAGAAGACCTTATTTTATAAAGTGAAGCTAGCTATACACGTTATGAAATGAATGGAGTCACCAAAAATAAAAAAAGCCATCACCTTCATGGTAGCGATAAGGTGATGGCGTTATCTATTAAGCGTTAGAAAGCGTATAAATGTTTAGCGTTAAATTAAATGATCGTATTTTGAAGTGTCGAGACCGTCTTGTTTTGCTTTTTGAATGATCTCACTCACTGAATTTAAACCTAGATTTTTAAAGTATGTTTGGAGACGTTCTTTTGTCTGTGGGTTTGCATTTGGATTGACTAAGACATCTACATATTGTAATTCATGTTCGAGTAATTTTGAGTCGTCATGTAAAATGATACCATTTTGTGATGTGACTTGCGCATTTGCCTCGTTACTCACTGCAAAAATACCTGTTGATAAAGCGGCTACTGCGAAACCTGCAACTAATGTTTTTTTCATACTATACAACTCCTTTGTTTTGATGAAACTAATATAACATGTAAATTTGTTGAATATTGCATTATTAAGTGTATTTAATAATAGTTAATATTTGTTTAATGTTTGAGCATATCAGTTGATTTGTTTTATTAAAAGGTTTATAGCATGTGTTTTTGCCACTAATTCTAAGGTTGCTGAGCGCGTTCATCCGTTTCCCGGGGACTTGCCTCGACGCCATTTACCTTGATTAAAGTGTACAGCTGTTATTCGAAAGTGTAGCGCATAGACACTGGTGTGATTTCAGCAAAATAAAAAACGCGTACCATGTGGGGGGGCATGATACGCGAATAACGGAAAGGGGATGGCATTCACATGGCAGACTGTGAATGTTTAGTCGATAGGAATATCAGAGTTTGTAGAACGACCTGGTGTGCGTTTACCTAATGTGACATTTAACATGCCGTTTTGATAAGACGCTTTAATATTGCTTTCGTCTACGTTATTGAAAGTAAATTGTCGTTGCATGTTGCTGAAGTGACGCTCTTGTCGAATGATGCGTCCTGCTTCATCTTCTTTACGATCTTCTACAGTGTTTTGTGCTGCGATGGTTAAGACGTTGTTTTCAAATTTTAATTGAATGTTTTCTTTATCCATACCTGGTAATTCTGCTTCAACAACATAAGCATCGTCCAGCTCTTTAATATCTGTTCTAATTTGAGAAGTTGTGAATGCGTCGTCTAACAACATATGACGTCCGAAATCTTTGAAGAAATCACTAGGTTCCATATTGAAAAATGAATGATTGAAAGGTCTCATATCAAAAGCCATCATGTATCTCTCCTTTATGACGTTAGTATTGGAATATTACTAGCGCTTATAAGATTTTACAATCACTTTGACGTTCTAACATCAAAGTGAATTGCTTTATGATTAAAGTATACATCAATGGTCAAAGATAGTCAAGGTCAAACAATGAGGTTGCACTTTTTAATCATTTATTCAATTTAATGAAAAAAAGAAACATATCATACAATGATAACGGGTAAAAGGATTAATGAGGTGTTGAAAAAGAAAAGTAGCATATATTTTGAACATTCGTATTGAATTACACTTGTGGTGTGAAATGCTATGATGAAAGTATCTTTTATAATGAAGGAGGGGTCATTATGGATGTAAGGTTTCCCATTGGAGGATTAGAAGTGCCCGAAACAATCACACGTGCACACATTGATGCATGGCTAGAAGAGATTGCACAATATGTACAGGATTTAAGAAAAACGGTGACGCATTTAAACCAAGATGATTTGCAGGCGACATATCGTGAGGGGAGTTTTACAGTCCAACAACTTGTGCATCATATTGCGGACTCACAGATGAATATGTTTCAACGCTTAAAACTCGCTTTAACGGATACACACCCGCAAGTACCGAATTTTGTGCAAGATGAATGGGTGAAACTCGCTGATTCAGATTTACCCATTGAAGTGTCGATTCAAATGTTAGACGCAATCAATCAACGCGTGGTAGCTATCGGTGAACACTTAACGGCAGCAGAACTGACAAGAGACTTTGTGTTAGAAGGCAGTGGTGCAACGACAGTAGGTGAAACGATTGCGAAGTTGTCTTGGCATGAACGGCATCATCTTGCGCACATTCAAATTGCTTTAGGACAGTTCGACATCGGTCAATCAAATTAAAGTTTTAAAACAATAAAGCAGGACGCAGTTGAAAATGTAACAAGGCGAATTGATATTCCAATAATGGCGTGATGCTTTAAGACAAAAAATTGCAACATGGGTTTCGATGCGATGATAACGGCATTTATAGCCAACTTAGCATATAATACTCATTATTTTTTTCGAATTTTTATGAGAATCACTTTGTAATTAGTTTAAACAAATGGTATACTAAATTAAAATAATTCTAATCTAGAGGTGTGAATATATGAACAGAGATGAATCAAAATTAACGGGCTTATTTGGCCATCCTGTCAGTGACCGTGAAAACTCGATGACTGCGGGTCCACGTGGTCCATTATTGATGCAAGACTGGTACTTTTTAGAACAAATGGCACACTTTGATCGTGAAGTGATTCCTGAGCGTCGTATGCACGCTAAAGGTTCAGGTGCATTTGGTACTTTCACTGTGACAAATGACATTACACAATATACAAAAGCGAAAATCTTTTCAGAAGTTGGCAAGAAAACTGAAATGTTCGCACGTTTTTCTACAGTTGCGGGTGAACGTGGGGCAGCGGATGCTGAACGTGACATTCGTGGTTTCGCGCTGAAATTCTATACTGAGGAAGGGAACTGGGACCTTGTGGGGAATAACACGCCTGTCTTCTTCTTCCGTGATCCAAAATTATTCGCAAGCTTAAACCACGCTGTTAAACGTGATCCACGCACAAATATGAGAAGTGCGCAGAATAACTGGGATTTCTGGACGTCATTACCTGAAGCATTACATCAAGTGACAATCTTAATGACAGACCGTGGTATTCCAAAAGGATACAGACATATGCACGGATTCGGTTCACATACTTATGGCATGATTAATGAAAATAACGAACGTGTTTGGGTGAAATTCCACTTTAGAACACAACAAGGTATTGAAAACTTACAACCAGACGAAGCGGCAGCAATTATTGCTAATGACCGTGAGTCGTCACAACGCGACTTGTTCGATGCGATTGAAGAAGGCAATTTCCCGAAATGGAAAATGTACATTCAAGTGATGACTGAAGAACAAGCGAGAAACCATAAAGATAACCCATTTGACTTAACAAAAGTATGGTACAAAGGGGATTATCCTTTAATTGAAGTCGGTGAATTCGAACTTAACCGCAACCCTGAAAACTACTTCATGGATGTGGAGCAAGCTGCATTCGCACCGACAAACATTATCCCTGGTCTAGACTTCTCACCAGACAAAATGTTACAAGGTCGTTTATTCTCTTACGGCGATGCACAACGCTATCGCTTAGGTGTGAACCACTGGCAAATTCCTGTTAACCAACCTAAAGGTGTAGGCATTGAAAACATTTGCCCATTCAGCCGTGATGGTGCAATGCGCTTCTTAGACGGTAACCAAGGCGGTAAAACACATTACTATCCAAATAGTTACGGTGCGCATCAAAGTCAACCAGAATACAAACGACCAGAATTAGAAATCAATGGTGGCGCGTATGAATATGACTTTAGAGAAGATGATGACAATTACTTCGAACAACCAGGTAAATTGTTCCGTCTTCAATCGCCGGAGCAACAACAACGTATGTTTATCACAACTGCCAACGAAATGGAAGGCACAACTGATGAAGTAAAACGTCGTCACATTAAGCATTGTTATCAAGCCGATGTGGACTACGGTACGGGTGTTGCCAAAGCATTAGGCATGGAAGATCAATTAGCAAGCATTATTGCTGAAATCTAATGTCGCCCCATTAATCAATAATTAAATAATCAAGCTGTGATACTCTTACAGCTCCCGTTTAACACACGGTATCATTAAAGGCGATTGATTTGATAGCGCGCACATACTGCATCTTGAAGACAATCGCCTTTGATGCGCCGTATATGATCTACTGTCTCAAACAAGGTAAATCATATGTGCGATGATTAAATATAAAATTCGAGAGGTTTTTGAAATGATATTAGATAGAATCAACCCAGACGACTTATTTCCAACAGAATATATTGAAACGTCTGTATTAGGGATCATGCCTTATCAAATGAAAGACGTGACAAAACGTTTTGAAGCAGCATATGTTGCGACAAATGAACGTCTGATTTTAAATGTGGATATGGACGGTCAATTTTATTACCGAAATATTCAATTTAGTGAAATTAAAGCAATTAAAACGACAGATCATGCGTTGGAAATTACATTTGACTACGGCGTGTTCACATTAGAAGAGAGTGAAGCTGACAAAGTGAAAGCGATGTCGGAGTATTTACATTCTAAAATCTAAATATGAAGAACACATGAACATTTCGCTGTTCGTGTTTGAGTGCATGCGATATCGGTTAAAATATACATGTATGATTCAAAAAATATAAAATAATAGAAATAAGAAAGGTGAGATGATTAATGGCTCAAGGTAGAGAACAAGTCGTGGCAGACTTAAACTTACAATTATCAAACTTCACAGTATTATGGACTAAAATTCACAACTATCATTGGTACGTTAAAGGTCATAATTTCTTCGCATTACACGAAAAATTTGAAGAACTTTATAACAAAGTGGCTGTTTATGTAGATGAAATTGCTGAGCGTGCACTTGCATTAGAAGGCAATCCGGTCGGCACAATGAGAGAAGTTTTAGAAGTTTCAAGCATTGAAGAAGCTGAGAAAAATATTTCAGCTGAGCAAATGGTTGCACAATTAGCTGCAGACTTCGAAACAGTGGTTAAAGAATTAAAACAAGCGCAAGGTAACGCAGAAGAAGCTGGCGATGATCGTTCAGCAGATATGTTTATCGAAATTGCGACAGAATTAGAACATAACATTTGGATGTTGAAAGCCTATATTGGTTAATTCATTTGATGGTTTGAGGCTCGAGTCGTCTTGAGATAGTGTGACTATTTCAATGATGATTCGAGTCTTTTTTGTTTTATCATCAAAATTTTATTTTGAAGTTGGAGATAAAAGGTTGAAAAATTGAAGAGATGAGACGTCAGAAAGCTGAGAACTTAGTCCAAATACTTGAATTTAATAAAAAATTAAATAAAAGTAGCATTAAACATAATTGTAGACAAAATTTAAAACGGACTATAAAATGAGGGTGTGAGAAAGTTAGATGGATGGTGGCTATCTTAGTATAAAGTGAGGTGATGCCTATGCGCGCATCAACGAAATCTTTAGAAAGGAGAGGCCTTGAATGATAAATGTGATAGACGTACTTATGCTGATCTTCGTTTTCGGTAATCTTATCGTAGCGCTCATCAGTTTAGTCGTTTTTATTGCTATAAATGTCAAAAAAATAACCATTCCTAACTTTGACCGAGTTAAATGGTTATTTTTTAAAATTTAACGAAGCCACCGTCTTTTTAACGGGCTCACTGAGGCAATGCATATGGTGTGCGTTGCCTTTTATATGTATAAATTAGCACATGAGTCGCTTTTTGTCTATTTTATATCATAAGTATTTCTTTTGTCGAAAACGATTAATACTTTACATTTGATGTATAAAGTTTATAATTTTTAGAAAATAAAGAAATATGACAAAGGGGTAGATTTTAATGTATCAAAGTAACGAGACACTGGCGTTATTACGGTGTCTAGATTCTCAGGTGGTTACGAGAATGTTTGACGTGGACGCATGGGAAAAGAAGGGGTTTTGTTGGACGAGGGTGTGGTGTTTAACGACAGCCTCAAAATGTATGATTCGCAAACTTAAGACGACACTCGCGCGAAGGATTATTCTGAAAATGACGGTGGTTTCGGTCATGCATCACTATGTACAAAAAGGATAAACAACAACAAACAAAGCGAGTTGATTAAAATGAGAACAATAGATTTTTTAGTATTTTTTATTTACTTCGCAGCACTCATTTCAGTAGGTATCGTCGGTGTATTAAAGGCAAAATCGTCTGAAAAATATATGGTGGCTGACCGCAATCTTGGGCTGTTTATGTTATTTGGATGTTTGACGGCTGTGTTTTTAGGTGGTTCTTCTACTATTGGGACGTCACAGCTCGGCTACGAAATCGGGCTATCAGGTTTTTGGTTTGTATTTTCGCTTGGTGTCGGAATTACAGTGTTTGGCTTGTTTTTACTTGATCGCATTATGGATTTACAAGTGATTACGATTAGTGAACTGTTATATCGGTTGTTTGGTCATCGTGTAAGAGTGATGGGCGCAGTCGTGACAGCAATGTATACGCTTATGATTTGTGTGACACAAGTCATTGCGATGGGTGCAGTCGTGTCTCAAATTTTTCATTGGCCTATGATGACAGCCATTCTTGTTGGTGGGAGTATCGTCTTTGTGTATACGATTCTAGGAGGCATGTGGACGCTCTCGATTACTGACGTCATTCAATTTTTAGTGATGACTATAGGCATGTTTTGTATTATGTTGCCGATGAGTTTACATAGCGTTGGCGGCTTTACGACATTATTTGAACAACTGCCAGCGTCACATTTAAGCTTTTTCAATATCGGTGTAGGGGAAATTGTGAATTACTTTGTGACATATACACTAGGCGTCATGGTCGGCCAAGACATTTGGCAACGTTTCTTTACAGGGAAGACGAAGCGTATCTCAAAAACGTCAGGCGTGCTCGTAGGCTTATATAGCGCACTCTATTCTATTGTGATGGTCATTGTCGGCATGTGTGCGTATGTACTATTTCCAAATATCCAAAATACGCAAAATGTATTCGCACATATGGCTTTTGAAATATTACCGAATGGCTTATTAGGGATTGTGTTTGCTGCTTTAATTGCGGCGATTATGTCTACAGCATCAGGGACATTACTTGCATCAGCTACGATTATTTCGAATGACTTGTTGAAGCCTTATGTTTTCAAAAATATGGAAGATCATCAATTTTTAGGGCTAACACGTTTGACGACACTCGCGCTCGCAGTCATTGCCATAGTCATTTCGATTTGGGTGAAAGAAGTGCTCGTTGCGATAGATATTGCCTATGCGATTTTGACGGGGGGTATCTTTATGCCAGTCGTTTTAGGATTATTCATGAAACGCATTACACCACAAGCGGCATTTTACGCCATTATCGCAAGTGTGATAGTCGTTTTTATCGGTATTGGTATTGCAGGTCCACAATCTACTGCGACGATATTTTATGCAATCCTTGTTAATGCTATAATATTAATCATCATGTCTCAATTTCAGCGTAAAAGAGAAGTCTAATGTGTGACGAAATGTCATCAACATCCTATCGTGCAGTGGCTAAAACGGATGATTACAAAGGGGGCATCTATGAAATGGAATTATTAAATAAACATATTAAAGACATTGAAGTACCTGGAACACGTCAGTTTGCGAATAAAGTTGATCAATACCCGAACTGTTTAGATTTAACGCTCGGGCAGTCTGACTTCCCTGTTGCTTCATATGTGCAAGACGCGATGATTCAGGCAATTCAAGAGGGGCGATTGAAATATACACACAATAAAGGGTTGTTGGAATTACGTACCGCGATTTCAGAATATACAGCTGAACGATTCGGTGTGACATATGATCCTGAAACAGAAATTGTCGTGACTAATGGCGCTTCAGAAGGGATTGACGACATTTTACGAACGATTTTAAATCCAGGAGAAGAGGTCATCTTACCAGGGCCAACGTATTTAGGGTATGAGCCGATTGTCAAACTACAAGGTGCAGAAGTGAAGTGGATAGATACCTCACATACAGGTTTTGTGCCGACTGCCGATGCGATTAAGGCGGCCATCACACCAAAAACGAAAGCGATTATGTTTAACTATCCGACGAATCCAACTGGGACGACATTGTCATATGAAAATATTGCGGAAATTGTAGCAGTATTGAAAGAGACGGATATTTTCATTATTACAGACGAAATTTATAGTGAAAATGTGTTTGAAGGACGACATCGTTCATTTATGGAGTTTCCTGAGATTCGCAAGCAACTGTTTGTGGTGAATGGTTTATCGAAATCACATGCAATGACAGGTGCGCGTGTTGGCTATGTGCTCTCGACACCTGAATTGATTGAAGAAGTGACGACCGTCCATTTATATAATTCAATTTGTGTGGCGACACCTAGTCAATACGGTGCGATTCGTGCATTGAAAGAAGGGGCTTCCGATATTGAAAAGATGAATGCCGCGTATCGTGAACGTCGTGATTATATTTACAAACGATTGACGGCTATGGGCTTACCCGTCATGTTGCCACAAGGGACGTTTTACATTTTTCCTGATGTGTCAACGTACGATCAAGATTCATTCCGTTTTTGTAATCAATTGTTAGAATGTGAACAGTTGGCCATCGTACCAGGCAAGTCATTTTCTGATTTTGCAGAAGGTTATGTACGTTTATCCTTTGCATGTGACATGCCAACAATCGAAGAAGCGTGTAACCGATTGGAACGTTTCTTATCATATTATCAAGCATAACAATCGTCAAAGCGCGTATGGGATAACAGACTATCTCATGCGCGTTTTAACTATGAAAAAATAGAGATGCGAGCACGAATGGTCTCAACTCGACTGTGTAATGAAAGGAACTCGATGCATCACTGGATAGATGTATATTGAGTATTTTCGTAAGCAACATGTCTTGGTTTCGTTTAGCAATCTTTATACAATAAAAGGTAAGAAGACAAACGAGGTGATAGGATGGATAAGCAAACGACACGTCAACAAATTGAAGCGGGGGACATTTCAGTCGGTATCGAATTAGGTTCGACACGCATTAAAACTGTCGCCATTGATTCGACGACACACACGATTGCGACGGGACATTATGAATGGGAACAACAACTGACTGACGGATATTGGTCCTATGATTTAGATGAAGTTTGGCAAGGAATTCGAGAAAGTTTTCGTTTGATGACCCGGGAAATAAAAGCGACATATGGGGTGGCACTCACACATATTGCAAGTATAGGGATTAGCGGGATGATGCACGGTTATTTAGCGTTTGATGCTCAAGACCAACTGCTTGTCCCTTTTCGGACGTGGCGTAATAATACAGCGCGAGAAGCGGGTGAACAGTTACGAGAAGCATTTCAGTTCAATATTCCTGAGCGTTGGAGTATTGCACATTATTATCAAAGTGCATTGAACCAAGAAACACATGTAAAAGATGTCGCGTACATGACAACGTTATCGGGTTATGTTCATTGGCAATTGACCGGAGAAAAAGTGCTCGGAATAGGGGATGCTTCAGGGATGTTTCCTATCGACCCAAAGACGGCCACGTATCGAAAAGACTTATGTGAACAGTTCGATACGTTAATGGCAACAAATGGGTATAATCAAGACATACAGCGTATTTTACCGACTGTACACGTGGCAGGTGAGCAAGCGGGGACCTTGACTGAAGATGGCGCCCGTTTATTGGATCCGACCGGTACATTAACGTCGGGATGTCCGATGTGTGCACCAGAAGGCGATGCAGGCACAGGGATGGTGGCGACCAACAGTATTGCACCAAAAACTGGAAATGTTTCGGCAGGGACGAGTATTTTCGCTATGATTGTCCTCGAACAGTCACTGCAAGCCGTATACCCAGAAGTCGATATTGTGACGACGCCAGCTGGAGATGAAGTGGCGATGATTCATGCGAATAATGGGTCGTCAGATTTGAATCAATGGGTACGTTTATTTGAAGAGGTTTTTCAACTTATGGATATGTCATATGATAAGGCGACATTATGGACACGTTTATTCGAAAGTGCATTAGATGGAGACGATGATTTAGGAAAACTGTTAGCATACGGCTATATTTCAGCTGAATACATCACTGACGTTCCTAAAGGCTTTCCATTATTTGTACGCCAACAAGACAGTCATTTCAATATCCAAAACTTCATGAGAACCCATATTTTTACGATGCTCAGTACGCTCAAAATAGGTGTTGATCGATTGAAAGCACGCGAGCAACTACAAATTGAACGGATGACAGGTCACGGTGGTGTTTTTGCGACGAAACAAGTGGTACAACGTTATTTAGCAGCGGCGTTAGAAAGTCCAGTCACAGTGATGGAGAATGCGAATGAGGGTGGCGCATGGGGTATGGCAGTGTTAGCAAGATATATGTTAGAAAACAATATCACGTTAGCGACGTTTTTAGAACATGTCGGCTTTCGTGACGTTGAAACGGAAACGATGGCACCACAAGCACAGGATATCGAAAGTTTTAACGCCTATGTACAACGATTTGCAGCGGGTTTGGCGGTTGAACGTCGGTTGAATGACGCGTTGGATTGATGGAGGGAATTGGAGCGGCACAAGTTGTGTATCGTGCTGAACATTGCAGGATTTGCCTTCGCATTTTATATCATGACGAGGATGGGATATCAAAATTTTTATACCCATCCTCGTTTTCTTTTATGTTTTTTGGATCATAATGACAAGTGCATCATCAAGTTGTTCGTATTGCAATCACTAAAAAGATGTTCTACAATTAATAAATCGTAATTATTTCGATTTAGAAAGAGGGATTGTAATGAAACAACATCACCGAGTCATGATTATTGGTGCAGGTGCTGCAGGGATTGGTATGGCTGTAACGATGAAGACACTCCACTTTGAAGATGTTTGTGTGATAGAGGCTGGCGCTATCGGTCAATCTTTTAAAAATTGGCCAAAGTCGACACGCACGATTACGCCGTCCTTTACTTCAAACGGTTTTGGTATGCCAGACATGAATGCGATTGCTAAAGATACATCGCCTGCTTTTACATTTAATGAAGAACATTTATCTGGTGATACGTATGCAGAATATTTAACAGTTGTTGCTGAACATTACGACATCGATGTGCGAACAGAAACGACAGTGGAAGATGTTCAATTTGTCGATGGCGTTTATGAATTAAATACATCTCAAGGGACATATACCGCAGATTATATTTACGTTGCGACAGGTGACTTTGCCTTTCCAAACCAACCATTCGATCATGGGCTTCATTATAGTGAAGTGGATGATTTTAATGCGTTGCCGGGTCATACGTTTACGGTTATTGGCGGAAACGAAAGTGCGTTTGATGCGGCGATTCATCTCGCTAAACAAGGTGCACAAGTGTCGCTTTATACGAGTTCAACAGGTTTTGACGCAGATGAAGCTGATCCAAGTATTCGTTTGTCCCCGTATACGCATCAACGTTTAAGAGAAGTAGTACAACAAGGTGCAGAAATTGAAATGAATGTGCATTATCGCGCGACGTCTATTCTTTTTCGTAATGGGCAGTATGAAATCCATTTTGATAATGGTGCCATCGTCTATAGTCCGACAGAGCCGATTATTGCGACAGGGTTTGACGTGACGAAAAATCCACTGATTCGGCAACTTTTTTCAGTGAGAGATGGCGAAGTACGATTAACGGATTTAGATGAGTCGACACGTTATCCGAATGTCTTTTTAATTGGTGCGACAGTCCGTCATGATGAAGCGATACTATGCTACATTTATAAATTTAGAGCACGCTTTGCAGTCTTAGCACGCACCATGATGCAACGTGAAGGCTTGGCTGTGGACCAAAAAGTGATTGATAGTTATCGCGACAATCAAATGTATTTGGATGATTATAGTTGTTGTGAAGTGGATTGCTCATGCTAACAGTAACGTATGATTTAGTCAGTGCTCGGGTATCCGGCATTCCGAATGAACCGCATCAATTTCGACTACGCGGATTGAAACAACTGACACCAGATGAACAGCAAGCGTTAAAGCGTTTCGTGATTCAACAACGGTTAGCGGTATCACTTAATCAAGCGGTCCATTGTACGACGGAAGAAACACGAAATCATGTGGCACAGTTGCAATCGTTTTGGCGTGCACATCATCATCAACGCCCTCGTCCGTTACATACGTTACTCGGCTGGTTATGCATCTTGTTAATGTTTGCTGTACCAGTCTATGTCGCGTATCATTTGTCTGATTGGCTACAAAATCAATATGTTGCGCCTTGGATTGATGCATTTTCCCAACATGCACTTTTTCGTTCAGCACTGATTCAAGCATTTTTATTTGGCGATTATGGTGTGTTATCACTCGGGACGTATTCACTCGTATGGGCTTTACCTGTCGTTGTGATGCTCAGTTTGTCGAGTGCAGTCATTGAGCAATCACATCTGAAGCAATATATCATTTGGTCGATTGCGCCGTCTATGGGAAAAGTAGGGCTCGATGGCACAGATATTATTCCATTATTAGAAGGTTTTGGTTGTAACGCAGCCGCTATCGTACAAGCAGGCCATCAATGTCAATTATGCACACGTTCACGTTGTATGAGTCTCATCAGTTTTGGGACATCATGTAGTTATCAAATTGGTGCGACACTTTCAATATTTAACGTTGCACATCAAACGTGGCTCTTTATCCCGTATTTATTACTCGTTTTAATAGGTGGGTTAGTGCACAACCGATTGTGGTATCCATCAGAGCAATCATTCGTAGCCGCGCAAGTCTCGTCAAACGAACCTGTCGTTTGGCCGTCATTGAAACGTGTGTTAGCCCAAATGTGGGACAGTGTAAAAATGTTTTTATTTCAAGCCTTGCCGATATTTATTGCGATTTGTCTCATTGCGAGTGCGTTAGCGTTAACACCAATATTGGAGATGATTTCAAAGTTGTTTATTCCGCTCCTCAGTTTATTACATATTCCACATGAATTATCACCAGGTTTATTATTTTCGATGATTCGTAAAGATGGGATGTTGTTATTTAATATGGGAAGCGGTCAGTTCATTCAAAGTTTATCAGCATGGCAAGTGTTGCTCCTCGTATTTTTCAGTTCAACATTCACCGCTTGTTCGGTCACAATGACGATGGTGATACGACAATTAGGGTTGCGAGAAGGGAGTAAGATGATAGGGCGTCAAATGCTGACTTCGTTGGCATGCGTCGCTATTTTGGGTAGCATCACATGGCTCATACTATTATAGAAGTTTATCGCAAACGACATTGCGTGAGGGTTGGGACACATGATATGCCCCAGCTCTTTTTCCTACGATTTGCCATTTTTTACATTGAAATGAGGATTAAACATTGAACATATAGGGAAGATATAACCCATACAATCCTTGGAGGTGCCTATGTTTTTAGCATGGAACGAAATCAAACGTAACAAACTCAAATTTAGCCTCATCATCGGCGTACTCATTCTCATCAGCTATCTCTTGTTTCTACTTTCCGGATTAGCGAAAGGGCTTATCAATATGAACACGGAAGGCATCAATCGTTGGGATGCAGATGCGATCGTATTAAATAAAGATGCCAATCAAACGGTCCAACAATCTAGCTTTGATACAGCGCTTGTCAAAGATCAATTCGACAAACAAGCCACATTGAAACAAACAGGGGTCATTGTTTCTAACGGTAAAATTGAAGAAAACGCATTGCTATATGGTACGCAAAAAGATGCATTCATTGTTCCTAAATTAACAGAGGGGCGTACTTTTAAAACGAACAATGAAGTGATTGCGGACGGTACTTTGAAAGAAAAAGGGTTTAAAGTGGGTGATACATTATCGTTATCTCAAACAGACGAAACATTGAAAATTGTAGGATTTACTGAATCAGCGAAATACAACGCCTCACCTGTGCTCTTTGGGAATAATCAAACCATTGAAAAAATCAATCCTATTTTAACAGAAGGCAAAACGAATGCCGTTGTCGTAAAGGGGAGTGACTGGCAAAATCAAAAATTAGACAAGTCACTTGAAGCGATTGATATCCATACGTTCATTGAAAATCTACCCGGCTATCAAGCACAAAATTTGACGTTAAACTTTATGATTAGCTTTTTATTTATTATTTCTGCCACGGTTATCGGTGTTTTTTTATATGTCATTACCTTACAAAAGACGCAATTGTTTGGCGTATTGAAAGCACAAGGATTTACGAATGGTGATTTAGTGAAAGTCGTGCTCTCTCAAACCTTTATTTTAGCTTTGATTGGTACATGCATCGGCTTAATTTTGACATTGGTGACAGGCGCATTTTTACCTTCTGCCGTACCGATTAAGTTCGATATACTGACATTGATGCTTTTCGGTATTGTCCTCATTTTAGTGTCATTGTTGGGGAGTCTATTTTCAATCGTTACAATACGCAAAATTGATCCATTGAAAGCGATCGGGTAGGAGGGATACAACATGTTGAAATTTGAAAACGTCACGAAATCATTTAAAGATGGTCAGCAAGTCATTGAAGCGGTAAAGCCTACAACACTACAGTTTGAACAAGGTGAGCTGATCGCAATTGTAGGGCCATCTGGTTCGGGGAAAAGTACATTTTTAACGATGGCGGGTGCACTTCAAACACCGACATCTGGCGACATTACGATTGGTGAGCAAGTCATTACACATCTAAGTCAAAAAGCATTGGCGCGTGTGCGCATGCAACAAATTGGCTTTATATTACAAACGTCAAATTTGGTGCCATTTTTAACAGTCAAACAGCAATTTCAGCTCTTAAAAAAGCGAAAAAAGGATGTTTTGGCACAAGAAGACTTTGATGCATTAATTGAACAATTAGGATTAGACAGTATCATGAATCAATTGCCAAGTGAAATATCAGGCGGACAAAAGCAACGTGTCGCGATTGCCAAAGCGATTTATACGAATCCGGACATCATTTTAGCCGATGAACCGACAGCCTCCCTTGATACCGAAAACGCGATGGCGGTGATGGAAATTTTGAAAAACCAATCTCAACGTCGTAACAAAATGTGTATGATTGTGACACATGATGAACGATTGACGGCTTATTGTGATAAAGTCTTTGAAATGAAAGATGGCGTCCTCACAGAAAAATAAAATGGAGATTTGGAGCATTTAAATTCCCCTTTTCATATCGTTGTGATTTAATGTAACTATAATAATTACAATTAAAGAGGTGCAATGATGAATCTTGAATTTAATATCGCCGTGCATGTGCTTGCGTTTTTAAACCAACATCCTAGAGAGGTGTTTAATAGTCAAGCGCTTGCGAGCAACGTCTGTGAGAACCCAGTGCAGTTGCGACGTGTCATGTCTAAGTTGCAACAAGAAGGTTATGTCAAAGTGGTACGTGGTCAAAAAGGGGGCTATCTCGCTACGGAAGAGGGAGCGGCGATTAAGTTAGAAGCACTTTTTCGTTTATTCAATCGCCCTGAGAACCATGGTCGCTTATTTACAGGTCATCCTTCAATTCACTGTGAAATCTCGCAAAAAATCGAACAAGTCATGTATGGCCACTATTTAACGGAACAAGAAATCATTGCAAATTATTACCAAGATCAAACGATAGGTGATATTTTGAACCAAATTAAAGAGGTGGAAGCATAAATGGAAAAGTATGATTTAATTGTTGTCGGATTTGGTAAAGCAGGGAAAACGTTGGCGAAATTTGCAGTACAACAAGGTAAGAAAGTCGCAGTCATTGAAAAATCGGCAGAAATGTATGGCGGCACATGCATTAACATCGGCTGTATCCCATCAAAAGTGCTCGTGCATGATGGGATTGAAGCAGTATCATTTAACGACGCAATGCAACGTAAACGCGATGTGGTCAGTGCATTAAACAACAAAAACTATCACAATCTTGCGGATGAAGACACAGTAGATGTGATTAATATGACAGCAGCGTTCAAATCTGCACATGAAATCGACTTATTGAATGCACAAGGTGATACAGTTAAAACGATTGAAGGTACAAATATTGTCATTAATACAGGTGCGAAGTCGGTCATTCCTAACATTAAAGGTATCGACACATCGAAACGTGTATATGATTCAAAAGCAATTATGGATTTAACGCAACAACCGAAACGTTTAGTCATTGTCGGTGGTGGCTATATCGCGCTTGAATTTGCTTCTATGTTTGCGAATTTCGGGACAGAAGTGACTGTATTAGAACGCGCGGATCACATCTTGAAAAAAGAAGATGAAGCGATTGCAAAACAAGTGACAGAAGATTTAACACAAAAAGGCATTCAATTTGTTTTTGATGCTGAAACTGAAGCCATTCAAGATGAAGCAGATGTCACAAAAGTCGTGACGAGTCAAGGGACATTTGAAGCGGATGCTGTACTTGTAGCAACAGGACGCAAACCGAATACAGAAGGCTTAAACTTAGAAGCAGCCGGTGTTCAATTAGGAAAACGTGGAGAAGTCGTAGTGAATGACAAACTACAAACGTCTGTCGATCACATCTATGCAGTCGGTGATGTTAATGGTGGCTTACAATTTACGTATATTTCATTAGATGACTTTAGAATCGTGAAATCGCAAATTTTCGGCGATGGTCAACGTACACTTGAACAACGTGGTGCCGTGCCTTATACGATGTTTATCGACCCACCGATGTCACGTGTGGGTATGACTGCAGTAGAAGCACGTGAAAAAGGCTATGATGTGCGAGAAAATGAATTACCAGTGCATGCGATGCCACGTCATAAAATTAATAACGATACACGAGGATTGTTCAAAGCGGTGGTAGACGCGAAATCTGGCCGAGTGTTAGGTGCCACATTGTATGGAAAACAGTCTGAGGAACTGATCAACATTGTGAAATTAGTAATAGATCAGCAGTTGTCGTATACAGTGTTGAGAGATCATATCTATACGCATCCAACAATGGCAGAGTCGTTTAATGATTTGTTTAATTTTTAGTGTAAATATGAATATCATGATGGGTGAGCGGTCGATAAAGCGTGGAAACGACTGCCTCTTATGAAGATTGCTGTTTATTATATCTATAAATAAAATTGTGCACATAGTAGTTGTCATCAACACAATAACCTTATTGTTGCATTTTGTGGATACGGATGCTACAATAAGGACATAAAAGTTTAGCATATAGAACACCAATCCCCTCACTATCGGAGTAGTGAGGGGATTTCTAATGGTGTGGTTATTTGTCACTTTTTCTTTTTTACGTTGCGTTTACTTAACCAATATGTAAAATACACAACGATGCAGCCGCTAATGCTAGAGGCCGCTACACTTAACAAAAAGTTTAGCATAGTGAACACCTCCTCTCTACGTCAAGTTCAGACGGCTGAGGGATAAGTGACGAAAATATTATAGCACATATGTTTAAATGTTTAACGAAAAATAATTGTGCATGTCTGATAAAAGCCATAAAAAGATGATGATAGAAAACTGTCAAACGGGTTAGGTACTATTCAATCAAGTGTTATTTGCTTAAATGTATCATGAATGACGGAGCTTAAAGATGGCGTGACTATGAGAGAATGTACGAATAAGTCAAAGTAATGCAGAACGCCAAAGCAGTATATGAAATGGATTTAAATAAAATCACCCCACAGCATATGTGCAGGGTGATTTTTAACATCCAACTTGCTATTGTTAACTTTAAAATGATTCAATTTCTATTCATGCTCAATCTCAAAGAATTTCACTGCATTGCCATATAAAATGCCATCCACTTTAGCTGGATCAATCCCTGAGTCCTGAATATAAGTGACTGCACGTGTATACTTCTCATCTTGGAAATAAGGGAAGTCGCTCCCCATCATGAGGTGGGAGGCATCAAACGAATCAATTGTATTTTTCAGTGATGGACCGTGGAAATTCGCCGTATCATAATAAAATTGACGGTTTAAAATGTCCCATGGGCTCTCATCGAAGGCATCCCAATCTTCATAGTTGTCTTCAATACGTTGGATAAAGAAAGGTAAAGCGCCACCTAAGTGTGAAATGTGGAATTGAATGTTTGGGTATTTTTGCGGGATTCTATTTTTCAGTAAATGTAAGGCGACAAATGTTGATTCTAGTGGTGCACCGATGACCCAGTGTAATTGATAGTCATTGACCATGGGGGTTTGTGCACCGCAACCTGTCGGGTGAATGTAGAGTGTTGCATGCAGTTCATTCATCGCTTCGAAAAATTCTTCAAACTGTAAATCTGCAATAGAAACTTTATCTTTCACGAGTGTTGGAATGGCGATACCGATAAATTCGTCTTTTGATAATAATTCACGTGCTTCTTCAATCGCTTGGTCAAGATACGGTAATGACACAGCACCATAAGCTAAAAAGCGATCTGGGTATTTTTTAACAAGTGATTCATATAAATCGTTAATGATACGTGCAGATTCTTTCGCTTCTTCTTTCGTACCCCATTGCGGAGATTGCGGTGTCGCGGAAATAATTTGTTTACCTACACCCGCATCGTCCATCATTTTAAACCGTTTTTTTAGGTCTTCTTCTGAGTCTGATTGATTGATCCCTTTTGCCACTTCTGTTCCTTGACTGCCTAATTTGCCTAGTCTTTCAAGATAAGATTCGCTCCATAAATGAGCGTGTGTATCAATTGCTTTGGCCATCGTCTATTTCACTCCAATCATGTTTTTAAAATTTAATATTTGAGGATAGTATAGCAAGCTCGCAAATCCATAAGGTGAAGCCACTTCACTACAGTAGTGGTTTGAGTTGTAGATCACTTCATCCATGTTGCATGATTGCGATACCACCCTTTAGTTATTATTGCCTCATTTTATTTTTTTGAAACGACTTCCACCTGTTTAATCCTCGTATTTTGAAAGGCAATCATCATAAATCGCACGCCAAACTTTGATTGAATAGGGTGCAATGAGGTGGACTCAATGTTTAAGCTTGTTTTTAGAAACACGTGTCGCCACTATGATACCGACAATGACAACGACTGCGACAATACGGTAAGTCCATTGTAAACCGAAAATATTGCGCATCATTGGATTGCCGCCGTGTGCCATAGCTATTTGTGACATCAACGTAACGAGTAAACCTGTTCCGATCGCTGCTGAAATTTGTCGTAACGTATTATTCATTGCTGCACCGTGTGGGATGAGCGGTTTAGGTAAGGCATTCATCGCTTCTGTCGTCATTGGGACCATAATGCCAGAGTTACCTAATGTGAGGATGACAAAAGATAAAATTAAGTACCAAATTGGCGTATGGGCATTTAAAAATGAAATGAGTAGAGTGCCAATAAAGATGAATGTCATCCCTGCGATCGCTAAAATACGACCGCCAATTTTATCGTAAAGTCTGCCGTTAATTGGTGCGAGTAAGCCCATCACAAGGCCACCCGGTAACAATATTAGACCTGATTGTAATGGTGACATGCCGCGTATCGATTGCATATAAATGGGTAACATCGTCATCGTTCCGATAAAGATTAAGAACATGAGGACAACTAAAGCAATCGGTACTGTAAATGACCGGTATTGGAAGACGCGCATCTCAAGCATCGGTGTATCGAGTTTGAGTTGACGTAACACGAACCCAATTAAAATGATGAGGGCGATGATGATAGAAACGTAACTGAGCGGATGATGCCATCCATATGGGCCAGCCGAACTAAAGCCGAAGAGTAAACCGCCAAAACCGAACGTCGATAAGATAACGGATAAAATATCGAGTGTAGGTTGGCTTAATTCAGTGGCGTTCGTCATTTTAAATAAACCAAAAATCAGTACAATGACCGAAATAATTAAAATGATTAAGAAGAGGTAGCGCCAATTGAACAGATTGACAAACCAACCTGCTGCAGTCGGACCAATGGCTGGGGCGAACCCGATCACTAATCCATATAATCCCATAGCCATCCCACGTTTTTCGGTAGGGAAGACGAGGAACAAAAATGTTTGGGTTAGAGGCATTAAAATTCCTGCCCCCATCGCTTGAATCGCGCGTCCTACAAGAATGAAAATGTATTGAGGGGCGAGCAAGCCTAAGAGTGAGCCACAAATAAATAACGTTAATGCTGTAAAAAAGAGACTTTTTAAAGTGAAACGTTGTGATAAGTAGGCGGTAACTGGAATCATAATCCCGTTGACCAACATAAAAATCGTCGTGACCCATTGTGCGACTGAACTGGTTAAATGAAAGTCAGCCATCATTTCGGGTAAAACAGTTGTAAACAAAGTTTGGTTAAGAACAGCTATAAATGCACCAGAAATCATGATGATAATCGCCGGCAAATGTTGTTGAATGGAGTGACTCTCGCTTTCGCTATGAGACATTTTCATGTTGCTCCTTTCTATACAGAAATGTTTTTTTGTCTATTCTAAGTGGAATGCATTCCATTTGTCAAACGGATGAATTCTCGATATGATAGAGTACGAAAAGCAATAAGGAGGGCCATTATGCATACACAACAAGTAGACAAAAAACTAGAGGTAGATGAACAAAAATATTTTCATAATCGTGTAGAGGCGCTCGATGATTACACACAACAATTTATGCAACACGTTCCATTTGAAAATTTGGATGTCCAAAATGGCGTAGAGGTGTCTACAGATTTAGACAATCTATATCAAAAAATCGTTGAGGAAAACCGCGGAGGCTATTGTTATGAAGTCAACACATTTTTCGCGGCGTATCTTAAAGAAAAAGGTTTCGAGACACACTTTCTCTCTGCAACGATTCACACTCCAGATGGCGGTCGTAGCTTAGAAGATTCTCATATGTCACTAGCGGTCGTCATCAATGGAGAAACGTATATTGCTGACGTTGGTTTTGGAGACTTGCCTGTTAAAGCGATGCATGTCACGCAAGATGGGAGTGATGTCGTCAAAGATGTCAACGGAGAATATCGTGCCATTAAAGAAGACAGCATGATTTATGTACAAAAATATATAGACGAAGCGTGGCAAACGAAATATGAAGCAACAGATCAGCCACGCACACTAAGCTTTTTTGATGATAAACTTGAATACAACCAACACCATCCTGACTCTGTATTTGTGCGTAAATTAATTGTGACAAAGCCGACAACAACAGGACGTGTAACGATGACCCAAGATCATTTAACAGTGACAGATGAAAACGGTAAACACAAAACGGAAGTGACGCCAGACAATTATCAACAATTATTACAACAGTACTTCGGCATTGACTTGATCGTACCGCGTTTAGAGAAAAAGAAAAATAATCACGAAGGGTGTAAATAATGGGAAATTCAAAAAAGACGAAGCGATTAGATGCGCGACGCAATCGAGACAAGATTTTAACAACGGTAGCTCAAATGATTCGTGAAAATGATGATGTAGAAGCCATGAAGATGACAACAATCGCCAAACATGCAGAGGTTGGTGTGGGCACACTGTATCGTCATTTCGAAAATAAATCAATACTTTGTCAAGCAGTGATTGATAATCAAATCGATGAAATGTTAGCAGATATCAGAACGTTTTTGTCAGAACATACGAATGCGCCGTTATATGACAGAGTTCATGGTATACTCGCCATATTTCTTACATTAAAGGAAAACAACTTAAATTTATTAAATTTTATCGAAAAGAATGGCTTAAAGACGAACGCTATCAGTGGGGCTCCTTTTTACAATGATTTGTATCAGTACATTCAGCGTGAGATGGAGAAAGAATCTGAAATTGTAGATATTGAGTTGAAAATTGACATGCTATTAAACGCTTTTTCTTCAGACATGTATATGTTCGAGCGTTTTACACGAGGCTATTCCAAGGACGAATATTTAAAAAAGTTACTCAATATCTACTTAAAATAGCATAATCGGTTGCTCTAAGATGAAAGCATAGAACTTCAGAGACTTTTGGGTGTCTAGGTTCTATGCTTTTTTGATGTTATGGCTATTTGTGGTGGGGGGATTTTGAATGATAATTGTATGAAGAGCATAGAGGTGAGCATCATGAACATACAAAAAATTGACGAAAAATTACAATTTGATATTGATTTAACTATATTACGTTTAGAAGTATACCAAGAAGAATGGTGGGTTTAATTAAATATAACGTTTAACATAAAAGAAGACCGCAAGCATGTAATATAACGTGCTTACCGTCTTCCTTTCTAATGTGGATTAATCCGAGAATAAATCAAATAAAGTTGTCGAGTTTTTAGTATATGAATGATACTTTTCAATCGCATCACGTAACGAGTACTTTTTATAGAAGTCTCTAATGAATTTTTCAGATTTTATATTTTGCTTATTGTAAAAGTGAATTTTCAAGTACTTACTCGGTTTATATTTAGATTTATACTTTTTCGTATATTCATCATATTTGTTTAATGAAATGATCATTAATATTTCGATTTCTGGTGATGTGGTGACCACGAATTTTTTGTGATTTTACTACTATAAGGAATTGGGAGCTTATAATCTTTTTTATCGTCTTTGATAACAATGAGATAAAGCGCTGTGTCTGGGTAAGATAAGGTCAAATAAGTTTCGGTAAAAGCTTTTGGATTTCGGTATTTTATTTCTAATATTTTTTGATCTAATAAATTTTCTTTGGTGAAAAATAATAATTCATCTTCTAGGAGCATTTCTAGAATGATCTTTTCAGTTTTTCCTTCTACGATACATGCAACTAAATCATTACCGTTAATTCTTTTCATGTGCGTCACCTTTTTGTAGCAAGGCAGCAATAATGTTTTTCGTGCCTCTGTAACTTTGGTATGTTGGCATAGTGTCGATAATACCGCTTAAAAATAAATCACTTTTCTTTTTATCGTTTCGGTCTTTATCACCCAGTAAATCAGAAAATCTGTGTATGTCTGACTTAGGCTTTTTCTGAGTCACATATATAGCATCACTGCGATCTATTGTATCAAGTACTTCAACGTAATGTGTACTAAATATTAAAGTGGCGCCATTGACGTTTAATTCTCCGGTGAAAAATTCGATAATGAGTTGAATGATTCTTTTATTTAAATGGTTTTCTATTTCATCAATAATAAGGTATCCCCCAGTATGAAGGACGCGTATAATACTTCCGAATATATTCAAGGCTCTTATTGTTCCGGAAGATAAATAATCTTCTAAATCCATTAAATCGCTATGGATAGTTTCTGGGATACCTTTAAATTTAATTTTAAATTTTGGCATTTTATCATTTTCATGAACGTCTGGATGTATCGTGAACTCCTCGATACCCGAATCCAATAATTTCACCATATCTTCAGACATACTTTCGCTATAATATGATAGGAAATTGAAGTTAGTATGCATGATTAAGTCGTAAGATTTATTTAACGCTTCTTTTTGATTTAATATTCCTGAAAAGATGGAGTCTTCCTTTTTTAGATAATCAGTATCCAATGCGCTCCTAGACAAGAAACTTTCATAGTTACGGTCGTCATCATATATTTTCTTGTTGAATTTACTTGTCACTTTTAAACGGTTGATGATTTCATTTTCAAAATATACATCATCTTTACTGTTAATGACATGAGATTGAATTGAATAAATGTAAGCTGCATCAAAAATTTTGACATGAATGGTTGCAGTTGGTTTGAGATATCGTACTAAACTATTATCAGGCGTTAAGCTTTCATTATTCAAATAAATGTCTTGAATCCCTTTAATAATGTTTAATGCGGTTGTTTTCCCAGAAGCATTTTTACCAGTTATCGCAACCGTATTTAATTTATACAAAGAATTTTTAACCCTTGTGACATTTCCACCTACTTCTTCTGCACTGACTCTTTTATTGGTTGTATAGTCTATTTCGAACGTATCATTTTCAAAATTCTTTATCCCTTCTACTTTGGCGTACAGTATATGCATGTTTCACACCTCGCTTAACATAATAGAGTATTCTGTTATTGTCTTTCTTATTATACTATATTTTTCGGATTTCCGATAATTATTTACGGAAAATCCGTAGATAGTAGTAAATTTCATATATAAAAAGACCCAACCTTCATAGTTGAGTCTCCTTTTTAATATAAATTAATCCGTAACTTGTGATTGATCGTTGACGAATTTTTTTAATGTTTTATTTAATGCGTCGTCAGCTTCTTGATCGAATGCATATGTGCCGTCTTCGTTATACGTGATGTGTTGATCCAAGATGAAGCGGCCTTTATGAATCGTATCGGCACCCAGTTCTTTAATGACTGGATCCAAACTATACTGAAGTGCCAACACGTGCGCAAACGAACCCCCGACAGCTAACGGCAATACAGTTTTGCCAGCGAAAGCGCTACGTGGCAGTAAATCAAGATATGTTTTTAAAATGCCTGAATAAGCGGCTTTAAATACAGGAGATACGATGATAATACCGTCTGACGCTTCGATAGCTTGATGTGTGGCATTGATAGATGCATTCGTAAAGTCAGCAGTAATGAGTGCTTTTGCGTCGAGTTGATGCACTTGAATCACTTCTGTTTCAATATCGACTTGATTGAGAAAACGTTCCGCATAATCGATGACCCCTGTCAGACGTGATGCTACTTTTTGGCCCCCTGCAATGATGGTTACTTTTGCCATGAAAAATCCTCCTTTGTTCCTCATAAGTTTTTTCTATTTACCTTTTGTATGTCCTATTATATCAAGACGGTGTTGATTTGCATGTTTGGTGTTTGAGCGAGATACCCTAAAAAATGAAATATGCCTATTAAAAAAGATTGCATTGTTCAAATAGGATGTGTATTAATAAGTATTAAAAATTAAAACTATAAAAATATAAATTTGGTGAGATAAATGGAATATCTAGTTTCAGAAAATGTCAGGAAATTTGATAAACTACTTATTTTTTTTGCAATTTTAAATTTTAAGTAGAATGAATGACACGATATGTCCACCCTATTTATTACAATATAACTATAGCATGGGGAGGAGCTTATGAATCAACCATATCGATTGCTTTCTATTTATCAAGCTTTAATTGGGGGAAAGACGGTCAATAAATTAGATCTTGCAAACAAATGGGAAGTAAGTACGAGAACGATACAACGAGATATTGCACATATTCGGAACTTTATGTATGAGAGCTGTGATTGGTTTATGGAAGACGACTCGATTGTTTATGACCATGAAAATGACAGCTATTTTTTGAACCGAAATATTCAGCAATTTAAACATCAGCATGCTTTCTTACAATTAAAGAAAATAGAAAGGCAAAAAATTTTTGTCAAATTTGAAGTGGATATGACGATTTGGTGTTATGTAAAGCGAAAGTATCCATTAAAAAAGTACTCTAGTGATCATGAATTTGTAATCGCAGGCTTGTATACCACTCCGGAAGAAGCACTGAAACTATGCTTTGAATATCGTGGTGTCATGAGACTTTTAGAGCCAGAACCGGTCAAAGAAAAGTTAATTCATGCAATCACTTATCTCCACGATATTTATCAGAAAGAGAGAACAGAATAAGATGAAAAGGAGGTTATTCGCTCTAAATTTAAAATATTTAAAAAATCCATTCAATTTTTAAAAAGAGATAAAATATCAAAAAACTATTGTTATAACCAAAAATCGTGTTATAATATTCTTCATGCGTCAAAAAGAGAGTTGCACAATTTAAAAAGGGTGATAAATTATAATGAACAATAAAACGAAAAAAGCGTTTTTACCTAATAGACAAAACAAATACTCGATCCGAAAGTATACAGTGGGGACAGCATCATTGTTGATTGGTACAACATTGATGTTTGGTGCACACACATCTGATGCGAGTGCAGCAGAAAAAACAGAAGAGACAGCTGTACAGAGCACACCAATGACAGATACGACTGAAACTGAAACTAAAGAAGCACCTGTTGCAGAAGAAGCGACAACGAACGAACCATCAGTAGAAGAGCAAGCAGCAGATACAACATCTGAAAAAGCGAATACAGTAGATGAAACAGAAGCGGCATCTACTAAAGAAACGGGAGCAGTTGAGGAAGAAACAATGCCTGCTGTTGATGAAAATGGTGAAGCAACACCTGACACAACAGAAGCAGAAGCTGATAAAGTTTCAACTGAAGTAGCAGAAGCAGAAACAGAAACAAGCGCACCCGTTACTGAAAATGTTGATACAGAAAAAGAAGTTACTCCAGAGAAAGCCACAACATCATCTGACAACACACCAACAACTACGACTGCCCCTCAAATGGACCAACCTGAAGTCGGCACTTTATAGCGAGTACTTTCGCCATCTGAAAATATCGATCAATTAGAGACAGACGAAGAAAAATCAAAGGCATTGGCAGACCTTTATGCTGAAAATACAGGCGTAAGTGCTGAAGAAGCAGCTGAAAAAGTAAAAGCGATGAATATTGATTATTCAACAGCTGATACGCAAAAAGTATTAGCTGACATGTTAGTCGCGTTTGCTAACGAACAAGACAAAAACAAAGTTGAAGCGACACCTGTTTCATTAAGAAGTGCACGTCCTATGATGCGTATGGCTGTAGCCGCAGAACAACCATCAGGCACATTGATTACTAAAGATAATGGTATTACTAATATTTCAACGACTATGACTGACAATGATAAAGAGACAGATAATGACGGTATCATTTATCCGCACGATTACGGTTATGTTGATGTCCAAACATCATTCAATGTAGCAGATAGTGTGAAGTCTGGCGATACATTTGAAATTAAATATAATGAGAATCTACAAATTAGTGACTTCTTTGAAAACCGTGTCACGCCACCAGCAATTAAAAACGCAGGTGGAGAAGTGATTGCGACAGGAACTTACGATGTAAATACAAGAACAATGAAATACACATTTACAGACTATGTCGATAAACACAATAATGTTAAAGTGTCGTTAAATTTAATCGCTTATGTGGAAAGAGATGTTGTAAAAAGTGAAGGGAAATATAACTTTGAAGTTAATGTAGCTGGAGAAAAAACAACAAAGGAATTGGACGTTAAATATCAAGGATTATTTGAACAAAGACAACTTAATCTCAACTCTTTTTACGATGAATACGATAACGTGACAGGAAAATACTCACAAACAACGTACGTTAACACTAAGCAACAAAGATTAATCAACCCTAAAATTGAAATTAAAGGTTATGGTGGTGAGAAAGATAAGACACCAGAATCAAGTAGCGCAGTTATTTCTAAAACAGATACATTGAAAATCTATGAAGTACCATCTAATGTGACTTTACCAGATAGCTTAAAACCTGATTTCACTCAATTAACGTTATTAAGTGAAGGCAAGGATTATACATTAGTTTACGGCACAGATATGGTCACTGTAACATTAACTGATAAAGATAGTACAAAACGCTATGTTGTTTATACTGAAGGACAACAAGATATGAATTCAAATCAACCACTTGTACAAAGTGTAACATTACACGGAGAAACTTCTGATGCAAATGGTGAATATTTGTCTCACGTGTATTCTGAAAACTTTATTGAAACAACAAATTCAAGTGCTGCCGGACAAGGTGAACAAACATACAAGTTGGGTAACCGTGTTTGGGAAGATATGAATGATAATGATGTTCAAGACATTAATGATAAGGGTATCGCAAACGTAACCGTAACGCTAAAAGAGCCAGGTACTAATAAAGTACTTCAAACGACAACTACTGACAAAGATGGTTACTATTTATTTGAAGGTCTTAAAAATGGTAATTATATCGTTGAATTTACTGATCCTGCAACTAATGGTGAAGGTAAACAATATATTCCAGTTAAAGAGCATGTTGGTAATAAAGAAGATGATTCTGATAGCAGAGTAGTGAATGTCACTATTCAAGATAAAGATGACTTATCAATAGATAGAGGTTTTGAAGTTGCACCAGAACCGAAGCCAGCGACATATGAGCTTGGTGACTACGTATGGATCGATTACAACAATGATGGTATCCAAAACAAAGGTGAAGCACCTGTTGCCGGTGTCAAAGTGACATTAACAAAACCAAATGGCGAAACTTTGGAAACAGTTACAGATAAAGACGGTAAATATCTATTCACTGGTTTAGAAAATGGTGAATACACAGTTAAATTTAGTGAATTACCAGAAGGATATGAACCGACAAAAACGCAAGTAGGCGATGACAAATTAGATTCAAACGGATTAGAGTCTAAAGTGACAATCGACAATGCGAATAACTATTCAGTAGACTTAGGTATCGTGAAACCAGAACCACAACCAGAACCAAAACCAGCAACATATGAACTTGGTGACTACGTATGGATCGACTCAAATAAAGACGGTATCCAAAATTCAAATGAAATCGCTGTTGAAGGTGTCAAAGTGACATTGACGAAACAAGACGGTTCAACAATGACAACGACGACAGATAAAGACGGTAAATATTTATTTACTGGTTTGGAAAATGGTACGTACACTGTCACATTCAGTGAATTACCAGAAGGATATACACCAACGGAAACGCAAGTGGGCGACGCACAATTAGACTCAAATGGTTTAGAATCTAAAGTAACAATTAACAATGCGAATGATTATTCAGTGGACTTAGGTCTTGTGCAACCAGAAGAGGTAGAACCACCGAAAGTAGAAGCAACATTCAACCTTGGTGATAAAGTATGGGAAGACTTAAATAAAGATGGTATCCAAAACTCAAATGAACCAGGTATCGGTGGCGTAACAGTAACGTTAACGAAAGAAGACGGTAGTACTGTAACAGCGAAAACTGATGATCAAGGTAACTACAAATTTACAGAACTTCCAAATGGTAAATACACAGTGACGTTTGAAACACCTGAAGGTTACGAACCAACAACAGAAAAAGTAGGCGACCATGCGTTAGACTCAGACGGTCAAAAAGTGGAAGTAGTCATCAACAACAAAGATGATATGACAATTGACTCAGGATTCCACAAACCAGAAGAAGTAGAACCACCGAAAGTAGAAGCAACATTCAACCTTGGTGATAAAGTATGGGAAGACTTAAATAAAGATGGTATCCAAAATTCAAATGAACCAGGTATCGGTGGCGTAACAGTAACGTTAACGAAAGAAGATGGTTCAACAGTAACAGCAACAACAGATGAGAACGGAAACTACAAATTTACAGAACTTCCAAATGGTAAATACACAGTGACGTTTGAAACACCAGAAGGATACGAGCCAACGAAAGAAAAAGTAGGCGATTATGCGTTAGATTCAGACGGTCAATCAGTTGTCGTAGTGATCGATAACAAAGATGACATGACAATTGACTCAGGATTCCACAAACCAGAAGAAGTAGAACCACCAAAAGTAGAAGCAACATTCAACTTAGGTGACAAAGTATGGGAAGACTTAAACAAAGATGGTATCCAAAACTCAAATGAACCAGGTATTGGTGGCGTAACAGTAACATTAACGAAAGAAGATGGTACTACTGTAACGACAACGACAGATGAGAACGGTAACTATAAATTTACAGAACTTCCAAATGGTGAGTACACAGTGACATTTGAAACGCCAAAAGGTTATGAAGCAACGAAAACAAACGTTGGAGATGACGCATTGGATTCAGATGGACAAACAGTGAAAGTGATCATCAACAACAAAGATGACATGACAATTGACTCAGGATTCCACAAACCAACACCAGAAGAACCAATGAAACCAACACCAGAGAAACCAGAGCAACCAAACAACCCAACACCGGAAGTACCGGAACAACCAGGTCAACCAGAAAACCCAACACCAGAGAAACCAGAACAACCAAACAATCCGACACCGGAAGTACCGGAACAACCAGGTCAACCAGAAAACCCAACACCAGAGAAACCAGAACAACCAAACAACCCGACACCTGAAATGCCAGAACAACCAGGTAACCCAAGTCCATCAATGCCGAACCAACCGATGAACATGGGCGCTCACGGTGAAATGTCACACGACAAAGCACCAAAACATGAAGCGAAAGCATTACCTGAAACAGGTGAAACATCAACAAATCAAGCGCCATTATTCGGTGGCTTACTTGCAGCATTAGGTGCATTATTTGTTGTGGGTCGTCGTAAAAAACAAAAAGATCAATAATCCAAAGTAATAGCGATTCAAGAGGCTTAGAGCGTAACAGTTCTAGGTCTCTTTTTTACATATTGACAGGGAAAGTATCTCAGATTGCATCATTGTTAAAAGCAATTTTGTACGTATCCAGGGGCAATGATTGATGAAAATTGAACTCTATCATGGTAAGGGGACGGTGTAATCAAAGTGGGAAACAGTTCAGAAAGATGTTTTGAAAAATAAATAACACATGTCGAAACTGACCATGAAAGCCTTCAACATGTGTTGGTTTTTATAGTGACATAAGCTTTTCTTCTTGGCGAATACGCACGAACAAGAAGTAAGCATATGGAATCAATAAGATAGATGTATAGGTCGCATGTGTAAGCAACAGTACACCGATTAATTCTGGAATAATATTCAAATAGTAGTTCGGATGTTTCGTAATGCGGTATAAGCCCGAACGAATGATAGGGTGGTCTGGTAAAATATACAATTTCAATGTCCAAATCGGTCCTAAAGTTTTAATAACGTGGAATAAAACGAGGTACGCTAACACAAGGATAATCAGACCTACAGTATTCATCAAACGCCATGTGTCATGGTTCAATAATGTCTCAATTGCAGCACCGACATAAATTAAAATATGCGTGATTGCTAGCCATTTCGAGTTCTTTTCGCCGTAAGCTTGCGCACCTTGTTGCACGAGTTGCTTCGAATGTTTGATCGAAATCGCAAGGCTAAACAGACGAATAATAAAGAAAATCAGTAAAATAATAAAAGCCATGATGTTCCTCCCAATTAAATAAAGTCAATTTATTCTTATATTTTATAGTTTGCCATTTCCAATTGCTATTAACTAATTATTAAATGTATAGAAACCATCAACTTTTTTGGTATTTTGAAATGATTTTATATAATCAATGTGTAAAACATAATATAAATTAACAGTTAAGCGTAAAAATAATACAGTTAGGCAAAAATCGAAATGTTTAAGATGTTGATTTGTTATATTAATAGTGTGATAAATAAGATTTAAGGGGGAATACAATTGGAGAAATTCAATAAATGTAACACTTTTGCACTTAGAAAACTATCAATGGGTGTCTCTTCCATCATGATTGCATCGGGATTGTTTATCGTAGCGGGACAAGATGGACAAGCAGCAGAAAACGCACAAGTAGCAGATGTTCAGCAGCAAGACATAACTCAGAAGCCGCAAGAATCCAATGAAGCACAAATAGAAGTGAAGCAACAAGACATCACGCAATCACAACCTCAAGAAACGAAAAAAGTATTGGGTTCTAGCGATTCAATCTCTTTGAATGATAAGCCTGAAACCAGCGAATCGCCTCTAGTCAAACAACCTGCTCCTTCTGAAAAAACAACAACTGATCCAACAGAAGTTGATCATAAAAAAGTATCTGACACTCTTCCGCAAAGACCTCCAGTTACTGAAAAGGGCAATAGTAAGACAATGGTATCAGAAAAAGACACGTCGCAAACAGCCCCTACTGAAAAGCCAGAGTTAGATCCAGAGTTTTCAGTAGTGGACCGACAAAATAAAGATAAAGACCTAGAGGAACAAACAAAGCCGGCACAAAAGCCAGAGTTAGATCCAGAGTTTTCGGTAGTCGACCAACAAAATAAAGACAAGAATCCAAAGAATAAAACGGAGCAACAATCTAAAGCGACAGAAGCGCCAAAGAAAGATGTAAAACCAAAACCAGCTGAGCAAACTAAAAAAGTCGTTGCACCGCGTTCAAAAGCAACAGCCCAACCCGCACGTACCACTTCGCATGGGCAAACACAAACAACACCAGCACCAACGATTACTGATAAAGTCAAATCGCTAGTTAAATCTAAGTTTATTAATAGAGATCCGATTATTTTTGTACACGGTTTTTCCGTTTTGGTGGGGGATAATGCGCCTAAAGGTTCGAACTATTGGGGCGGAACGAAATACAAAATGATTGAAGATCTGCGTAATGCAGGTTACAACGTTTTTGAAGCAAGTGTGAGTGCATTTGGTAGTAACTGGGATCGTGCGTCTGAGCTATATGCTTACATTAAAGGTGGCATCGTCGATTATGGTGCGGCACATGCTACAAAATATGGTCACGAACGCTATGGTAGAACGTACGAAGGCATTTTACCGAATTGGCATCCTGGACAAAGAATTCATTTAGTTGGTCATAGTATGGGAGGCCAAACGATTCGTCTATTAGAACAGTTATTGCGTCAAGGAGACTCAGAAGAAATTGCTTATCAAAAAGAACATGGTGGCACAATCAGTGAACTCTTCCAAGGTCATCATGACAATATGGTGACTTCGATTACGACAATTGCTACACCGCATAATGGAACAGTGGCTTCAGATGATTTAGGCAATACTGAATTTATTAAACGTTTATTATACGAATACAATATCTTTGCTGGTCGTAAAGGTCAAAAAATTGATTATGGACTAAAACAGTGGGGATTAGCGCAACGTGAGGGAGAAACGTATGCGGAATATGCAAAACGCGTCAGCAATAGTCCTTTGTTTACATCTAAAGATACAGCGCTATATGATTTAACACGTGAAGGTGCAAGTATATTAAATGCCCGTGTCGATTTGAATCCTGATGTTTATTATAAATCTTATACAGGCTCAGCGACATATGAAACGATTTTTGGTACACAAATTGCTGATCCGTATATGAATATTGGCCACGTCTTAACAGGCGATTTAATTGGGATGACAGATGATCCAGCTTGGAGAGAAAATGACGGTCTCGTGTCAGTTATTTCATCACAACACCCTGATGATGAAGCGTTCGAAAATGTCGACTTTAATGCACCCGCAGTCAAAGGTATTTGGCAAGTGACACCAACATTAAACGGTTGGGATCACACGGACTTTACAGGTCAAGATGCACTCGACTGGCATCATCCAGGTGCAGAGTTACAAAAATTTTACCATGACTTAGTGGAAGATTTAGTACGTAAAGAAGCATAGCACAAAAGAAAAGCCCAACATCTCTATCGCAGGAATGTTGGGCATTGGTTTATCTAGTATTCAATATTTGGTGCTTTATTCACATGTTGTTGATAACGTTTTAAAGCAACAAAAGCAGCAGTGAGTACAGTTGCAACGACTAATAATTTTTTCATACTAGCAACTCCTTTACTCGTAGTAGTTTAATTCTAAGTCTTTAGAAGTTTGTTGACGTGTTTTTCTCATTAAGTCAACATCTTCAATTAATGATTGACCATATGAAGGAATCATTTTTTGTAATTTTGGTGTCCATTCAGACTCATATTCAGCAAAGTTGCGTTCTAATACTTCAAGTGCAACAGAGACTGACGTAGAAGCCCCTGGTGATTCACCTAATAATGCGATAACAGTATGGTCTTGTGAGTTAACCACTTCTGTACCGAATTGGATGAATCCTTTACCGTATTCTTCAGTGTCTTTGATGACTTGAACACGTTTACCCGCTGTATATAATTCCCAATCTTGATCTTTTGCTTCAGGGTAGAATGTACGTAAGTGGTTCATGCAACCCTCTTTAGTCATTAAGATTTGATCGATTGAGTATTTGATTAATGGTAAGTTTTTCACTGCCGCAGCAAGTAAAGTTGTGATGTTGTATGGTTTAACCGACTTGAATAAATCTAAGTTTGAACCATTTTTCAAGAATTTAGGACCAATGCTTGCGAAAGGTCCGAATAATAATGCTTTACGGCCATTAATGTAACGTGTATCCAAGTGAGGTACAGTCATTGGAGGTGTACCTGGTGGCTCTTTACCGTAGACTTTCACACCGTGTTCTTCGATAACATCTGGGTTAGTACACATTAAGAATTGTCCTGTAATAGGGAAACCACCTAAATGTTTACTTTCAGGAATACCTGTTTTTTGTAACAATGGAATCGCACCGCCACCAGCACCGATGAAGATGTAATCAGCAAGTTGAACTTGAGACTCACCCGTATTGCGGTTGACCACTGTGACTTCCCATTTACCGTCATTACGACGATTGAAGTCTTTCACTTCATGGTTGTAGTGGACGTCTGCATTTTTGTGTGCTTCGATACTTTTCGCCATTTTGCGTGTTAATTCACCAAAGTTAACGTCAGTACCTTCGTCGATTTTACTTGCAGCCATAATGTCACTTGCACTACGACCTTGCATCATTAATGGCATCCATTTTCTCATCACTTCAATATCTTCAGTGTATTCGATATTGTCGAACATTGGGAAGTCTTTCATTTTGTTGTAACGGTCTTTTAAGAACTGAACGTTATTTTTCCCACGTACGAAGCTGATGTGTGGAAGAGGGTGGATGAAATCTTTTGGTGTATCAATGTTTTTACTTTTTACAAGATAGCTCCAAAATTGTTTTGATATTTCAAATTCCTCGTTAATCTCTTTTGCTTTTTCGATGTCGATTGAACCGTCTGGTTGTTTTACAGTATAGTTCAATTCGCAAAGTGCAGCGTGACCAGTACCGGCATTGTGACGTTCATTTGAACTCTCAACACCTGGACTATCTAAACGCTCATATAATTTAAGATTCCATTCTGGTTCTAAATCTTTAATCATTGAGGCGAAAGTCGTACTTAATACACCGGCACCAATAATGACTATGTCTTTTGGTTCTGATTGAGTTGGCATACCTAATCACCTTTCATTTGTTGTTTAGTGCGGAATATGATTGCAACCATGTCCCTCGAATTACTTCATATATATTATAATACATTTTCTATCATGACGAAAACATATCACTCTAAGTATGGTTGAAACAAAAAATAAAAATTTGTGACGCATCAATAAAAGTAATCATAGAGGGGATCATACGCGTTACTCTATTAATAATAACCCGTATTAAAGGATTGAATCAATGGTTTTTATTAAGAATTAAAATGTTTTTCAAATTGATAAAAATAAGTAAAGATAAAAAGAGAATAAAGATGCTACGTAAGATCATGTCATTGTTTATTCAGGTATTCTAGCAAATTTTTTGATCATTTTTAGCGCCACTCCCTCAGCAACATGCCTTCTTAAAGCCAGCACTTGAATATTTTTTCGTTTATTTTCAAACTTAACTAAAGTTTAAAAGGTATTAAATTTTTAATTGATTTGATTAATCAGATATATAGACAAACGATGAAAACTAATTAAACACCATGTACAGCCTTTATTTAAGCGATTTTATTTGTCTATTTTTTCGTTTATACAAATATTCCATTACATAAAATTAATGCATTATTATTAGTAAAAAAAACAAACGATGAAATCTGTTATATTTAAAACAAGATAAAGAGAAATATTATATTGCGCGCATGATAAAAACGTATTATTATCTATTAATGCAGTGGCAGCAGGTTTGAACCTCATGGAAATTTATTATATGGGAGTTTTGCAATGACAAGAAAATTTAGGGAATTTAAAAAGAGTTTAATACAGGAAACCGCAAGAGTGAAACTTTACAAGTCAGGTAAAAGTTGGGTAAAGGCGAGTATTAGAGAATTTCATTTTCTCAAAGCACTCGGTCTCTCATTTTTAAGTCATGACATTGTAAAAAATGAAGAAGGAGAAGTCACAGTCGCGTTTGGTGACAAGGTGAAACAGCAGGCACTGCGGACAACCGCCATTGCAGGGGGCATGTTTACGGTTAATATGTTGCACGATCAACAAGCATTTGCTGCATCTGACGCACCACTGACTTCAGAAATTTCAACAAAAAGCCAAACTGTAGGGGATCAAACATCTATTACGATTGAAAAATCAACTTCTGGAGATAGCCAAAGTCAACAAGGCGTAGAGAGCGAACGTAATGCAGATTCTGAAGCAACGCCAGTATCAACGCATCAAACCAATGCTGCCTCATCAGAATCAACAAGTCGTCTTTCTGCATCTCAATCAGCGTCGATGTCCACTTCAGATTCAAAATCAGTATCAACATCTGAGTCTGATTCAAGATCAGTATCAGCATCAACATCAGCTTCGGACGCTGCTAAAGCTGAATCAGAAAGCAGCCAGTCAAACCAAGATGAAACAAGCCAATCTGCAAGCAGTGAATCCGAAAGTAAGTCAACAGAAAAAGATACAAAAGTAGTGTCACAACAGCATCAAGCAAGTGCAGTAGTCCAAAATATTTCGAGTACTTCTATTGATAGTCGTACGAATCATCGCAATGATTCATTGAGCCAGATTAAAAATGAAGCTAAAAACGAATCGTTAGCACAATCACCATTCTCTGCGACACAAAGTCCAGATTCAGCAGTACAACGTGTGAATATTCAACCACGTTCAGCGCAAGGGTATTCAGGTTTTAGAGCTGCCGGAGATTCTACAGCTAATAGCAATGTACTTCCTAGACGTGATAAGAGTAAGCCGTTCACAGAAAGGTCCAAAGTATCGAAAGTGTATGTGAATCAAGCTACAGGTTATAACCCTTATTATCCTATTTTCTCTAAAACAGTCATCTACAGTGATGGTAAAACCATGGAGGTTTTTAACTTAATCACTATAGACAATCCAAATACACCACAAATCGAAAAGAATGGGTGGCCAACAACTGTAAACACTTTTCCTATTCAAAACGTTTATGATGGTAATCAAAATCCTTTTGGCAAGTTGAAGCTCGGAACTGGGTATGGTACGCCAACGATCCAACAAGGTGTTTGGGATAATAATGCAAAGACTTGGATTGGCGGTACTTCTCCAAAAGCAGCTTTAGGTAACGCGAAGGATGGTTATTATTGGCAAGGTATAAATTTTTATAAATACATGGCAGAGAAAGGCTATGGTATAGCAGCATGGATTCATGTTCCAATCAACAATCCGAGTGGAGATTTAAATTGGACGTTCCATCCTAACGCACAGTACAAAAAAACTAGGTCGGGAGGAAAATACGACTTTTTTGAAAGTACTTATTTAAGGGGGAAAGATCCTTATTATGCATGGCTGAAGTCGCCAGAAGGCAGTGCGTCTCTTTCTCAATCAACATCTGAAGTGCAAGCGAGTGAATCACGTTCAAGGTCTATTGTGCAATCTATTGAGGATAGCCGTTCTCAATCCATCTCAGATTCAGAATCTACAGTGAAGTCAAAATCGCTGAGCACGTATAATTCGCAATCACTTTCAACAAGCAAGTCAATAGCGGACAGCAAGGCAGCGAGTACAGCGAAGTCAAGATCGATTTCGACAAGCCAATCCATAGAAGACAGCAAGGTAGCAAGCACAGCGAAATCAAGATCAATTTCGACAAGCGAATCTATAGCGAAGAGTAAGGCAGCAAGTACAGCGAAGTCGAAATCAATTTCGACGAGTCAATCTATAGCGGACAGTAAGGCAGCAAGTACAGCGAAATCAAGATCGATTTCGACGAGTCAATCTATAGCGGACAGTAAGGCAGCAAGTACAGCGAAATCAAGATCGATTTCGACGAGTCAATCTATAGCGGACAGTAAGGCAGCAAGTACAGCGAAATCAAGATCGATTTCGACGAGTCAATCTATAGCGGACAGTAAGGCAGCAAGTACAGCGAAATCAAAATCGATTTCGACGAGTCAATCTATAGCGGACAGCAAGGCGGCAAGTACGGCGAAATCAAGATCGATTTCAACGAGCGAATCATTAAGTACAGCGAAGTCGAAATCCATTTCAACGAGCGAATCATTAAGTACAGCGAAGTCGAAATCCATTTCAACGAGCGAGTCATTAAGTACAGCGAAGTCGAAATCCATTTCAACGAGTGAGTCATTAAGCACAGCGAAATCGAAATCCATTTCAACGAGCGAGTCATTAAGCACAGCGAAGTCGAAATCCATTTCAACGAGTGAGTCATTAAGCACAGCGAAATCGAAATCCATTTCAACGAGTGAGTCATTAAGCACAGCGAAATCGAAATCCATTTCAACGAGTGAGTCATTAAGCACAGCGAAATCGAAATCCATTTCAACGAGTGAGTCATTAAGCACAGCGAAATCAAAATCGATTTCAACGAGTGAGTCACTAAGTACAGAGAAATCAAAATCGATTTCAACGAGCGAGTCGTTAAGCACAGCGAAATCGAAATCCATTTCAACGAGTGAGTCATTAAGCACAGAGAAATCAAAATCGATTTCAACGAGCGAATCATTAAGTACAGCGAAGTCGAAATCCATTTCAACGAGCGAATCATTAAGTACAGCGAAGTCGAAATCCATTTCAACGAGTGAGTCACTAAGTACAGAGAAATCAAAATCGATTTCAACGAGCGAATCATTAAGTACAGCGAAGTCGAAATCCATTTCAACGAGCGAATCATTAAGTACAGCGAAGTCGAAATCCATTTCAACGAGTGAGTCACTAAGTACAGAGAAATCAAAATCGATTTCAACGAGCGAGTCACTAAGCACAGCGAAATCGAAGTCGATTTCAACGAGCGAGTCAGAAAGCACAGCGAAATCGAAATCCATTTCAACGAGCGAATCATTAAGTACAGCGAAGTCGAAATCCATTTCAACGAGTGAGTCGGATAGTACATCAACATCAGCGTCAACAAGCGACTCAGACAGCACATCAACATCGTTGTCAAAGTCGACATCGACGAGTGAGTCAGATAGTACATCAACATCGTTGTCAAAATCGACATCGACAAGTGAGTCAGATAGTGCATCAACATCAACGTCGATGAGTGAGTCAGATAGTACATCAACATCATTGTCTAAGTCGACATCAACAAGTGAATCCGATAGTACATCAGCGTCAACGTCAACAAGCGAGTCAGACAGTACGTCAACATCGTTGTCTAAGTCGACATCGACGAGTGAGTCGGATAGCACATCAGCGTCAACGTCAACAAGCGAGTCAGACAGTGCATCAGCATCAACGTCAACAAGCGAGTCAGACAGTACGTCAACATCGTTGTCAAAGTCGACATCAACAAGTGAATCCGATAGTACATCAGCGTCAACGTCAACAAGCGAGTCAGACAGTACGTCAACATCATTGTCTAAGTCGACATCAACAAGTGAGTCAGATAGTACATCAACATCAACGTCAACAAGCGAATCAGACAGCACGTCAACGTCGTTATCTAAGTCGACATCAACGAGTGAGTCGGATAGTACATCAGCGTCAACGTCAACAAGTGACTCAGACAGTACGTCAACATCGTTGTCTAAATCGGCATCGACAAGTGAGTCGGATAGCACATCAGCGTCAACGTCAACAAGCGAGTCAGACAGTACGTCAACCTCATTGTCTAAGTCGACATCAACAAGTGAGTCAGATAGTACATCAGCATCAACGTCAACAAGCGAATCAGACAGTACGTCAACATCGTTGTCAAAGTCGACATCGACGAGTGAGTCGGATAGCACATCAGCGTCAACGTCAACAAGCGAGTCAGACAGTACGTCAACATCATTGTCAAAATCGACATCGACAAGTGAATCCGATAGTACATCAGCATCAACGTCAACAAGCGAATCAGACAGTACGTCAACATCGTTGTCTAAATCGACATCGACAAGTGAATCCGATAGTACATCAGCATCAACGTCAACAAGTGAGTCGGATAGTACATCAACATCGTTATCTAAGTCGACATCGACAAGTGAGTCAGATAGTACATCAGCGTCAACGTCAACAAGCGACTCAGACAGTACGTCAACATCATTGTCAAAATCGACATCGACAAGTGAATCCGATAGTGCATCAGCATCAACGTCAACAAGTGATTCAGATAGTACGTCAGCATCAACGTCAACAAGCGACTCAGACAGTACGTCAACATCATTGTCAAAATCGACATCGACAAGTGAATCCGATAGTACATCAGCATCAACGTCAACAAGCGAATCAGACAGTACGTCAACATCGTTGTCTAAATCGACATCGACAAGTGAATCCGATAGTACATCAGCATCAACGTCAACAAGTGAGTCGGATAGTACATCAACATCGTTATCTAAGTCGACATCGACAAGTGAGTCAGATAGTACATCAGCGTCAACGTCAACAAGCGAGTCAGACAGTACGTCAACATCATTGTCAAAATCGACATCGACAAGTGAATCCGATAGTGCATCAGCATCAACGTCAACAAGTGATTCAGATAGTACGTCAACATCATTGTCTAAGTCGACATCGACAAGTGAATCCGATAGTGCATCAGCATCAACGTCAACAAGCGACTCAGACAGTACGTCAACGTCGTTATCTAAGTCGACATCAACGAGTGAGTCAGATAGTACATCAACATCATTGTCTAAATCAACATCGACAAGTGAGTCGGATAGTGCATCAGCATCAACGTCAACAAGCGAGTCAGACAGTACGTCAACATCATTGTCTAAGTCGACATCGACAAGCGAGTCAGACAGTGCATCAGCATCAACGTCAACAAGCGAGTCAGACAGTACGTCAACATCGTTGTCAAAGTCGACATCGACGAGTGAGTCGGATAGCACATCAGCGTCAACGTCAACAAGCGAGTCAGACAGTACGTCAACATCGTTGTCAAAATCGACATCGACAAGTGAGTCGGATAGTGCATCAACATCAACGTCGACGAGTGAGTCGGATAGTGCATCAACATCAACGTCGACGAGTGAGTCGGATAGTACATCAGCATCAACGTCAACAAGCGAATCAGACAGTACGTCAACATCATTGTCTAAATCAACATCGACGAGTGAGTCAGATAGTACATCAGCATCAACGTCAACAAGTGACTCAGATAGCACATCAACATCATTGTCTAAGTCGACATCAACAAGTGAGTCGGATAGTACATCAGCATCAACGTCAACAAGCGAGTCAGACAGTACGTCAACGTCGTTATCTAAGTCGACATCAACGAGTGAGTCAGATAGTACATCAGCGTCAACGTCAACAAGCGAATCAGACAGTACATCAACATCGTTGTCAAAATCGACATCGACAAGTGAGTCGGATAGTACATCAGCGTCAACGTCAACGAGTGAATCAGATAGCACATCAACATCATTGTCTAAATCGACATCAACAAGTGAGTCGGATAGTACGTCAGCATCAACGTCAACAAGTGACTCAGACAGCACGTCAACATCGTTGTCTAAGTCGACATCAACAAGTGAGTCGGATAGTGCATCAGCGTCAACGTCAACAAGTGACTCAGATAGCACATCAACATCATTGTCTAAGTCGACATCGACGAGTGAGTCGGATAGTGCATCAACATCAACGTCAACAAGTGAGTCGGATAGTGCATCAACATCAACGTCAACAAGTGAGTCGGATAGTGCATCAGCATCAACGTCAACAAGTGATTCAGATAGCACATCAACATCATTGTCTAAATCGACATCAACAAGTGAGTCGGATAGTACATCAGCATCAACGTCAACAAGCGAGTCAGACAGTACGTCAACGTCGTTATCTAAGTCGACATCAACGAGTGAGTCAGATAGTACATCAGCGTCAACGTCAACAAGCGAATCAGACAGTACATCAACATCGTTGTCAAAATCGACATCGACAAGTGAGTCGGATAGTACATCAGCGTCAACGTCAACGAGTGAATCAGATAGCACATCAACATCATTGTCTAAATCGACATCAACAAGTGAGTCGGATAGTACGTCAGCATCAACGTCAACAAGTGACTCAGACAGCACGTCAACATCGTTGTCTAAGTCGACATCAACAAGTGAGTCGGATAGTGCATCAGCGTCAACGTCAACAAGTGACTCAGATAGCACATCAACATCATTGTCTAAGTCGACATCGACGAGTGAGTCGGATAGTGCATCAACATCAACGTCAACAAGTGAGTCGGATAGTGCATCAGCATCAACGTCAACAAGTGATTCAGATAGCACATCAACATCATTGTCTAAATCGACATCAACAAGTGAGTCGGATAGTGCATCAGCATCAACGTCAACAAGTGACTCAGATAGCACATCAACATCATTGTCTAAGTCGACATCGACGAGTGAGTCGGATAGTGCATCAACATCAACGTCGATGAGTGACTCAGATAGTACATCAACATCATTGTCTAAGTCGACATCAACAAGTGAGTCGGATAGTGCATCAGCGTCAACGTCAACAAGTGACTCAGATAGCACATCAACATCATTGTCAAAATCGACATCGACAAGTGAGTCAGACAGTACGTCAACATCATTGTCTAAATCAACATCGACGAGTGAGTCAGATAGTACATCAGCATCAACGTCAACAAGTGACTCAGATAGCACATCAACATCATTGTCTAAGTCGACATCAACAAGTGAGTCGGATAGTACATCAGCATCAACGTCAACAAGCGAGTCAGACAGTACGTCAACGTCGTTATCTAAGTCGACATCAACGAGTGAGTCAGATAGTACATCAGCGTCAACGTCAACAAGCGAATCAGACAGTACATCAACATCGTTGTCAAAATCGACATCGACAAGTGAGTCGGATAGTACATCAGCGTCAACGTCAACGAGTGAATCAGATAGCACATCAACATCATTGTCTAAATCGACATCAACAAGTGAGTCGGATAGTACGTCAGCATCAACGTCAACAAGTGACTCAGACAGCACGTCAACATCGTTGTCTAAGTCGACATCAACAAGTGAGTCGGATAGTGCATCAGCGTCAACGTCAACAAGTGACTCAGATAGCACATCAACATCATTGTCTAAGTCGACATCGACAAGTGATTCAGACAGTACATCAACATCAACGTCAACAAGTGATTCAGATAGTACATCAACATCAACGTCAACAAGTGATTCAGATAGCACATCAACATCATTGTCTAAATCGACATCAACAAGTGAGTCGGATAGTGCATCAGCATCAACGTCAACAAGTGACTCAGATAGCACATCAACATCATTGTCTAAGTCGACATCGACGAGTGAGTCGGATAGTGCATCAACATCAACGTCGATGAGTGACTCAGATAGTACATCAACATCATTGTCTAAATCAACATCGACGAGTGAGTCATATAGTACATCAGCATCAACGTCAACAAGTGACTCAGATAGCACATCAACATCATTGTCTAAGTCGACATCAACAAGTGAGTCGGATAGTACATCAGCATCAACGTCAACAAGCGAGTCAGACAGTACGTCAACGTCGTTATCTAAGTCGACATCAACGAGTGAGTCAGATAGTACATCAGCGTCAACGTCAACAAGCGAATCAGACAGTACGTCAACATCGTTGTCAAAATCGACATCGACAAGTGAGTCGGATAGTGCATCGACATCGCACAGTGAAGCAGTAAGCACAGAAGCAAGCGAGTTGACATCAGCAGTAGATTCATTAAGCCACAAAGTATCAAATGGTAGCACAACAAGTGAAACAGAAAGTGCGTTTGCGTCGACAAGAGATTCGTTGAGAAGCAAAGCTTCAAGCAACAGTACATCATCAGAAATGACATCAATTGAACAGTCAGTGTTAGCTTCAGTGAGTGTGTCAGAATCAACAAGCGTATCGACTTCAACAAGTGCATCAACATCACAAAGTGAAGCAGTAAGCACAGAAGCAAGCGAATTCACATCAGCAGTAGATTCATTAAGCCACAAAGTATCAAATGGCAGTACAACAAGCGAAGCAGAAAGTGCGTTTGCATCGACAAGAGATTCGTTGAGAAGCAAAGCTTCAAGCAACAGCACAGCGTCAGAAATGACATCAATTGAACAGTCGGTATTAGCGTCAGTAAGTGTGTCAGAATCAACAAGCGTATCGACTTCAACAAGCGCATCAACATCACAAAGTGAAGCAGTGAGCACAGAAGCAAGCGAGTTGACATCAGCAGTAGATTCATTAAGCCATAAAGTATCAAATGGTAGCACAACAAGTGAAGCAGAAAGTGCGTTTGCATCGACAAGAGATTCTCTACGAGACAAAGCGTCGAACAATAGCACAGCGTCAGAAATGACATCAATTGAGCAATCAGTGTTAGCTTCAGTGAGTGTGTCAGAATCAACAAGTGTGTCAGCATCGACATCGCACAGTGAAGCAGTAAGCACAGAAGCAAGCGAATTCACATCAGCAGTAGATTCATTAAGCCATAAAGTATCAAATGGTAGCACAACAAGTGATGCGGAAAGTGCGTTTGCATCGACAAGAGACTCTCTACGAGACAAAGCGTCGAACAACAGTACAGCGTCAGAAATGACATCAATTGAACAGTCAGTGTTAGCGTCAGTAAGTGCGTCAGAATCAACAAGCGTGTCAGCATCAACATCGCACAGTGAAGCAGTAAGCACAGAAGCAAGCGAGTTGACATCAGCAGTAGATTCATTAAGCCATAAAGTATCAAATGGTAGCACAACAAGTGAAGCAGAAAGTGCGTTTGCATCGACAAGAGATTCTCTACGAGGCAAAGCGTCGAACAACAGCACAGCGTCAGAAATGACATCAATTGAACAATCAGTATTAGCATCAGTAAGTGCGTCAGAATCAACAAGTGTATTGACTTCAACAAGTGCATCAACATCACACAGTGAAGCAGTAAGCACAGAAGTGAGCGAATTCGTATCAGCGGTCGACTCATTAAGTCACGAAGGATCAAATGGTAGCACAACAAAAGAAGGTGCAAGCACATTTGTATCAACGGTAGACTCGTTGAAAGCGAAGGCGTCAAATAATGGAACATCATCAGAATTTGCGTCAGCAGTAGCGTCAACGCACGCATCATTAAGTCAATTAGCATCTGACAGCTTGTCAGCGAGCGACTCAACAAGCGCATCAATGTCAACAAGCGACTCAGCAAGTGTATCAGTATCAGCGAGCGATTCAGCAAGTGGATCAATGTCAGCGAGCGATTCAGCAAGTGCATCAGTATCAGCGAGCGACTCAACAAGTGCATCGATGTCAACAAGCGCATCAACTTCACATAGTGAAGCAGTGAGCAATGAAGTAAGCGAGTTTGTATCAGCGGTAGACTCATTAAGCCATGAAGGATCAAATGGTAGCACAACAAAAGAAGGTGCAAGCACATTTGTATCAACAGTGGACTCATTGAAAACAAAGGCATCGAATAACGGTACAGCATCAGAGTTCGCGTCAGCAGTGGCATCGACACATGCATCGTTAAGTCAATTAGCATCTGATAGCATGTCAGCAAGCGACTCAACAAGTGCATCAATGTCAGCGAGCGACTCAGCAAGTGCGTCAATGTCAGCAAACGGCTCAGCAAGTGCGTCAATGTCAGCGAGCGACTCAACAAATGCGTCAATGTCAGCAAGCGACTCAACAAGTACTTCAATGTCAGCGAGCGACTCAGCAAGTGCATCAATGTCAGCGAGCGACTTAACAAGTGCATCAATGTCAGCGAGCGATTCAGCAAGTGCATCGATGTCAGCAAACGGCTCAGCAAGTGCGTCAATGTCAGCGAGCGACTCAACAAATGCGTCAATGTCAGCGAGCGACTCAACAAGTGCGTCAATGTCAGCAAGCGACTCAACAAATGCGTCAATGTCAGCAAGCGATTCAGCAAGTGCATCAATGTCAACGAGCGACTCAGCAAGTGCGTCAATGTCAGCGAGCGACTCAACAAATGCATCAATGTCAGCGAGCGATTCAGCAAGTGAATCAATGTCAGCGAGCGACTCAGCAAGTGGATCAATGTCAGCGAGCGATTCAGCAAGTGAATCAATGTCAGCGAGCGATTCAGCAAGTGAATCAATGTCAGCGAGCGACTCAGCAAGTGCATCAGTATCAGCGAGCGACTCAACAAGTGCATCGATGTCAGCAAGCGATTCAGCAAGTGCATCAGTATCAGCAAGCGACTCAACAAGCGCATCAACATCACACAGTGAAGCAGTAAGCAATGAAGTGAGTGAATTCGTATCAGCGGTAGATTCATTAAGTCACGAAGCATCAAATGGTAGCACAACAAGAGAAGGTGCAAGCACATTTGTATCAACAGTGGACTCATTGAAAACAAAGGCATCGAATAACGGTACAGCATCAGAGTTCGCGTCAGCAGTAGCATCGACACATGCATCGTTAAGCGCATCAACATCAATGAGTACGTCGACTTCAACAAGCGCATCAACATCACACAGTGAAGCAGTAAGCAATGAAGTGAGCGAATTCGTATCAGCGGTAGGTTCATTAAGCCATGAAGCATCAAATGGTAGCACAACAAGAGAAGGTGCAAGCACATTTGTATCAACAGTGGACTCATTGAAAACGAAAGCGTCGAATAACGGTACAGCATCAGAGTTCGCGTCAGCAGTAGCATCGACACATGCATCGTTAAGCGCATCAACATCAATGAGTACGTCAACTTCAACAAGTGCGTCAACTTCACACAGTGAAGCAGTAAGCAATGAAGTGAGCGAATTCGTATCAGCGGTAGATTCATTAAGTCACGAAACATCAAATGGTAGCACAACAAAAGAAGGTGCAAGCACATTTGTATCAACAGTGGACTCATTGAAAACAAAGGCATCGAATAACGGTACAGCATCAGAGTTCGCGTCAGCAGTGGCATCGACACATGCATCGTTAAGCCAATTAGCATCTGATAGCATGTCAGCAAGCGACTCAACAAGTACTTCAATGTCAGCGAGCGACTCAGCAAGTGCGTCAATGTCAGCGAGCGACTCAACAAATGCGTCAATGTCAGCAAGCGATTCAGCAAGTGCATCAATGTCAGCGAGCGATTCAGCAAGTGGATCAATGTCAGCGAGCGACTCAGCAAGTGCGTCAATGTCAGCGAGCGACTCAACAAGTGCTTCGATGTCAGCAAGTGCATCAGTATCAGCGAGCACGTCAACATCGATGAGTATGTCAATGGCTACATCTCAAGGTGATACGTCATCAACGACTTCATCTGGATCAACAATGACATCTACATCAATGCATAGCACGATGAAACAAGATCAAGCATCTGATCATCATGCATCATCAAAAGCAAAACAACGCCACGCAGACATGTTGCCTGATACAGGTGAAACTGTGTCAACAACAGGTATGATGGGTGCATTTGCGACGATGTTAACGGGTCTTGCATTACTCAAAAAGTCGAAAAAAGACAAAAAAAATGAAGATCACACATCTGATCCATCATAAATAGTTTGAACATGGTTAAAGGGGCTAGCGTCATTCAAGATTTTCTTGCCAAGGACGTTTCTAGCCTCTTTGGCACCATGTTTTATAAAAAAGAGGGTTAACGTGAAAAACAATGTAATCACACATATTTTTAATCAATATGAATATAAAATTTTATACAAACGCATATCATTTACAATTTTTATTTTATTGATATACATATTAGGGAGTAAGGTGGCCATTGTGAGCGAATCAGCCATGCGTCACCCTGATAGCTCATTTTATAAGTTAGCTATTTCTAATATGGGAGGAGACATTCATCGCTTAAATGTTTTTTCGCTCGGGTTAGGACCATGGTTAACAGCAATGATTATTATCAGTTTGATGACGTATAAAAATATGGAGAAGGCGATGCGTCAAACTCGTGCTGAAAAGCATTTTAAAGAAAAATCTCTGACGCTTGGGCTGAGTATGATTCAAGGTTATTTTGTCATCAATCATTTTGTCATACATGATTATCTTGAAAAATCGGCACAATTGCTTATTTTGCTGATTCTCATTACAGGTGCAATGTTGATGATGTGGTTGGCGGATCAAAATGTGCGCTACGGAATTGCAGGGCCGATGCCGATTGTGATGATGAGTGTGATTCGGTCAATGTTTGCGCAAAATTTGCCGAGTCTTTCAGTGGAGACTGTCGCCATCTTAGTCATATTTGTGCTGATGCTCATCGCACTCTTTACACTACTGTTGATTGAATTGATTGAGTATCGGACGCACTATCGCGACATTGCTGATATTACACGCGCGGATCGGTTTACGTATTTAGCTTGGAAAATTAATCCAGGTGGAAGTATTGCTATCATGATTAGTTTGTCAGTATTTGTGCTGTTAACGAGTACAGTGAGTTTAGTCGTGCATATGATCACGGGGAAGACGCCAGATTTACAGTGGTTATCTTTGGGGCGCTTTTCGGGAATTACGGTTTATCTCTTAGTTCAGACCGTTTTAGGTTATTTGCTCTCTCGCTTAATCATTAACACCAAGCAAAATACGAAAGACTTTTTAAAGAGTGGCAATTACTTCATCGGTGTTCAGCCAGGTGAAGAGACTGCACAGTATTTGAATCATATGGCACGTCGTTTATGTTGGTTTGGGACATTGATTGTGTCCGTAATTATTGGTGTGCCGCTATACAGTTCGTTACTCGTGCCAGAGTTGTCGGAACATATTTACTTCGCAGTACAACTCATTATTATGGTGTACCTTGCAATCAACTTGACTGAAACATTAAGAACATATTTATATTTTGATAAGTATGAATCGTTTTTAAATAAATATTGGTAAGGAGTAGTCTATGAAACGTTTTATACCAGCTTGGTACAGGTCTGATCCATGGTGGAGGAGTCAAGCATTGCCGTTTTTTTATAAAGAGGCAGTGACCGAATTTGATGATTTGATTAGTTTAATGGGAATGCATATAAAAAATCAGGTGCCTTTTGAAATTGTGGTACTTAATCACGCACCTGATTTACGGACTTTTTTACATCGGCAGGCGTTATATGAAGCCGATTACTGGTCATTGTTTGACGTGATTCAAGGTTTTACGCATCAACCCCCGCAACCGCTAGACTATCGACAATTGAACTGGCCAAAAGGAACCGAATTTGTACAGTCTTTATTGTTAGTGAAGGCTTTTACGGGACCTGATACGTATTCCGAAATTCATTTTAGTCAAGAGGGTTACTTGTTATGGATTGAGTCCTTTCAGCATGAGGTGCAGCAGTATCGTTATATTTTTGATGATCGTGGTTTTCTGTCGAGTTATCAGACATTTGATGAAGCTGGAGGATTAGCTGAGCAATATTATATGACAGCCACAGGAGACTGGATTATGAAGGAGGACTTGAAAACAGGAGAAGTCCACATTCATTCGAGTTATGCGCATCGTTTTGAACAGCAATGTTACGCAACGATGACCGAATTGATTGATGCGTATCTCGCACGTTACACGTCATCAGTGCAAGATACGGACATCATGGTCGTAGCGTCTGATATGCGCCATAATGCATTGATTACACGTCATTTTTCTCCTCGTCAATTATGTTTTTCAGTGTTTCAACAGCGGAAGACAGGGTTGTCGGAAGCAGGGATGGCATCTATCGAACGGGGGCATTATTGGCTTGCGGATACGATGGAAAATGCGGCGCGTCTTGAACGTCATCAAACTGCGCATCAACTTGATAATGCACTTGTCCGTATTACGCCGTTCGATGTGCGTATGAATCCGAATATCAGTAGCCAGCTGTATGAGACGTATATCGGTGTATGGACAGACGGCATCGATGAAGTGACACTTAATCATGTGGTTGATCAATTAATCAAAGAAATTGAGCGAAATCCGCAAACACGTGTCACGTTTTTGTCACGTCTCGAAAATCACAAGCGTCCGATTTGGGTGAATGGGGCAGTGAAGCGATTGAACGCATACTTTGATTCACGGACAAAAGAAGAAGAAAAGATGCAAGAGACTGCGCCAAAAGGATCAACAGACCCAGTCGTTTACGCCACATTAAAAAGTGTGCCGTTTGAAAATGATGTCGTGGAGGCGATTTCGACATTGCGCGTCGTCATCGATTTAAATGAGGAACCAGACTTGTTTTTACAAATTTGTTGTATGGGGGCAGGACTTCCTCAAATTAACCGTATGCAGACGGATTATGTGCAACACGAAAGAAATGGTTACATGATTGCCAATATCGATGAGCTAGCGGCTGGGCTCTCATACTTTTTAGGCTATTTAAAACATTGGAACCGTTCGTATGCGTATGCGATGAAATTGGCTAAAGCGTATGCTTCGAATGAAATTTTAAAACAGTTGGATGACTGGTTAGAAGGTGAAACAGATGGCGCAACAATATAATATGTTGCAAATGGGTGGAGAGGATTACACCGTCCATTTTGAAGACCGTAAAGATGTGAAGTGGACCTACATCCCCTTTAATTCAATAGCGGATTTGGAAGCGTTAGAACAGCAAACGGAAGAAGCGGAAGCCTTTGATTTTGTTTTTGTTCAATCTCCATACTCTGAAACGTTAATGCGCGCATTCCGGTTGGTGAGTACGCCTTACAATACGTATGTCGATGCGCACTATTGGAACGGCGCTTTTGAAGCCGAACCAATCGTCAGAGAACGCATGATTCGGCCATTTCACTATGAATCGAAAGCGGATTGTCTCACACGTTTACGGTCTCTTGCTTTTATCAAACAATATGGTGACCGCATTCATCCGAAACAATGTGAAGTAAACCCTGAGTTTGAAGGAGACGTGTACTATAACGGTCAACACGCTATTGTCCTAACAGGTGATTTTGGTGAGACGTATACCCCTATTTTAAATTGGAAAATGTACCTTTATTACGACAAGGATAAAGTGAATACGATTTGGCCGGAGTACACGGCAACGGGAGATGTAGAAATCTCTTATACGCTCCGTCTTTACCAAGAGCCAACTATGAAAAAGCTCATGTGTCAGTATGTTTTAGAAGGTCCGTCATTGCAACAGCCTTTAGAAATTCCGAGCATGCCGCATGATGCGCATATTTTAATCACAGCCCAAGCAAAAGGGCGTGGGACTTTAAGTGTGGGGAACATTCATAAACGCTGGTCTCGATTGGAGTACGGGCATGCCATTTTAGGGGGGCAACGTTATGTAGATGAAGATAGAGGAGAGTTCCTTCATTATTTTCATCCAGGTGATTTAAAGCCACCACTGAATGTTTATTTTAGTGGTTATCGAACTGCTGAAGGTTTTGAGGGCTACTTCATGATGGAGAAACTCAACGCACCCTTCTTATTATTTACGGATTTGCGATATGAAGGAGGCGGCTTTTACTTAGGAAGTGACGCATTTGAGAACCGGATTAAAACGGTCATTCAGGAGACATTGGATTGGCTCGGTTTTGAAGATGATGCGTTAATTTTATCCGGATTGTCCATGGGGTCGTTTGGCGCATTGTATTATGGTGCACAACTCAACCCGACTGCGATTGTGGTAGGAAAGCCGCTCGTGAATATGGGTTCTATTGCTAAAAATATGCGATTGATGCGACCGAATGACTTTGGGACAGCGATTGATATTTTACGTGGTAACGAAGGCAGCATCGATGACGAAGCAGTCACTCGGTTGAATCAAAAGTTTTGGTCGGTGCTGAATGGTGCCAACATCGAAAACACGATATTTGCGGTGTCCTATATGGAAAATGACGACTATGACATCCAAGCATTTAGTGATTTGTTGCCGGTATTATCACGACAAGGGGCACGTGTGATGAGTCGAAGTATTCCTGGGCGTCACAACGATGATACCCCGACGATTGCGAGTTGGTTCAATCACTTTTACTACATGATCATGGAAAGCGAATTTGGGAGAGTGAAACATGAAAGAAAAGCATCAATTTAATATTCGCTGGACTCAAATTACACAAGAAACTTTTATGTATGGGTCGATCTTACGTTTTAAGGCGACTGAAACTTTATTTGAAAATGAATTAATGCCCTCAGGTATCGTAATTCATGAATGGAAGATGATAACCAACTTTGAAGATGACAAGGTGATGCCGACACTCCCGATTTTGAAGCGGAATCAGACGTATCGTTTTCATTTTGATTATCATGTCCAACCAATGGACAGCGTTTATTTCAAAGTTATTTTTAAACGACGCAATGGCACGGTGTGTGATTATCAAATAATTAAAGGCCATGACAAAGACATTACGGTGCCTGATGAGATGTATAGTTACGTCGTCCAAATCATCAATGCGGCCTCACAACATTTAACGTTTCGACAACTGACGATAGAAGATGTGAGAGAACAATCGAAAGCAATGGCGGATGTACATGTGCATGACATGTGCCATATCGACCCTGATGCCACGCAGGCGACTGTGATTTTTGTGGAAGAAAGTGACCTCGCGCATGAGTTGATTCAAGACATTGATAATTGTGTGTGCGTAACGGGCTGGGATCAACCGCATATCGGTCATGTGATTGCGAAGGTCACAGCATCACTTCAAACGCTAGCCAAAGACTATACGCTTCAACTTGTAGGCTATGGCAGTCGTTCGAATGAAATGGCTTATGCTGTCGGTGCACATTTACCCGCCACACTCTACGTCACACCGCAACGTGATACAAAGCTTCGTCAACGTTACGGCACGCCAGAACAAGTAGATGTGCCTGTGGTGACGTATCAATATGATGAGGTGTCAACAGCAATCTCTCATTGGTTGGGGCCTACATTAAACCAAAGCCACCAACTTAAAGGACTTGATATCCAAAGATTGAATGGAGGGAATAGCGCATGAGTAACCGACTCCATCGAACGATTAACGATATGCGTCTGAAACGCTTAAAACGTATATTGAAACGTATTCAGCGATATGAGCGCCCTTTTGAACAGTTGTCAGATGAAGCGTTACAACAAAAGACTGCTTTATTCCGTCAACAATTATTGGACAAAAAGACAACATTGGATGCACTTCTACCTGAAGCGTATGCATTAGTACGTGAAGCAAGTCGACGGGTCTTAGGGATGTTTCCGAAAGAGGTCCAAGTGCTGGGTGCGATTGTACTTCATGAAGGTAATATCGCGGAGATGCAAACGGGTGAAGGGAAAACGTTAACTGCGACGATGCCCTTATATTTAAATGCGCTCACTGGAAAAGGGGCGTATTTAATCACAACAAATGACTACTTGGCGAAGCGTGACTATCTGGAAATGAAGCCGCTTTTTGAATGGTTAGGTTTGACGATTGGCTTAGGTTTTGTGGATATTCCGGATTACGAATATCAACGAGGCGAAAAGCGCTATATTTATCAACACGATATTATTTATACAACAGGCGGTCGACTTGGCTTTGATTATTTAATCGATAATTTAGCGGATAGTGCTGAAGGGAAATTCTTACCGAAACTCAACTACGGCATTATTGATGAAGTTGACTCGATTATTCTCGATTCTGCGCAAACCCCACTCGTGATTTCGGGTGCGCCCCGTGTTCAGTCGAATTTATTTCATGTGGTGACGACATTTGTGCAAACGCTTGAAGAAAATCACCATTTTAAGATGAAGCAGACGAAAAAAGAAATTTGGTTGACGCAGCGAGGGATTGAAGCGGCCAATGCGTATTTCGGGGTGCCGAACATTTATGATGCACCGTACTTTGATTTAGTGCGTAACATTAATTTGTGTTTACGCGCAAAGTATTTGTTTGAAAATAATACAGATTACTTTGTTTATAAAGGCGAAGTCGTACTCATTGACCGTATTACAGGTCGTATGATGCCAGGAACGAAATTGCAATCGGGTCTCCATCAGGCGATTGAGGCGAAAGAAGATGTGCAATTGTCCATGGATATGAGTGTCATGGCGACGATTACTTTCCAAAATTTATTTAAACAATTTAATGAATTTTCAGGGATGTCAGGGACGAGTCATTTGGGAGAAAAGGAATTTTTAGATTTATATACGAAGATCGTTGTGGAAATTCCGACTGATCGACCGATTCAACGTATAGACTACCCGGACCGCGTATTTAAAAATGTGGAAGATAAAAATGTGGCGATTATTGAGCGCATCCAAACGCTCTATGCGGAACAGCGTCCGGTCTTGCTGATTACGCGTACAGCAGAAATGGCGGAATACTTTTCAGCTGCATTGTTCGAGCTCGACATTCCAAACAACTTGTTGATTGCACAAAATGTTGCAAAAGAAGCACAAATGATTGCAGAAGCAGGACAAATAGGTGCTGTAACCGTAGCAACGAGTATGGCAGGTCGTGGTACAGATATTAAGCTAGCGCCAGGTGTGCCAGAACTAGGCGGTTTAGCGGTTATCATTAGTGAGCATATGGAAAACAGTCGGATTGATCGTCAGTTAAGAGGCCGTTCTGGACGACAAGGTGATCCAGGCACGAGCCAAATTTATATCTCATTAGAAGATTATCTTGTGCGACGATGGGGAGACTTAAAAGCACTCAAAATGGAACGGTTGGAACAATATGATTCGGCGACGTTACAGCAGAGTAAACTGTTCCAAAGTCGCGTGCGCAAAACTGTGCAACGGGCGCAACGTTTGTCAGAAGAACAAGGTGTGAAAACACGCGAGATTGCGAATGAACACGAAAAGAGTATTAGCATCCAACGCGAATTAGTCTATCAAGAGCGCAATCGGGTCCTTCAATTTAAAAATCTAGATGATGTCCATTTAGAAAAATTAGCGTTAGAAGTTTTTGAAGAAGTCTTTGATCATACGCATTTTACAGCTTCAGAGTGGGTGAATTACATCTACAGAAACTTAAGTTTTCAATTTAAAGACCGATTAGAAAATATAGATCTACGTGATCGTAAGGTCGTGACGGAATATCTTGTCAGCTTATTTAAACAACAACTGGCTTATCAAAAACAGCATTTAGATGATTATTTCTATACGCATTTTGTGCAACGTGCGATTTTGAAAGCGATTGACAGTAATTGGATTAAACAAGTGGATCATTTACAAAAGTTGAAAAATAGCGTGAACACACGACAAAACGGTAAGCGGAATCCGATTTTTGAATATCACCGTGTGGCATTAGAATCGTTCGATAATATGACAGATGCGATTAAAAGGGATATCGTCAAATACCTTTGTCAAAGTATTACGCATACAGATGAAAATGATGATTTAGTGGTACATTTTCCAAATTAGAGAGGTGATTGGACTGTGACAATTTATAATATTAATTTTGGTATTGGATGGGCAAGTAGTGGGGTCGAATACGCACAAATGTATCGTGCCCAAGTGTTACGTGGCCTGAAAAACCCATTAAAATTTGTGTTTTTAGACTTTATGAGTTCTGAAAATCTTCAAACGTTAACATCTAACATCGGTTTTAAAGATAGTGAAGTTTTGTGGCTGTATCAATATTTTACGGACATTAAAATTGCACCGACGACGTACACGATAGATGATATTAAAGCGACCATTCATGAGGAAGTCGTTAATGTAGAAAGTAAAGGTAAAGTGCGCTGGCTGCATTTAGGGGATCCTGGCACTTATATTACGTGTTATTTAAAAAATGAGAATGAACCGTATGTCGATTGTGCGGAATTTGTAATTAATAATAAATTAGTGCGCAAAGATTATTATAGTTATACGCGTATCTTTTCTGAATTTTATGCCCCAGCTGACAACCGAGCGAAACTTTATATGCGTCATTTTTACAATGAAGATGGTGCCGTAGCGTATACCGAACATATCGATGAGAAAACGAATGTCTATGTGATGGAAGATGCGATATTGTATACGAAAGAAGAATTTGTGGCGTATTTTATGCAAAAGCTAAAGTTAACGTCTGAAGATATTGTGATTTATGACCGTGCGACGAAAGTGGGTCAAGCGATGTTACAAAATAAAGGGGACAGTAAAGTGGGTGTGGTCGTTCATGCCGAACACTTTAGTGAAAATGCGACAGATGACCACCACATTTTATGGAACAATTATTATGAGTATCAATTTACGAATGTGAACGAAATTGACTTTTATATTACAGCGACAGACCGTCAAAATGAGATTTTAAGGGCACAATTTAAAAAGTATTTGAACGCAGAACCTGCCATTTATACCGTTCCAGTGGGTAGTTTAACGACGCTGAAACAACCCGATGCGCCAAGAAAGCCATTCGGTATGATGACCGCATCTCGATTAGCCAGCGAAAAACATGTCGATTGGCTCGTGCGTGCGGCTAGTATTGCGAAAAAAGAAGTACCAGAGCTGACGTTTGATATTTATGGTGAAGGTGGCGAGCGAGCAGATATTGAAAATTGGATAGAAAAACTCGACGCACAAGACTATATTCGTTTATGCGGTCATCAAAAGTTAGACGACATTTATGCGCAATATCCTTTATTTGTCGCTGCATCAACGAGTGAAGGGTTTGGTTTAACATTAATGGAAGCGGTCGGGTCTGGCCTAGGAATGATTGGTTTTGATGTGAACTATGGTAACCCTACTTTTATTGAAGATGGTAAGAACGGTTATCTTGTGCCAATCCAAGTGAAGGAAGACGGTAACGAGGAAATCATTCAACGTTTAGCCCAAGCGATGATTCGTTTCTTCAATAAGGGACCGGCACAACCCCATCAAGCTTCATATGATTTGGCTTCCCCTTATTTAATCGAAAATACGCGAAAAAAATGGAAAGAATTAATAGAAGAGGTGTTACATGGTTAATTTATTTGAACACTTTGATGAAAATGCAAAAGCGTTATTTGAAACACTCGACATTGCCGGTCATCACGATGAAACAGTCGTGTTAGTCGATGATGGGTTTTTACCAGAAGGCATCATTTCGCCTTATCAATTTTTTGCCAACTACAAAGCACCCAAAAAACGTCGCGCGCGTTATTTTAATGAAGTTGATGTACCGCGTTTTTGGGAAATTGAAGGGAACAACGAAGAAGCTTGGGTCAAAGATATGAGCCATCGACGTGCTATGATTTATTACCATTCAGAAGAAAAACGTCGTCTCGTTAGCCATGTCGAATGGTTGGATCAACATGGCAATTTACAGTTTGTGAATCATTACAATCAACATGGTCTACATTTCGCGCAAACCGTTTATGATTTAGAGGGAAATATGATATTCCGTCGTTATGTCGATCAACAAGGGCGTGAAGTCCTTTATGAAAATTTCGTTGCTTCAAGTACGATATTAACGTGGAAAGGTTCACAGTATCATTTCAATGATCGCATTTCTTTCTACATCTTTTTCTTGAAAGCGATTGGCGTTGATTTAAGTCATGTCGTTGTGAATTCACTCGGCACGCCATTCTCAATTCTTTACCATATGGATGTTCCAGGGCAAGATACGTTATTCTGGCAAGAGTCCTCAGAAGGTGAAATTCCGGCTAATATGCGTATTGTGTTTGAAGAAAGTTCTGAGCGTCCATGCCGTATTTTAATTCCTGAGCAAGACGAATATGATACGATTTGTGCGCAATTAACTGAAAAAGAACGTGAATACGTCGCACACTGTGGTTATTTATATCAATACGAAAAACAAAATCAATATACAATGAACGTTTTAACGATGACGAATTCCGATCAAATCGAGCATTTACAGGCGATCATCGAAGCATGCCCATTTGCCCATTTCTATATTGGTGCGGTGACGGAAATGTCTTCAAAATTAACACAATTTGATCGCTATCCGAATGTACAGCTGTATCAAGCGATTGAACGCGATACGATTGAAAGTGTGTACCATCAATGTGATGTGTATTTAGATATCAACGAAGGTAAAGAAATTGTCAACGCAGTACGGAAGGCGTTTGACCATCAGATGTTGATTTTGGGGTATGAAGCGACTGCGCATAACCCTCGATTTACGGCGCCGGAAAACTTGTTTACGAAAGAGAATGAGGCAGCCGAATTAATTCAAGCATTGAAAGATATCAACCGTAAGAAACGCTATTTTAAAGTGCGTCAACATTATCAACAAACGCATGCGAACGAAACGACAGTGGATACATTCAATCAAGTATTTAAAAGATAAATCGATAGAGAAGCGGGAACACAAAGGGATATCAACCCCCGATGTGCTCCCGCTTTTTATGCATGTACAAAGATAATTTGTTTCAAGTTTGGATGCAATCAGACCTTTTCAAATATGCCTGCTGCCCCCATGCCCACACCGATACACATCGTCACCATACCATAGCGGACATCTGAGCGTTTGCGCATTTCCGCCAACAAACGTGCGGTTAATATCGCACCAGTCGCACCGAGTGGATGACCGAGTGCGATGGCGCCTCCATTCACATTTGTGTTTTGTGGTGTAAGCCCAACTTCTCGCATCGAAGCGAGTGTCTGTGAGGCGAATGCTTCGTTCAATTCTACTAAATCAATATCATCTAACGTTAAGCCTGTCGTTGCTAACACTTCAGGAATAGCATAGGCAGGGCCAATGCCCATCAGTTTCGGGTCCACGCCGACAGCCTTAAATCCGATAAATTTCGCAATCGGTGTAACACCGAGTGCTTTAACTTTTTCACCTGACATGATAACGACAAAACCGACACCATCTGAAAGCGGGGCGGATGTTCCCGCTGTGACTGTCCCATCTGCTTTGAAAACAGTGGGTAATGTTGCAAGTGTTTCAGCATTTGTCTCTGGTCTGACAAGTTCATCAGTATCAAAAAGTGTCGTATGAACGTGTGGTCCGTTTTGATCATAAGTGACTTGTTTAACACAAATAGGGATAATTTCATCATCAAACTTGCCATTTTGTTGTGCTAACGTTGCACGGCGGTGACTTTCGACTGCATATGTCTCTTGATCTTCACGTGAGACATGATAAGTTTCAGCGACATTTTCAGCAGTGAGTCCCATCGGATGTGAGGCTCCGATATCTTGTTGTTGCAGCGTTGGATTGTTTGTCGGTTCGTTGCCTCCCATAGGTACAGCACTCATCAACTCAACACCGCCAGCGACAAGTATGTCTCCTTGCCCCGCTCGTATTTGATTTGCTGCGAGTGCAATGGTTTGTAAGCCAGATGAGCAGTAGCGATTCACAGTTTGTCCTGGTACGGTATGAGATAAGCCGGCACGTAAGGCAATCGTTCGTGCTATATTTTGACCTTGTAACCCTTCAGGAAAGGCATTGCCGACTATGACATCTTCTACCATATCAGGGTGAAATGTGCCATCGACACGGTCAAGCACGCCTTTTAATACTTCGGCCGCAACATCATCAGGACGTTCGTGAAAGAGTGCCCCATTTTTTGCTTTAGCCACTGCAGAACGGCCGTAAGCGACAATATAAGCTTCCCGCATGTCAATCATCCTCTCTATTTTTGATTAGTTTCGTAATGGTTTACCATGTTTCAGCATATAGGCGATTCTGTCGTATGTTTTTTCTGTTTGAATGAGTTCTAGAAAATGGACTTTTTCTAGTTTTTGAATATAGCGTTGATTAATATAAGTGTTTCGTGGAAGGTCTCCACCTGATAACACGGTCGCAATGCGTAGGGCGATGTTGTAATCATGATCACTGATGTAGTGGCCAAGCCGTTGTGCATCGAGTTGCCCTTGTGCGAGTGCTAGAAAATCTTGTCCTAATGCGATATATTGTCTTTTTGGTGGCGCTATATAATGCGCGTTTGCCTCAAATTGTGCCCGTTGTAAAGCAATTTCGACACGGCGCGCTTCATTGAAAATGATCGTATCTGTTGGGCGCAAGAAGCCGTAACGCTGTGCTTCAAAGGCATGCGTGGATACTTTTGCTAAGCCCACTGTCATGAGCAATTGGGTCATAGCCGCATGTTTATCGTTCATCATATGTGACGTTTGTAAAATACGGTCACTCATTTCTGCAAGGCCGCCACCACTTGGTAATAAACCGACGCCTGCTTCAACGAGTCCGATATATGTTTCACTGCTTGCGACGACAAAGGGTGAATGTAACACAAGTTCGCAACCGCCACCGAGGACACGACCTTGAATGGCTGTGACAATCGGTTTCTTGCTGTATTTAAGTCGATTGAAAGTCGTGTGTAATTGATCAATCGCCGGTGCAATTTGTTCGTTGATTTGATGGGTTTCATGTGCTTTTTTCATTGCATGAAGGTTTGCCCCGACACTAAAATGGGGGCCGTCTGCATAGATGACCATGCTAGAATAAGGCTCATGTTCTAGCATCTCAATTGCTTCGACCAAGTCATCGTTAAAAGCAGCTGTAATGACGTTATTTTGACTGCGCAGTTTCAACAAGAGTTGGTTTTCATTCACAATGGCAAGTTGGGAATCTTTACGCTGCCACAGGATTTGGTCGAGTTGCTGTTCGATCGGTGTAACGTATGCGATTGTTTCTCCTTCTGCATAAAATCCATGCGCACGTTGATGAACCCATGTAGGTAATGGACCGAGTTCAGATTCGATGCGCGTTTTCACACGGTCAAACCCCATTAAATCCCAGAGCTGGAAAGGACCTAACGCCCAGTTGAATCCCCAAACGAGTGCACGATCAATGTCGCGAAAGTCGTTGGTTGCTTTTGGAACATTGAGTGCCGCGTAATAAAAATTGTTACGTAATGTTTCCCACAAAAATTGTCCGCCTTTGTCTGTGGCATTAAAAATCACATCTAAATTTTGCGCCAATGACTTAGTGAAAGCTGAAAGAATAGGCAGTTCAGGTTGCGTCACTGGAACATAATCTTGTTTGTCCGGGTCATAGACGAGACGCTGTTTGTGCTTACGATCTTTTTTGTAAAAGCCTTGTTTTGTTTTTCGTCCGAGTGCGCCTGCTTCATACAATGTGTTCACGACTTGAATATCATGGAAGTATGGCGCTTCTTCAGGGACTTGTTGTAAACCGCGAATGACGGATACTGCAATGTCTAGGCCGACAAGATCAGATAGGGCATATGTCCCAGTTTTGGGGCGCCCGATGAATTTGCCAGTGAGTGCATCGACTTCTGTAATCGAGAAACCTTGTTGTTCTGCCCGATACATAATATCATTCATCGTTTGTGTGCCGATGCGGTTCGCGACAAAACCTGGGACATCATGGGCGACGATAGCCCCTTTGCCGAGCACTTCTTGGACAAAATTTTGAATGTCATCGATAATGTTTGGCTTCGTCGCACGGTTCGGAATGAGTTCGACGAGTTTCATGATGCGGGGTGGATTGAAGAAATGTAAGCCAAAAAAGCGTGCGCGATCTTTGGTGTGAAAGGCTTCGGCAATGGCCTCGATCGGGATGCCCGATGTGTTCGTCGCAAAGTATGCGTCTGGTTTGGCTGTTTTTGCTACTTGTTGCCATAATTGATGTTTTACATCTAAGTCTTCTTTGACTGCTTCTAAATAAAGGTCCGCATCATCGTGAGCTAAGTCGTCTCTAAAATTGCCATAGCTGAGGTTCGATGCGAGTGCAAGGTCAAATAATAATGGCTTTTTAGGATGTGTGATCTTATCATAAGCGGCTTTGGATATTTTGTTGGGTGCCTGTTCGTCCAAAACAATATCTAATAATTTCACTTGAAGTCCTGCATTCACAAGGACAGCGGCAAGTTGTGCGCCCATTGTCCCTGCGCCGAGGACAGTCACTTTTCTAATTGTCATCGTCAATTCCTCCCATATTTTTTACTTGGTTACACATTGCTTTATACGAATGCAGAGACGCCTGTCAGTGCACGACCAATCACGAGGGCATTCATTTCATGCGTACCTTCATACGTATAAATGGCTTCAGCATCTGAGAAAAAGCGTGCGATATCTTGTTCGCCAGCGAGTATGCCGTTGCCCCCTGTAATCCCACGTCCCATTGCGACAGATTCACGTAGACGAAGCGCATTCATCATTTTCGCAGTCGAGGTTGCTACTTCATCGTATTCACCATTTTCTTGCATACGTGCTAATTGTGCGCTCATTGCCATGGCATGTGTCAGATTGCCTTGGATCATTGCGAGTTTTTCTTGAATCAGTTGATACTGGCTGATGGACTTTCCGAATTGTTTGCGTTGTTTGACATAGTCGAGTGTTGCGCGTAGCGTTCCGGCAAGTGCACCTGTTGCCATATAAGCAACACCAGCACGTGTAGAGTATAAAATTTTGGCGATGTCTTTAAAGCTCGTGATGTTTTGGAGCCGATCTGCTTCATTCACACTCACCCCATTGAGTCGGATTTCTGCGTTAGGAACGATACGTAAGGCGATTTTATGTTGAAGCACGTCAATTTCTACACCCTCTTGGTCCGGTGTGATGATAAAGCAATGCGGTTTGCCCGTCTCTTTGTTGACCGCAAAGACTGGAATGACATCGGACACATGCGCACCACCAATCCATTTTTTCGCGCCATGAATGACCCATTTATCGCCATGACGTTCGGCTACTGTTTCAAGGCCGCCTGCAACGTCCGAACCATGATTTGGCTCAGTCAAAGCAAAACAAGTGCGCAGTTCGTGTGACTGGAGTTTGGGTACATATTTTGCGACCTGTTCGGGACTTCCGCCAAATAGAAATGTATTGTGACCTAATCCTTGATGGACGCCGAGCAATGTAGCCAATGAGACGTCAAAGCGTGCAATCGTATAGGACATGAAAAATTGAAATAATTGACTCGGTGTCTTTGCCTTTTCGCGCCCTTGATAGAGGAGGGGGTTTGTAAAGTAATGGAGTTCCCCTATATCTTTGAAGTAGTCTTCTGGTACGGTTGCATCGACCCAATGTTGATTGATGTTTGAACGGTATTTGTTTTCTAACAAGTCATTGAGCTGTTGTAACAAGGCCACTTCGCCCTCTGTTAAACCTTTCGCAATACTTAAAATATCTTCAGGATATAATTGTTTTAATACTGCTGTTTTGTCTGTAGTCATAAAAGAATACCTCCTCATAGTGATCTTCGTGTGACTTGCTTATTATTGTTCAGCTGCTTGTTGTTGTGCTTTTTCATTCATCATTTTCGCGATGGTTATTTTATCCGGCTTTTGGGTTGAATTGAGTGGCATATGTGTGACCGGCAAATACATGCGTGGCACTTTGTATCCAGCTAATCGTCCACGCATATGTTGGTCGAGTTGGTCTACATAATCGTCAGGTTGCTCTCGTAAAATAATCGCCGCTGCAATGGATTCACCGTATTTCGGATGTTCGTAACCAACGACGACACAGCGATCAATGAGTGGATGTTCAGCAAGTACATTTTCAACTTCTGATGGTAAGACGTTTTCACCTCCAGTAATGATGAGTTCTTTTTTACGGTCGATAATGAAAATGTCGCCTTCCTCATCCTTTTTCGCTAAATCACCAGTGAGTAAATACTGTTCGTGGAAAATTTTGGCGGTCTCTTCAGGTTTATTCCAATAACCTGGCGTAACATTTTTGGCACGAATAGCCAGTTCACCAATTTCACCGTTTGCGACTTCATTTTTGTCATCATCTAGCACTTTCGCATCGACAAACATCACCGCTTTCCCAATACTCATCGGCTTATGTCGGGCATTGTCAGGCGTGTTAACCATGACGAGTGGCGCTTCAGTGAGGCCGTATCCGTTAATAATGTTAATACCGTATTTTTTGAAGGCTTGTTGAATACTCGGTAACGGTTGAGAGCCTCCTTGAATGACATATTTCATCGCTCTAAAGTCATTCGGATTGAAATTTTTTTGTGTCAATGTGCTGTAATACATCGTTGGAATCATGATGAGGAAGTCTGGGTGATATTGTGCAATCATGTCGTTCAGTTCTTCGCCATTGAAATAGCGTTGTAAGACTAACGTGCCGCCTGCCATTAACGTTGGCAACACCGTATCGTTAAAACCTAAAACATGAAACATCGGCGTGGAAATAATTGTGAGGTAGTCTGAGTTGAATTTGTAAGTCAGTTCAATATTGGCGCCATTATGCACGAATGATTCATAGGAAAACATGACCCCTTTAGGAACGCCGGTTGTACCACTTGTATAAATCAATGCAGCCAGGTCTGTGGACTCTACAGCAATGGCTTTGAAGACAGAATGTTGTGAGGGGTCAACAATCTGGTTGTATGCATCGGAATCAATGTCCATATGCAAGTATTCAGGATTGACTTCACTCAGCGAACTTAAATGCTTTTCAGCGTAAAATAATAATTTTAAAGTGGAATCCTCGACAATCGCTGCAATTTCTTTTGGGCTGAGTCGCCAGTTAATCGGTAAAAAGACAGCCCCCATTTTGAAACAAGCGAACAGTAAATCTAACAATGCAACATCGTTAGGTGCAAGTACACCGACGACATCCCCTTTTCGAATGCCTTGCTGAGTTAAATAATGTGCCATATTATCTGCACGGATATTCAGTTGCTGGTATGACCATGATGTTCCTTTAAGGTGATCAATGACTGCGGGTTTCTCAATATCAAAGTCTGCACGTGTTTTAATCCAATCGAAATTCATCTCTCAATACCCCCTTGTTTAGACTGTTTTGTTTGACTGAATCCTCTGTCGTAATAGCCCCCAATGTCGTTGATACATCGAGGCATCCATCTGTTTTAAATGTGGTGAAATCTGTGGTGTAAAGCCCATTTGAGCGATAATATCTTGTTCGATGTCTAGTCCTGGTGCGACTTCTATCAAAGTGAGGCCGTCATCTTGCAGTTCGAATACAGCGCGGTCTGTCACGAAAAAGACTTCTTGATGTAATGACTTGGCGTACGATGCATTGAAATCAATGTTACTGACCGTCTCCACAAATTTTTGTGTATGGCCTTCTTCTACTACCGATAAGCGTTGGCCTTCTATACTGAGCTTGGCGCCAGCGATGAGTGTGCCGGTCAAAATCAACTTTTGTACAGATTGACTAATGTCGATAAAGCCACCACAACCATTCATGCGATTGCCGAAGTAGGAGACGTTGACATTGCCATGTTGGTCGACTTCCGCAAAACTCATTAATGCAATGGAAACACCCCCGTTGTAGATATAGTCCCATGTCAATTCATGCCGCATGCGAACGTCGGAATTGTAGTTCATCCCGAAATGTTCTCGACTCCCGATAAAACCTCCAAAAATACCAATGTCCATAATAGGCTGGACGAGATCATTGACATGTTCCTCATGCAGAAGGTTTGTCAATTCGTTGTTGATGCCATAACCGATGCTGATCGTGTCCCCAACGTTTAAAAATTGGGCTGCACGGCGCAACATCACTTTTCGTACGCTAAAGGGCAGTGGGGATTCGGGTATGGTATCGATACGGGCTTGTCCAGACAATGTAGGTTGGTACGGTGTTTGGACGACTTGTCGATGGTAGGAAGTATCTTCAACGACATAAACGTAATCAATAAGTGAACCAGGAATATATACGTGATTCGGATTTCGTTGACTGTTATCAACAATAGCTTTCACTTGTACGATAACGGTACCCCCATTGGCCTTTGCATTGAGTGCTAAACTGTAACTTTCACCGAGATGCGCTTCTTCGTCCATATAAATGTTCCCTTGTTCATCGGCAAATGTACCTCGAAGCAATGCGACATCTAACGGTGGCAATTGATAATGCAGAAAATCCTCACCATCAATATTCAGAAAAGAGACGAGTGATGAAGTCGTCTTATCATTGATGCGCCCCCCTTGATAGCGTGGGTCGATATGGGTGTTCAAGCCAATCTTTGTAATCACGCCAGGTGTGATAGCGTTGGTTTGACGGTAGTGTGTAGCAATCACGCCTTGTGGCAAAAAATAAGCTTCCAATTCGTTGTTTTTGATCGCTTGTGCTGTCCGTGGGGAAGCGGTCATAATACTCATGATGACACGGTCTACCATGTGTCGTGCAACGAAGTCATCTAATTCAATTGCTAACCCACGACTACTCACATCATTTGCCATCATCATCGTCAGGTGTTTTGGTTCTTGATGCTGATCATAATGTTCAATTAACGATGCAAGCAGTGCTGCCGGTAAATTAGAAACAGTCAGCGCCGCCAGACCTACCACATCACCTTTTTTTATCAGTGATGGAATCGTTGTCCATGTACACTTTTCCATATCACAGAGCCTCCTTTTACACTTTTTATGTAAGCCCTTACATGAAATATAACACAGTTACAACAATTGTAAAAATAAAAAATTTGTATTTTCAGATAATAGTCACAACAACGACACAAAATTTGGTGCGATGAAATGCGTGGTGACACTGTTTTCAGGCGTTTACATTGGAGGAGGAAAAAATTTTCAATTGGGCATTCGGTATAGGGAGGGGGACATCATTTTATGTAGTCGCAAATGATTGGAGGACCGTTCCTTGTGATTCTATGTTAATGACCGATGACTTACCCTTAGTTATCCTTTGGGGTGAAAGAATAAGGATAGGGCGTTCAAAAATAAAAGGACTAGCCCTTTGTGATGGCCAGTCCTTTAAGTGTTATTTTGAGTGTTGAGCGACATGACGTCCATGTACGACATAATAGAGTACGAGTGCGATGAGTGCTAATATGGCCATGGCAACGTAAAGCGTATGGAACCCCCACATTGAAATGATATAACCTAATAAAAAGGGGCCGAAACCTGCGCCAAAGTCTAAGAAAATATAAAATGTTGATGTCGCAAGGCCGACTTGATGGCGAGGGGCCTGTTGCACGACGATAGCTTGACCACTCGGCACAATCGTTCCGTAACCAATACCGATAAAAATAGCCGATAATGCGATGAGCCACGTCCCTTGTGCACTGCTTAATATGACGAGGCCGATTGCGAAAATAATTATGACAGGATACATCATTGCATTGTGGCCATATTGGTCAAAAATTCTGCCAGTGAAAGGTCTGGTCACAAACGCACTGATGGCGTACACGATAAAGAAAATGCTGGCCGCTGTCGGTAAATCCATTGTTTCTGTATACACAGATAAGAATGAGAGTACACTTGAATAGGCGACACCAATCACAGCTAAGACGAAAGAGAGGGGCATGGCATCTTTTTGAATAAATGCGCCAATCCCTTTCAGCGGTGTACTTTTCATTGACGTTTCTACTTGAGGTAAAGGTTTCAAGGCAACTGCAAGTATGAATGCCAGTATAATCACACCTAAACCGAGTGTGAATATCGAGCGGAAACCGAATGATTGGTTGAATAAAATACCCAAAAACGGTCCCACAGCAGAAGCGGTTGTCACACTTAAAGCGTAGTAACCGATGCCTTCCCCTTTACGTGCTTCCGGTACAATACGAGACGAAATGGCACCTGTCGCAGTAGAAGAAAAGCCAAATGCGATACCATGGATAAAACGCACTATTAATAATAGGGCGAGTGTTTGGATGACAAAATAAAGTGCGACTGTGACAATTGAAAAAATAACACCATAAACGAGTACTTTTTTAGGTTGAATTGCATCGACGATACGCCCAGAAGCAAGCCGTCCTATTAACATACCGATAATGAAAATACCTGATGCAAGACCGCCGATACTTTCAGAAGTATGGAATTCATTAATTGTGAACACTGTCACTGTTACAATGAGCATATAGTGAATCATGTACATTAAAAAGTTGGTCAACGTGATGAAAATAAAGTCTTTAGACCAAAGTTTTTCTTGCATAAACAGGACCACCTTTTGTTGGCAATAGAAGTAGGTTGATATGTATTTAGTATAGAACATCGTAGGCGACATGTTAAATAAGAGGTATTGGAAGGACGGGGTGGACAACATTGATGCGCACTGTGTTGAACAAAAGCCGGAGTATTACAAATTGTTGAACTTTACAATTGCTTCACGGGATATGACTTCCTTTGGTCTCCCTTTCCCAAAATGATTTGCCTCAACTCACCGGCATTTTTGTATGATAGTTAACAAATGAGGGTGAGCTGAGACATAGCCTAGGAAAAGCATCATTTTGTAAAAGGGTGACTTCACTTTTGATTGGGTGACGCGTTTGAGTTTGTTACGTCGTCTGTAATGTTTCTTCAAGTTTGCCTAAATGGCGTAATGTGGGTGTGAGTGCCGCAAAGAAAAAGCCTTCCTTCAACTTGCGTGCTTGTGGCGCTTTTGGCGAATAAGCCCGAGAACCGCCATTCACCATTGACGCTTGGTTCACTTCTAACAATAAATAGCCGAGTGCTTTTTTCAATTGAATGATTTCGAGTAAATGTTCACTTAAGTCATCTTGCGCTTGATCTAACAATGCATAATATTGCTCGCGTAACGTGTCAAACTGCTTTTTGTAATGTGCAACATCATACTCTAAATACGCATTAATGCCATTTTGTGCGTTTGAAAATTGATCGATTAAGTCGAGCGAACTTTGAATGGCACCTAATGCGATAGGGATTTGTAAAGTGACGAACTGCGGGCGAATCGTTGCCGCAAATTGTTCGGCATCTTTCGTAATGATTTGTGATGCTGGTACGGCCACATTGTCGAATGTCATGCTGAAAGTGGCTGAACCGTTGACCCCTAAGAAGTTGGATTTTTCTTCCAGTGTGAGGCCATCTGTATTCGCTTGTAGAATAAACATTACGAGTTCGTTCGTCTCTGTATTTTGTGATATGGCACCGAAATAATGCGACGCGCCAATATTGCTCACTGCTGGCAATTTTCCGTTGACGATCAGTTGTTCACCTTCATAATGATGCGTTAAGTTGAAAGTTTCTAATGCATTGAACGACTTCATCGGGTTAGACAAGCCTGTTGCGCCTAACGCTTGGCCAGATAAAATTTGTTGTTGTAAATCTTCGTGTAATGCCGGTTGTTGCGCTTGTTTTAAATATGTTGAAAAGGCGAGTTGGCACCATAAACAAAAGGCTGTTGTCAAGCATGAGTATGCGACTTTTTCAATCACCAAGGCATTTTGTTTAAGATCATCTTTAGAAAAATGGCCGTCTTTAAATAATTGTGCGATAAAGTCTTGTGCGTAATATTGTCCGTGATCAATGTCGATTAAGTAAGGGTCCAGTTTTTGTTCGATTAAAGTTTCTAACGTAGTCATCTGATTACTCCTTTATTAAGATTCTCCAAAGCGTTTTAAAATGAGACGTTCCAAATAACTAATAAGACGGTCAATAAGAAAACCGAAAAGACCGATGAAAAAGATGGCGGATAAAACATCTTCTAAGTTCAACATATTGCGAGAGTCGACAATGAGAAAACCGAGTCCAGACTGTGCGCCGATCATTTCTCCTGACACTAAGAAAATCCAACTTGTGCCGACCGCGACATGAATGCCTGACATGATATGTTTAAATGCGCCAGGAAAAATAATGTCACGATATAATGCCCAGCCACGTAAGTTCAAGTTATCGGCAATTTTTAAATAATGATTATCAATCGTACGCACACCTTTAATCGTGTTGAAAATGATAGGAAAGAAAGCAGCGATAAAAATGATGAAAATCGCTGGTAAACTGCCAATCCCGAACCAGAGTACGATAAAAGGAGACCACGCAATCGGTGAAATAGGTCGAATCGTTTGTAGTAAAGGTTCAATCGCTTGATAAAGCATTCGGTTGCGCCCTAACAAAATGCCGAGTGGAATGGCGAGTAAGACAGCGATTAAAAACCCGACAATAAAGCGATATAAACTAATACTCAGATGGACAAATATTTCCCCGGTTATGATGAAATGGCCAATACTTTGTGCGACTTGAATAGGACCAGGCAACAAGACCGGTTGATAATCACCAATCCAAATCACACATTGCCAAATTAATAAGAACAAGACGAAAGTATAGAAAGGGCGTAAATAATTTTTAAATACGGTTGCTATCATGTGAATCACCCTTTCTCATATAATGAATCATCGACAAATTGCGCGTATGAAGGTGCGTCAAATAACTGATGAGACTTCACGAGTTGTGCAATTTTATCGTAGCCCGCTCGTTGGATCGTTAAATCTCCATAAGACGTCCACCTTGCAGATTGTTCTAAAATTTTGCGGTCTTGTTTGTAATATTTCGACATGACATCCACACTTTTGGCTGTATCATCTAATTGATAACCCGCTTTTTTGTAATCACTGACAAACTGTTGAGCGGCTTGATGATGGTGTTGAATGACATCTTCTTGTAAGACGAGGACACAACAATACGCATCAGGCATAATATCGCTGCCGTGTTGCAATAAGTGACCTTTTCCAAGCTTTTCACCGAGTGCGCCGAATGGTTCTGCCACGGAATAACCGTCAATACGTTGTTCACTGAGTGCGGCAGGCATTTCAGCAGGTGCCATTTCGTGATAATGAAAATGGCCGTCATGAACATGAAGCTGTTTGCGCATTTCTTCTAACAGTAAATAATGTGTGGAATAACGATGTGGAATCGCAAACGCATAATCATCTTTATTGTTAAAGTCATGCAAATCATGGCCGTTTTGACCGAGGACGACATTCCCTTCATGATGGCCGAGTGCCACTGCTTTGATTGGGGAACCTTTCGATTTTGCTTTCATCGCCAGTTCGATTAACGTAGAGGCACCATCTATTCGCCCGCTGTTCAATGCATCCATCAGATCAGGCCAATTGTTAAAACGGACCAATTCGACGTCGTAATACGGATTGTTCTTTTTAATTTCTTTCGTCATCATCAAATTCGCCGCATGTGTGATCGGCAAGTAGCCTATTTTCAGCACTTTTTTATCATGGCTTGCATGATTTTGAGAATTTGGCGTACAACCCGTCACGATGAAAAGGGCGATGCTCAATAAAATAAGTAATCTTTTTCTCATCTATAGCGCTCCTTTACAAATGATATTCTGGTTCCGCCATGTGATGATTGAGTGCGAAATCTTCCATGATTTGATGGCGAATTGACAATAATGCCGCATCATTACGGTTTCTCGGATGAGATTGATGCACGGTATATTGATTGATAATGCGCGCCCCGTCCCCGAGTAAGACAATTTCATCGGATAAATAGAGTGCTTCGTCAATGTCATGCGTCACGAGGATCAGTGTTGCATCTGTATGTGTGCGTAATTTAACCAATTCATCTTGCAATTTATAACGTGTAAAGGCATCCAGTGCGCCGAGGGGTTCGTCTAATAAAACGACACGAGGTTGATGAATCAGTGCACGACAAATGGCGACACGTTGCTGCATCCCGCCAGACAGCTCAGCAGGGAAGTGCGTCCCTTTATTAGCTAACCCGACAGTCGATAAATAGGTATTGATGTGCGTATTGGATACACTTTGATTTAAGCCGAGCCTAATATTGTCGTTAATCGTTTTCCAAGGTAATAAATTATGATGTTGAAATAGCATTAAGCAGTCCGGTGATGGCGCCGTCTTTGGTGTCTGATTGATGATGATGTCACCTGATGTCGGTGTTAAAAATCCACCGATAATATTGAGTAACGTCGATTTGCCGCAACCACTTTTACCAATCAAGCTCACAATCTTTCCAGTCGGTATGGTTAAATTAAAATTTTGAATGACCCGATGTGCCCCAAAATCATGCTGCAGTGCTTTAATTTCAATCACGGTGCCACCTCCTAAATCTTATTAAAACACTAAGAATTATAGTGATAAGAAAGAGCGAGAAAAGGGCATCGACAGTATGTGATATCTAAAACCCAATCGCTCACTGACGACGCATTTCCCGCTCCCAAATGTGTCCTGTGCATGGACGCCTAAATGACGTTAAATTTTTTCGATGCCGTCAATCGGTGTATTCACAGCTTCACGTGCACGACGAACCGCATCTTCATCTGGTGCATTATAGAGGCAGACGCACTTTGTCATATCTTCGCAAACGTAAGTTCTTTGGAATTGAACTTCAGGCACTTCTTCATAATGGACGGAATTTTTCTTTTTACGTTCTAAATATTGCTCCATTGTAATGCCTTCTGGGATGTTCCAAGTGACTAAATAGTCGATAGAAACGTCGCCTTGTTTCACTTCCTCTAAATCTTTGCCGACAAGGCGTACTTCTTTCACTAAGCTGACTTGAATAGACGCATCTTCTAAAAATTGTTTTGCCTCTTCTTCACTGTTGCCCTCTACAATGAAATAGCCATGTGATAAATCTTCTGTCACTTGGACTTCAATCAATTCTGGGCCTCCTTGTTCAGAAAGTGATTGTACCTTTGCTTCTAATTCTGCTGATGTTTTGGCGAATGATAAATCTTGAGTTTCCAATAAGTATAATGACATAAATGAGACCTCCAACCCTTTTTAATATGGATATATTACATTAATTCCTATCAGAATACAAGGGATTAATCAAAAATAAATCAGAATTTTTTGACAAACGCGAAACAATAGAGATCATTGTACGGTGTTGAAACATTTGATGAGTAAAAATATTATTATTACGGTGTCACAGCTTTAGTAGTTTATAATAAAGTGAATATCCGTAGAGGGGGAATAAATGTGTATCGACGTATTGTGATTTTAGGTATGCCCGGTTCGGGAAAATCGACGTTATGTGTGAAAATTGGAAGGGCGCTCAACATACCCACATTTCATTTGGATCGCTATGCATGGGAGGGTGATGCGCTTGTACCGGCAGAAGTGTTGCAACAACAAGTCACTGAAATTGTGAAGGCAGACGCATGGGTAATGGATGGCACATATGAAGCGACATTAGACGACAGATTAGCGCGCGCAGATTTGTTAATATGGCTTACGGATGCACGTTGGCGTTGTATTTTACGCGTCATTCGTCGCTATGTGATGCGCAAGATTCATCCTCAAACTGGAGACAACCCAGACATCATCAGTTGGGAATTTATCCGTTACATTTGGCAATATGAGCATCAGAAAACAGAGAGAATCTTGCGTATTTATCGACGCCATGCCGACCATTGTGAACTATGGCGAAGATGAATGATGACTCGGGGTTGAAGCGAATGACTGAGGATTCAAGTCGTGGGGGGACAACATATAAAAGACTGTCAAAAGCTAAAACGAAAGGGGATGTGAAACTCAATGTCCCATCCCCTTTCAAAGTATTATTCGACATACTTAAAGCAATCATCTAATTTGTCATTACAACGACATGCTTCTGAAATTTAAGTTAACGGCTCTTTTCTACTACTCAGCCTTTTTATAACTTTTTTGGATATATTGAATAATCTTTCTCAACTCCACTAATGTTGGACGACCAAAAGGATTCGTCTGTTTTTGTTGATAAAGCAAACGATTGTCCTCTGAGATTAAGAAATATGCAGGCTCATTATGCTTACCGTGATCATTATAAATCGCATCATCTGGATGACTATAAACACCATAAGCATTCGCAAAATCATTGTTGTCGTCAACCAGCACTGGAAATGGTACGGCTTTGTCCGCTACCAATTGACGAAGATTATCTGCTGAATCATCTGAAGTTAAAATGATTTGAATATTTTTCCCTTCAAAGTAACCTTTATTTGCCACTAAACTTTCAATCTCATCCACACATATTGGACACCAAGCACCACGGAAATTGATCACAAAATACCATTGATTTGGATGGCCTTGTTGAAATTTTTGAAAATCAAATGTCGCACCATCTGTTGTATTCAATTGGAAGTTCGGCATTTGATCGCCTAATCTAAATTCTGTCATTATCATGCGCTCCTTTTTTCTGTAATGTTGACATACTAATAAGCTATTTCTGTAATTTCTAATATAACATTGTTGCGTGATAGGACGGAGTAGCGTGCTTGTAATCGAGCAAAAACAAATTGATTTTTGAACAAAAAATGACGTTTGGACTGCTGGCAGTGTGCGGGAAGTCTTAGTTTTCACAATGAATATGAGACTTTATCTTGCACCTTTTTGAAACTCATGTTAATTTGTATGTAAACGTTTCCACAATAGGAGGTGTGCGATGGCGACAATAAAAGAAGTGGCAGCTTTGGCGGGTGTGTCGGTAGCGACTGTATCTCGAGCGATGAATCAGAGTGGTTATGTAAAAGCTGCGACGAAGGCTAAAATTGATGCAGCCATTCAACAGTTAGACTATGCGCCAAATGAAGTGGCTCGTACTTTGAATATGAAACAATCTAAAGTTCTGGGTTTATTGTTACCAGATATGAGCAACCCATTCTTTACACAAGTGGCACGTGGCGTAGAAGATACAGCAATGGCGCACGGTTATCACATTATGATTGGAAATGGTGCGATGAATGAGCATAAAGAGTTGAACTATTTGGCAACGTTCAAAGCAAATCATTGCAGTGGTATTATCGCGTCGCAACTGTCAACAGCGCATGCCTTTGAACAGCTCCAAAGTGATGAGCGGCCCCATGTGCTCGTCGATCGAGTGACAGCGGATGACTATTGTGTTGAAGCCGATCATCAACAAGGGGGACGTTTGCAAGCTGAAGTGGTACTCCGTGGCGAGGGCCAGCGCGTGTTGATTGTGTATCAAGATCAAAGTTATCAATCATTTCAACAGCGGTATGAAACAGCACGCAAAGTATTACAAGAAGCGGGCTGTACAGTATTTGAAATATCAGATTTAGCTATGACTGAGGCCCATTTTTTAAATTTAGTGCATGAAAACAACATTGACAGTGTGATTTGTAGTCATGATGTGGCGGCATTTCGTGTATTGAAATGGCTTTATTATGATGGACAACGTGTACCCGAAATGATACAAGTGGTTGGTTATGATGACATGCCACTCGCGGAATGGTTTGTGCCTGGATTAACCACTGTGCGACAACCGGCATATACGTTAGGGGAACGCGCAGCTCAAAAATTAATCGCCCAAATTGAAGGTCAAAGCAATATAGAAAGAAAAACAGTGTTAGATGTCACATTAATAGAAAGAGAAACGACAAGGAGGAATGAATGATGCGTCAAATTTATGTCATTGGAAGTATGTCTATGGATTTAGTAGTCTCTTCACAAGTAGTACCAGAACAAGGTGAGACAGTGTTAGGTAAGGACTTCTTCACAACACCTGGAGGCAAAGGTGCGAACCAAGCTGTTGCGGCAGCACGTCTCGGTGAACAAGTGCATATGATCGGTTGTGTCGGTGAAGATACATTCGGTGCGCAAATTCAACAAAACTTTAAAGACAATGGTGTGCAAGTAGATGGTATCGAAGTGATTGAAGGTGAACCATCTGGAACAGCACATATTACGTTATCACAACAAGACAATCGTATTATCGTTGTGCCATCAGCGAATAGTTATGTCACACCAGAACGTATTCAGCCGTACTTGGCGCGTATGGAAGCGGGGGACATTGTGCTGATTCAACAAGAAATTCCAGCAGAAACAGTCGCACATGTCATTGATTACTGTGCGCAACACGATATTGTCTCTATTTTAAATCCAGCACCTTATCGTGAAGTACCTGCAAAAGTCATCGAACAAGCACATTATATTACGCCTAATGAAACGGAAAGTGCGCATCTATTTGAAGGTATGGCCATTGAAGAAGCCGCGGCACAATATCCAAACAAACTGATTGTGACACTTGGTTCAGAAGGGGCAATGTATCATAACGGTGAACAAATCGTTAAAGTCCCAAGCTTCAAAAGAGCAGTCAAAGATACGACAGGTGCAGGAGATACATTTAACGGCGCATTAGCAGTTGGATTACAAAAAGATTATCCGTTAACGCAAGCGATTGAATTTGCTAACTTAGCGGCAAGTCATTCAGTCACAGGCATGGGTGCACAAGGTGGCATGCCATATTTTGCGGATTTGGAAGGTGAATTAAATGTATAAATTTGGCACATTAAACAGTGAGATTTCGCGTGTACTAAGCAGATTAGGTCACACAGATGAAATCGTTATAGCGGATTGTGGACTCCCGATTCCAGACGGGGTGAAACGGATTGATATCGCATTGAAAGAAGGTACGCCATCATTTGAAGAAGTGTATGAAGAACTCATGCATCATATGGCCATAGAACAAGTCGTTGTCGCTCGTGAAATGGTAGAGGAAAATGAAGCATTGTATCAAAAAGTTAAAAACGATTTTCCAACGCTTGAAATGGTCTCACATGAAAAATTTAAAAAGCAAACACGCCATGCAAAAGCAATTATTCGAACAGGCGAGGCAACACCATATGCCAATATCATTTTAAAAAGTGGTGTGATTTTCTAAGGGGTGACAATGATGATTCAAATGACGAATATTCATAAATCATTTGGCACAAACAAAGTATTACAAGGGGTAGATTTTACATTGAAAGAAGGGTCCGTTCATGCGTTAATGGGTGAAAACGGTGCTGGAAAATCAACATTAATGAAAGTGTTAGTCGGCATTCATCAAAAAGATCAAGGTACATTAACGTACTTTGATCAGCCGATAACGTTTGATAATCCAAAGCAAGCTGAAGCTGAAGGAATTACCTTTATTCATCAAGAGCTCAATATTTGGCCGGAATTGACTGTTATCGAAAATTTATTTGTTGGTAAAGAAAAACGCAATGCTTTAGGTTTTTTAGATCAAAAAGCGATGCGTGCTCAAGCAAAACACATTTTTGATACGTTAGATTTTCATATTCCGTTTAATAAATTAGCCAAATATTGTTCTATTGGTGAGCAACAGATGATAGAAATTGCAAAGGCACTCATGACAGATGCCAAAATGATTATTATGGATGAACCAACTGCTACACTGACGGATAACGAAATTCAAGCACTATTTAAATTAATGCGTCGTTTGAAATCACAAGGAGTAGCCTTTGTATATATTTCACATCGAATGGCTGAAATTTTTGAAATATCGGATGAAATTACAGTGATGCGAGATGGTAAAACAGTACTGTATCGTGCAACTACAGAGACCTCTTACCCAGAAATTGTGAGAGCTATGGTCGGCCGAGATATTGATGAGCAGTATCCGACACGGGATTACGTAGAACAATCACCTGTATTAGAAGTGGAAGCTTTAAACCATCAAGATTATCACATTGAACATGCTGCGTTTCATTTGAATGAAGGCGAAATTTTAGGCGTTAGTGGTTTAATGGGTGCCGGACGTACCGAAATGATGCGAAGTTTATTTGGCATAGATAAAAATGAAAACGCTATCAAAATTAGAGGTAAGGCGGTCAAAATCAGTTCTCCTCAAGATGCGATGGCGCACGGACTTGCTATGATTACCGAACGCCGTAAAGATGAAGGGCTCATATTAGACTTTTCAATTCGTGACAATATGGTTTTACCATCACTTAAAAGTTTTGCGAAATATGGCTTTGTCGATACGAAGAGCACGAAAGCTTTTGTTAAAACGATGCAAGACCGTTTAAACATAAAGGGGGATGATGAACGACCTGTTGCGGCATTGTCAGGGGGGAACCAACAAAAAGTCGTCTTAGCTAAATGGATTGGGACTGGCCCGAATATCATTATTTTTGATGAGCCGACACGAGGTATAGATGTCGGTGCCAAACGTGAAATTTATCAATTAATGAATGAACTGACTGAACGGGGTGTGTCGATTATTATGATTTCCTCAGAATTACCAGAAGTTATCGGCATGAGTGATCGCGTTATGGTTGTTCATGAAGGCAAGGTCGCAGGTCATTTAAAAGGCGATGCCATCACAGAAGAGAACATTATGACATTAGCAACAGGGGGGACTTTAAATGAAACAGTTAACGGCTAAAGCACCGTTTTTCGAAAAAATATTACCATTTGTCGGTTTGATTTTACTTGTTGTCATTATTAGTATACTGAATACCGCATTTTTAGACTTATCCAATTTACTTAACTTATTACGTCAAGTTTCTATTAACGGGCTCATTGCTTTTGGGATGACTTTCGTGATTTTAACAGGCGGCATCGACTTATCAGTAGGGTCGATTTTAGCATTATCATCAGCTTTTATTGCATTGATGATTACGAGCGGTCTTGATCCGATTATCGCAATAATTATCGGCGTATTGATCGGTTTTATTTTAGGTGTAGTCAATGGCTTATTCGTCACAAAAGGTAAAATGGCACCGTTCATCGCTACATTAGCAACGATGACAATTTTCCGTGGCTTAACACTTGTTGTGACTGACGGGAATCCGATTACCAATTTAGGGGACAATTATCTTTTTCAATTGTTTGGTAAAGGTTATTTCTTCGGTATCCCAGTACCAGCAGTGACAATGACAATTGCATTTGTTATCCTATTTATCATTTTGCACCGTACGACGCTTGGACGCCATACATATGCCATTGGTGGTAACGAAACAGCGGCTTTGATTTCAGGAATTAAAGTCGACCGCATTAAAGTTTTAATTTACGGTATTTCTGGTTTAATGTCAGCATTAGCGGGTGCGATTTTGACATCACGTTTGAACTCAGCGCAACCGACTGCCGGTACAGCTTATGAATTAGATGCTATCGCCGCTGTTGTGTTAGGTGGGACATCATTAACAGGCGGTAAAGGACGTATTGTAGGGACATTAATCGGTGTACTCATCATTGGTGTATTAAACAACGGTTTGAACTTATTAGGTGTATCGTCATTCTATCAACAAGTCGTTAAAGGGATTGTAATTCTCATTGCAGTATTAATTGATAGAAAAAAATAAGCGAAAGAGGCAAAAATGATGAAAAGACTAGCAATAATTTTACTTACTGTCGTCGTATTTTTAGCAGCGTGTTCATTAGAGTCTCCTGTGAAAAAGGATCAATCTGGTAAGACGAATAAGAAAAAGTCGGATATTACTATAGGTGTCAGTATTTCGACATTGAATAATCCATTCTTTGTGTCAATTAAAAATGGTATCGAAAAAGAAGCAAAGAAAAATGGAATGAAAGTTAAAGTCGTGGATGCACGTGATGATTCAGCAAAACAAACGAATGACATTGAAGACTTAGTGCAACAACAAGTGGATTATTTAATCGTCAATCCAACTGATTCAAGTGCCATTTCAAGTGCAGTTGAATCGGCGAACCATGAAGGTATTCCAGTTATTACATTAGATCGTTCTGTCGATAAAGGTAAAGTGGCGACATTTATTGCTTCTGATAACGTTGAGGGTGGTAAAATGGGTGCGAACTTTATTGTGGAACAACTCGGTGAAAATGCAAAAGTGGCAGAATTAGAAGGTGTCCCTGGCGCAAGTGCAACACGCGAACGCGGTAAAGGATTCCATGAAGTCGCAGATCAACAATTAGAAGTCGTTTCTAAACAAAGCGCGAAATTTGATCGTGCTGAAGGATTGAACGTCGCACAAAATATGATTCAAGCACATCCAGATATTCAAGCGATTTTTGCGCATAATGATGAGATGGCATTAGGTGCGATTGAAGCAATTGGAGATAAGGATATTTTAGTCGTTGGTTTTGACGGTAATGAAGATGCGATGAAGTCGATTAAAAATAAACAGTTGAATGCAACAGTCGCACAACAACCTGATGTGATGGGACAAAAAGCAGTAACATCAATACTTCAGTTGATGGATGGTAAAAAAGTCGCTGCATCTATTAAAATCCCACTGAAATTAGTCACACAGTAGAGGTTGGAAGTGAATAGAAATAAAGTTATAGGAGTTATAAGATATAATAGATAACTCGAAACGTTTGTTCATTTCTCGATATACGTAGATAGTTTAAATATGGAAGGATTGATATGAAATACCATTTCTATGCAGTGTTACAGGAAGAAGGTACGGATTACAATGTATATTTTCCTGATTTGCCAGGTGCTATGACATGCGGAAGTGATATTGAAGAAGCTGTATTGATGGCACAAGATGCTTTGGAGGGGTACCTATTAGTAATGGAAGATGACAACGATGAAATATCTACACCATCAAAATTTCAAGAGCTCATGAATAACCTTAATACGAATGAGCAACTACATTTAGTCACTGTTGAAACGAATCAATAAGTCATTAAACAACATATTTATCAAAAACAGACGTATGTTTGGGAGAAATCTCACATACGTCTGTTTTTATGATGCCTCACATTTTAAAGGGAAGAAAATTTAAAAACAGAGCCTTGCTGTCCTTCATCTCCACACACGGCAAGTAGGGTGACTGAATGTAACAGAGGGTGAAATGAGCAAATGCTCCACAAAGAGAAAAGTCCCGATGCAAGCTACCAACCATGCGACACGACTGAGGGATAAAATAAATATCTAAATATGATTTCTACTTTTTAATAGTGGTTCCTGTTTATCGCAGTAGCTGTCTGACTTCTCAATGCGCTCGCTTTTGAGAAGTCTAGTCATACTTGCGGGGGCAGTACGACGAAATCTTTGTTGCACATGAGATTTCTGTACTGCTCCCAAAATCCAATTCGGTAATCATCAAGTGTTCATTTCAATCAAATTGAGGTGAGGCATGTTTTCGAAAGGGTTAATTGATTGCCAATGCTGTGCTTCATCACTTTTACCAGTATCACATTTTAAAGGGAAAAATTAAAACTGATGCCTTGCTGTCCTTCATCTCCACACACGGCAAGTAGGGTGACTGAGTGTAACAGAGGGTGAAATGAGCAAATGTTCCACAAAGAGAAAAGTCCCGATGCAAGCTACCAACCATGCGACACTCCTGAGGGATAAAATAAATATCTAAATATGATTTCTACTTTTTAATAGTGGTTCCTGTTTATCGCAGTAGCTGTCTGACTTCTCAATGCGCTCGCTTTTGAGAAGTCTAGTCATACTTGCGGGGGCAGTACGACGAAATCTTTGTTGCACATGAGATTTCTGTACTGCTCCCAAAATCCAATTCGGTAATCATCAAGTGTTCATTTCAATCAAATTGAGGTGAGGCATGTTTTCGAAAGGGTTAATTGATTGCCAATGCTGTGCTTCATCACTTTTACCAGTATCACATTTCAAAGGGAAAAAATTAAAACTGATGCCTTGCTGTCCTTCATCTCCACATACAGCAAGTAGGGTGACTGAGTGTAACAGAGGGTGAAATGAGCAAATTTGCCACAAAGAGGAATGTCCCGATGCAAGCTACCAACCATGCGACACTCCTGAGGGATCAGCTGGCCCGGAAAATCCAATTCGGCATCAATCAAGTGTTCATTTCAATCAAGCCGAATTTAGTTGTAGGGCCAGCCCCTAGGAAAGGGAGCCATGGTGGGCGTAGCCAACGGTTTAAAACAACGTCTGTATCACCCAATGCTCAAACCCCTCAAATGCTTAAACTCCTCAAATGCTCAAACCCACCCAATGCTCAAACCCATCACACCATAAAAAATGCCCCTGATGTGAGATGAAGCACATCAGGGGGCTAAAGGTTTTAAGATTTTAAGATGATTTTTTTAATTATCTAGAGTTGTAAAAATGATACAAGATGTCGGTATGTTGCTATAGATGAAAGGGAGTGTATCACTATACCAACAACCTTAACTATAGAATCAAGTTGTAATTTTTGGAGGCGTTACGCAATTTTAGGGGTATAACGTAACAACCTAACGCATGTCACGATATCAAGGGCTATTAAATATCATGGCATTTGTCAACATGTTACAGTTGATGTCGGTTTCGCCTATGTACTAGAGGGATAACATAGGCGTATCGTCAACTGTTCAATAGGATTCATACCTGCTGTTCAATCTTACTTTAGTTATGGAGGATAAACATTTCCGTTGCAACAATCTGTCATCAACTATGCTGAGATTGTTCAACTTGGCTTTTACTTACTAAGGGAAATATGAATGCTTGCTTACTGTAGTCTTTTTAGGAATGACTGATATGTGTATGATTCTTGACCCTTGGCTTCAAGTAACGGATTTGATTGAAATGCGAACAATGTTGAGATAGGTATCAGCATTGTTACTTTGTCATGTAAAGCTTTGATATCATTGTGCGCACAATAACATATATCAAGTCGCATGACGTGTTTCCACCATCAATCAAGACAAGTTGTGCAGGGCTAATGCGACATTGCCTTAATTGAATTGTTCAATGATAAATCACGGATATCAGATGCTTGGTTGTATCGTTCATGCGGTCATCACAGTGTACGCATAGGGCTCAAGTTATGCCTTTGAGACCAGATGAATCGCTACAAAAAAGCCAAGCCATTACAGAGTATGACATGTGATATGTGTTTATCGAATTGAACACTTTTAAGATAGCACATCGGATAGGTTTTGTAAATAAAAAAGTTAGGCAAACCTAAAAATATTCTTGAAATATCTGTATAGACAAGTGTTTGAGCCTTTAGACATCAGGTTTTTTTAAGGTGAGAAATGAATGGGTAAAGCATATTGATGTATGAGCAACAATTTCGAAAATATGTTGTTTTTTTCAACGCTTACTTTGCTTTGTTGGTTGGAACGTTACGACCTACGAGGTAAAGTGTTCATTATACTGAATCAAAATGTCTGAAGGAGGAAACATTGTGTCAAAATGGTTGTACAAGTTTGGTAAGTGGATTGCCGAACATCGATGGTTAGGAATATTAGGTTGGTTGATGGCACTTGTCATCATTATGACGCCACTTATCATCAATGCCCCTAAATTTCAAAGTGATTTAACGATGAATGGTCTGAAGTCGTTAGATACGAATGATAAAATTAATGAAGCCTTCCATCAAGATAGTGAGAAGGCATCGATGCGCATTGTTTTTCATACAAATAAAGATGATGGCATCAATGATAAGGGACTCAAGTCAGATATTGAAAAGGCATTGACACATATTGAACATCAAGACGATGACATTCAACATGTGTCGAGTCCGTATGAAACGAAACAAATCAATGATGAAAAAAATACAGCTATTGCGGATATTAATTACGTTGTACCGCAAACAGATTTAAAGGAACAGTCGAAAGAAACGGTTCAAAAAGAGATAGATGATTTAAAAGAAAAACATAACATCCAAATCGAAACGACAGACCGCATGGCCGCAAATCCTGAAGTCGGTGGCGCGTCTGAACTGATTGGGATTGTCGTGGCATTTATTGTATTACGTGAGTCTCGAGATTTCTGAGAGTGTGGACAACTACGCGCATAGTGAAGCACAACGGCCATTCTTTTATAACATGTTGACATTCATGGCAGAAAACAAAAAGTTGTTCAAAAATATTATGACGACAGATAATCGCGTTGATATTTTTGGAGATTTGGTCAAACTCGTCAGCCGGCTGATGCGAGATGATGCAGAACAGAATGAAGAAAATAATGATCCGATTATACGTCAAATTAGAGAAGCAGAACATCCGATATTGATGAGTGATTTTTATAGTAGTGGGCTGATTGAAGTGTTGAAGCGGTGGTTAGAAAATGATTATCAAATCGATGTAGAAGAAATGGCAGCCACATTAGAAGTCATTTTCAAAGGTGATAGCAGGGGAAATCAATAGAAATATTATGAGGCTGGTGGACGCATAACGACGTCTCGCCAGTCTTTTTTATATTGAAGAGAAGTGAATGTCTAATCACTCAATCCAAAATGATACCATCTTTAGTATTTATTTAAATATAAAATGATTAATAAGATGATGTTAATATTTAGTTAATAATTATTAATACCTAGTTTATGTCAATTACGGCTTTGAGGCATTATCATGATACATGTAATCCCAAATGGAAAGAAGGAATTTGTTATGAAAATGAAAATGGCATTAGTTTCAGGTGCTTTAGCGACAACATTCTTGCTTGGTGCTTGTGGCAACGACAACATGGATAAAGCCAAAGAAGATAACAAGGCTGAAACATCTATGAAGGACAAAAAAATGGATGAGTCTAAAGCATCAGACAATGCAAAAGTGATGAAAAAAGGCACATTCAAAGGTGAAAACAACGAAATGGTAAAAGGTAACGCTGAGATTAAAGATGGTAAGTTAATGTTAACAAACTACGAATCATCTAAAGGTCCAGACTTACACGTTTACTTAACAAAAGGTAACGACATCAAAAAAGGCGTTCAATTAGATGAAGTCAAATATGATGAAGCAACACAAACTTTCGATCTTAAAGACGTTAACGCAGCAGACTATGATACAGTAACAATTTACTGTGACAAAGCGCACGTTATTTTTGGATCAGCAGAACTTAAATAATCAACAAGACGAGACATCATGAAGAAAGGAGTGTGACATATGGCAATCGCTTATAAAGTCTTAATTCTCCTTATTCGATTAGGATCAGGTTTTTATATATTGATGCAAGGATTTGAAAAATTGACAGGTGGGTTTGCGATTGATGGACTCGTTTCAGTCATTCGCGACAACCAAGACTCCCCACAATGGTATAAGACATTTTTTGAGTTTGCAGTTGCAAATCATCTGGAAATTTTCAAATGGATGGTCCAAATTGGCGAAATTGCGATTGGTTTAGGACTCATCTTAGGCGTCATGTCCTATACTGCGAGTTTCTTTGGCGTGTTCATTATGTTAAATTATATTTTAGCTGATATGATTTTTACATACCCACTGCAATTGTTGTTCTTCGTTATTTTATTAATGAATAGAGAAACATTGGCAGCACTAAGTTTAAATCATTTCATCAAACGTAAAAATATAAGGAATGATGAACATGGCGCACATACTCATAGTTGATGACGAGCAAGACATCAGAGAAATATGTAAAACCTATTTTGAATACGAAGGTTACCACGTGACGACCGCATCAAACGGCGCTGAGGCACTCGAGATGTTAGGCACAAATATCGATGTCATGGTGATTGACATTATGATGCCAGAAGTCAACGGTTACGAAGTGGTACGTGAGATGAAAAATAAAGGACTCGATATCCCATATGTTTATTTAACAGCAAAAACAAGCGAACAAGACACCATATTCGGTTTAATGTTAGGGGCAGATGATTACGTCAAGAAACCCTTCAGTCCCCGTGAGTTAGTGATACGTGTCAAAAACTTATTGAATCGTGTCAACGTCACAAGTCCTTCCACACAAGAAACGATTCGTTGTGGCAGACTCGTATTAAATAACTTAAACAAAACCGCAGAATTTGAAGGGGAAGTCATTCCTTTTCGCATCAAAGAGTTCGAATTGTTATGGCACTTTGCAAATAATGAATCTGTCGCATTATCCAAAACAGATTTGTTAGAACAAGTTTGGGGTTACGAGTACTACGAAGACATGAATACATTGAATGTACATGTCCATCGTATACGTGAAAAATTAGAAAAATATGGCTATGACGACTATATCATCGCAACGGTATGGGGGCTTGGCTATAAATTTCAGAGGCAATTTTAAATGACGATACGTAAACAACTGATTTATTCGTTTATCGTTACTATTATCACAACGACATTTTTATTTTACACGCTATATAAATTGATGTGGTTTGACGGGCCACTCACAATTTTGTTGACGATTTGTTCGTTTCTTTCCGGTATGATGACACTGATTATCGGTATCTTTTTCACAGTCCCCATGATTAAAAAGATAGAAAGATTAAACGAAAAAACGCAAAAAATAGCGCGAGGCCAATTTGAGACAGAAAAGACGAAAATCCATGCCCCTAAAGAAATACAACAATTGAGTGAGTCTTTTGATCAAATGGTCGATAAAATTCAAGAGCAGATGAACCTTATCAAAGAAGAGCAAGAGGAAAAGATGAACTTAGTCCAAAATCTTGCCCATGATTTAAAAACACCCTTAGCAAGCATTAAATCCTATACAGAAGGATTGCGAGACGGCATTATTCATAGTGAACGAGATATGCAAAAAGCATACAATATTCTCATAAGTCAGTCAGACCGGCTGTCGAGAATGTTTGACGATCTGACGGATGTCATCACAGTGAATCATCAAGAAAGCGAACAGACGCTCATTCATATGGATCAATTGCTTATCCCAATTTTTGAAATTTATTCACAGAAATTACACCATGAAAATAGACAACTTGATGTAGAAATTGCACAAAATATCAAACCTTTCATTCAAGACCAGCGCGCGATAGAACGCATCCTCATGAACTTCATCGACAACGCGCTTAAATTTTCAGATCACGGTTCGCCCTTAGCTGTGAAGGTCATTGAAGATCATGATGAAATCGCCATCTCCGTCATCGATCAAGGTATGGGTATTTTGGAATCGGATATTAAGAATATATTTGAACGAACTTTTCGCGTAGAAAGTTCTCGACATAAAGATACAGGTGGTTCCGGCCTTGGTTTATATATTGCCCAAACTTTAGCCCATCAAATTGGTGGTCACATTGAAGTGAGTAGCACATATGGACAAGGTACGACAATCACATTACGCTTCCCTCCAAAAGTATATTAAATATAGATAATAATTCTCAAACTCAGTACTTCTCAAACCTTTCATAAATTATAGATAGATATTACAGGCGTTAGGCATAGTCCTAGCGTCTTTTTTGGTGTGTGGAAAGCTAAACGTTCAGAAATATAGCCTCCCCTTTTCACAACCTACCATCTTCCACCTCACCACCGTCCCCATGTTGTTGCAATTGCACAGCTCTCTCATACGGTTTCGCCACTTTAAAGATGTCTATAAACAGGTGTTATTTCTTGATGATTTCTTCCTTTATTTCAATTTCCTGTATGTTCAAACTTATCCATTTTCATATTAATCATGATTTTATGTTTTTGAAACCTCTTTGATTATGAATCGTTTAAGGTTTTAATAAATACAACTGCAGTGTAGTACGGAGGTGCACGTGTAGTAGGTTCTGTCGTTTCCTTCGAGCTACATATGCAAAATTTCGTATTGAGAACTGAAGTGAATTGCACATCTATCAAACGACTGGAGCTATTACAATAATGACATAGGAGGTTGAACGTTGCTAACGAACAGACAATTTGAAATTTTAAACAAAGTCATCAAAGCTCAAGATTTCATTTCCATTGCTGAATTGGCAAACGAATTTGAGCGCTCCGAAAGAACGATTCAATATGATATTGAGTACATTGAGTTTATGAAGGAAGCATTGCATTTACAAATTCAAAGGAGTAAAAGTAACGGCATTAAAATTGATTGTAAAGATTTGAGTGCGATTCGGCAGATGAATCAGGCGACATTTCCAGATGTGCATTTTACGAAAAGTGAGCGGCATTTACACATTTTATTACATCTGTTTGAAGCAAAGGCACCTGTGAATTCTCGGATGTTATCTACTTTGGTCAATGTGTCGCGACGGACGATTGTAGATGATTTGAAAGATGTGACAGACTGGCTTCAAGCGCAGGCGTTAACTTTACGTTATGTGAAAAATAAAGGGTTTGTCATTGATGGAGATGAAGGGAACTATCGAAAAGCTTACGGTCTCGTCATTCATGATTATGTGAAGTCGACAAACGAATTAGTACGGAAGACGCTCTTTGAAGATGAAGATATGCAATGGATGCGACAAATGGTGATTCATACGTTAGAAGAAAAGGGTTATCCACTCTTTCAAATTGCGATTGATGGCTTGGTGATTCATTTGCTCATTGCGATACAGCGGATTAAAAAGCATTTTACGATGGAACCCCCGAAAGAAGCACTCACAGCATTGATAGAGACGGATGCATTTCGGGTTGCTCAAGCGATTGCAGTCGAAGTCGAACAACATGATGCCATTGCGTTTCCAATATCAGAAACGATGTTCATTGCGCTTCATTTATTGAGTGCTAAAAAGTTAAAAATTGAAAATGCTCATGTTGGCACGGAAGAACTTAAAATTCTCATTCATCAATTTGTCGAAAGAATGAGTGCGAGCTTAGGCATTGACTTGATTAAAGATACGAAATTACTCAATAATCTTTATCTACATTTGGCACCTGCACTCAATCGATTAACGTATCGTTTCGTTCAACATAATCCTATTAAACAAGAGATTTATGCACAGTATATGGAAATAACTGAAGTGATCACCGACAATATTTGGATTTTTGAAGAATTATACAAGGTTGAATTTACAGATGATGAACTTGCATACTTAACACTTCATGTCGCTTCAGCAATTGAAAGATTGACACAACATAGAGGCAGAAAAATCAAAATTGTATTATTGTGTGGCTCTGGTATTGGAACGTCACAATTGTTAAAAGAGAAGTTACGAAAAATTTACCCAGAGTTTGATATTTTAGATGCTTATTCGTTGTATCAAATTGATGAAGCACAGTTGAAAAAGCGTTACGTGGATTACGTCATTACGACAGTACCGATTGAATTGGAAGCCATTAAATGTGTTAAAGTGACGCCGTTTTTGGATGAGAAAGATAGAGAACAGCTCAATGACATTATTAATAAAGAACGGGAACGCTTTGCACTTCATTTATCACGACAAGGCTTGCAGTTGAAACAAGTGATGAAACCTGAATTTTTGGGGACGATTCACCAAAAGATGTCTCGCAATGAGGCGATTGCTGAAGTGATGCGACCGTTAGAGCAAGCCGGCATGATTCATGAACAGTACAAAAAAGAAATTATCAATAAGTTGGATGAGTTTGGTACATATATGGTCATCAGTCCACATGTTGCGTTACTTCACGGCAGTACAGAATATGCGTTGAACGGAGTAGGCATGACTTTGTTTTATTTTGATCAAGGTGTTTACTTTGGACATGAGCGATTTGATCCGGTAAAGGTGATGATTGGCTTAGCGACGGATGAACCACAGAAACATTTAACTGCTTTGAAAGAACTGAGTGACATATTGATGGATGATACGATGCGCGTCCAACTTTTAAATGGAGATTTGACGGGATTGAAAAATAAATTAGCGTGTTTGTAAAGGAGGCCGAATATGTCCTTAGAAATGCTGACAGAAGATAAGATTAATGTGAGAGAATGTGTGGCATCGTGGGAAGAAGCGATTAAAGAAGCATCTCAACCCCTCGTAGATCAAGCATATTTTAGTCAAAGTTATGTAGACGCGATGATTGATAGTGTGTATCGACATGGGCCTTATATCGTTATTGCACCTGAGATTGCGATTGCCCATGCGAGACCTAATGGCAATGTGAACAAAGTCGGGGTCAGTTTGTTGAAGCTCAATCAGCATATTAATTTTGGTAAAAAAAGTCATTATGCTAGTTTGGTTTTTGTATTTAGTGCAGTAGACACGCATTCACATTTGGATATTTTACAAAGCTTGGCACGGATTTTAGGCGATGTGGCAACGGTAAATCATTTAATTCAAAGTCAAAATGAAGCAGAAATATTATCAATTATAAAAGGAGTAGAGCAAAGATGAAAATTTTAGTGGTATGTGGTCACGGTTTAGGCAGTAGTTTTATGGTCGAAATGAATGTCCAAGAAGTGTTGAAACAGTTAACGCTAAAACAAGCGGTCGATGTGGAACATAGTGACATTATGAGTGCAAGTCCAGAAATGGCAGATTTGTTTATTTGTGGACGTGACTTAGAAGAAAATGCGGCACGACTTGGGGATGTGCTCATTTTAGACAATATTTTAGATAAAGCAGAGTTAGAAAGAAAATTAACAGATAAATTCGAGACGTTAGATGTCATTTAAAAATAAGGAGTGTTGTCTATGCAAACGATACTTGATTTAATAGTTGATGTACTCAGCCAACCTGCGATACTTGTTGCTTTAATTGCATTCATCGGCTTAGTGGTACAGAAAAAGCCAGCGTCAGTGGTGACATCAGGAACAATTAAAACGATTCTAGGGTTTCTCGTGTTAAGTGCAGGTGCTAGTGTAGTCGTGCAATCATTAGAACCATTCGGCAAGATTTTCCAACATGCATTCGGGGTCCAAGGTGTCGTGCCAAACAATGAAGCGATTATCTCGATAGCTTTAGAAAAATATGGGACAACAGCAGCACTTATTATGGTGTTTGGCATGTTAGTGAATATTTTAATTGCGCGCGTATCGAATTTGAAGTTTATTTTCTTAACTGGACATCATACGTTTTACATGGCCGCGTTTTTAGCCATTATTTTAACGGTAGGGCATATTAAAGGCGTGTTAACGGTTGTCTTAGGTGCTTTGATTTTAGGGTTGATAATGGCTGTATTTCCAGCATTGGCACAACAGACGATGCGTAAAATTACAGGCAATGATCAAGTCGCATTAGGCCATTTTGGGACAGTGAGTTATTGGGCAGCCGGTGAGGTCGGAAAATTGTTTAAAGGCCGTTCTAAATCGACGGAAGAGATTAACTTTCCTAAAGGTTTGAGCTTTTTACGAGAAAGTACAATCAGCATTTCGTTAACGATGATTTTGCTGTATCTTATTGCGAGTTTATTTGCTGGCGTCGGATATGTACACGATGAAATTAGTAAAGATCAAAACTTTATCGTCTTTTCGCTCATTCAAGGGGTTACGTTTGCAGCAGGTGTGTTTATCATTTTGACGGGCGTCCGCTTGATTTTGGCCGAAATTGTACCAGCATTTAAGGGGATTTCAGAAATGTTGGTCCCACATTCGAAGCCAGCATTGGATTGTCCGATTGTATTCCCATATGCGCAAAATGCAGTATTGATTGGATTTTTCGTCAGCTTTTTAACAGGTGTCCTTGGTATGTTTGTCATGTTTTTAATTGGTGGTGTAGTGATTTTACCAGGTGTTGTCCCACACTTCTTCTTAGGTGCGACTTCAGGTGTGTTTGGTAATGCACGTGGTGGCATTAAAGGGGCTATTGCGGGTTCAGCTTTAAATGGTCTACTGATTACGTTTTTACCTTTACTCTTCTTGCCATTCTTAGGAGATTTAGGACTCGCTTCAACGACTTTCTCAGATACTGACTTTTTAGTTGTTGGTATTGTATTTGGTAATATCGTCAAATATTTAGGCATTGTGGGTCTGATCATCGGTATTATCATTACAGCTGTCGTTGCGATTGTATTACAAAAGCGCGGTCGTACAGCTTCAGAAGCGACAAAATCTTAATACAGCTGCATTTAAAATAAACTTGCACTTTGCTTAAAGAGACGTTATAATAGTGTCATAAAAACTCGTACATTTAGTACTACACCAAACCCCCTCACTCTGGATCAGTGAGGGGGTTTTTTACTGGTGTGGCTACAGTCGCCTATTTTTTTTGCCGTTGTCTTTATTGTGTAGCCAATAGGCAAATAAAGCAACGGTGCACCCACTTAAAACAGTAAGTGCGTAATGCGCAAAAAACTCGCACATCTCCCTACACCTCCCTTCCATGTCAAAATGACACCTAAAGGATAGGCGACACCCTATTATATAACATTGTAAATACAAAAACAAAGTTATAATATAAAAATAGTCGTTTATTGTTTTTCTGCTGATGAATGGTTCTCTGTTTTTTAAAAATCAATCTCACATCGCGTGATATTTCAATTGTTCGACGTTCATTGACGTCACTTTTAAAAATTTTGTGATAAGCGCCTATAAACATATGTGAGTAAAATTAGTTTTTATCAATAGAGTTGTAATTTTTATGAAGAAAGGTTATGATAAAGATGTAAAATTTCACAATAGGTTTACACCTCACTTCCTCACTGTCCTAGAGTGAGAGGGGTTTTTAATGGTGTGGCTACAATCGCCTATTTTTTTACCGTTATTTTTATTTCATAGCCAATGGACAATTAAAGCAACAGTACAGCCACTTAAAGTAGTGGCTATATAGTGAAAAAAGATTTCACACATGACCCCTTCACTTTTTTATTCAAAGTGAGGGGGTTTTTATCATCGCTTATTTCTCATCTGACTCGTTTCTCACAATGCGATAATACATAGAGATTTTCCTCATATTTAAAATCCATCCCCAACAAATCTAACGACGATACACGTGATTTAACTAAAAACAATCGTACGATGAAGTTCATTTTGGCACCTTCTCTCTCACAATACTTTGTTCACATAATGTTAAAAAAGAAATGACAAATCAGTTAATGCTTCAGATATCATTTGAAAAGCACTACATATAGTGTTTATGATTGTTTATAGACACTATATATAGAAAAGAGTGATATTTTGACACAACTTGAAAAGCAATTGACAGGTTTAATGACAAAAGATCCAACGATTGTAAACGAAAATGCAAATAAAGATAGTGAGACTTTTTCTACGATGCGTGATTTGACTGCCGGAGTTGTTTCAAAATCATATGCGTTACAACATTTATTGCCTCCACATGTTGCAATGGCGCATCAAAAAGGTGAAATTCACTTTCACGATTTAGATTATCACCCATTCCAACCGCTCACAAACTGTTGCTTAATCGATGCGGAAGGGATGATGGCGAATGGTTTTCAAATTGGTAATGCACAAGTCACTTCTCCAAAGTCGATTCAAACGGCCGCGGCGCAACTTGTTCAAATTATTGCGAATGTGTCGAGTAGTCAGTACGGCGGTTGTACCATCGACCGTGTTGACGAATTGTTGAGCCATTATGCACATTTTAATGAGGAAAAACATCGTGAAGTGGCCCGTGAATTTGTGAAAGATGATCAAATCGATGCGTATGTAGATAAACGGGTAACACAAGACATTGCTGATGCAGTAGAAAGTTTAGAATATGAAATTAATACGCTCTATACTTCGAATGGACAGACACCTTTCGTTACGCTAGGGTTTGGACTAGGTGTGGACGAACTGAGTCGCAAAGTACAGAAGGCGATTTTAAAGACACGGATTAAAGGACTCGGTAAAGATCGCATTACAGCAATTTTTCCAAAACTCGTGTTTTCCATTAAAAAAGGGACAAATTTCGCCCCCGAAGACCCGAATTATGACATTAAACAGCTAGCGTTACAATGTGCCATGAAGCGGATGTACCCGGATATTTTGAATTATGACAAGACGGTCGAACTTTTAGGAGACTTTAAAGCACCGATGGGATGTCGTTCGTTTTTACCTGCGTGGCAAAATGCGCAAGGTGAGTTTGAAAATAATGGTCGCTGTAATTTAGGTGTGGTCACGTTGAATATTCCGCGTATTGCGATTGAGTCAGCTGGAGACATGACGCGTTTTTGGGAGTTGTTTGATGAACGGATGCAAGTGTTACATGATGCGCTTCTTTATCGTATTGAACGTGTGAAAGAAGCGGTGCCGAACAATGCGCCCATTTTATACAAACGTGGTGCTTTTAAATACCGAATTAATGAAGAGGACCCGGTTGATACATTTTTTAATCAACAACGTGCAACCATTTCAATGGGATATATCGGTTTATATGAAGCAGCGACCGTCTTCTTTGGACCGAATTGGGAGACGAATCCTGAAGCGAAAGATTTTACGTTAACGATTTTAAAGCAAATGAAAAATTATCAACTTGAGTGGACAGCGCAATATGACGTGTGGTTTAGCATTTATAGTACGCCAAGTGAGTCATTGACAGACCGTTTTTGTCGCTTGGACCGTGAAGCATTTGGTGACATACCAGATATTACAGATAAAGGGTATTATCAAAATTCATTCCATTATGATGTACGTAAAGATGTGACACCGTTTGAAAAGTTAGATTTTGAGAAAGACTATCCTTATTTAGCGTCGGGGGGTTATATTCATTACTGCGAGTATCCTAAATTAGATCATAATGTGAAGGCACTCGAAACGGTTTGGGATTATGCGTATGACCGCGTAAGTTATTTAGGTACGAATATTCCGATTGATCGTTGTTATGATTGTGGTTTTGAAGGTGATTTTGATACGACAGAGACAGGATATCGTTGTCCGGAATGTGGCAACCAAAATCCAGAAACGGTCGATGTGGTGAAACGGACATGTGGCTATCTTGGTAATCCTGTGCAACGCCCGACGATTGAAGGCCGCCATAAAGAAATGTGTGCACGGGTTAAACATTTGAAGGTGCGTCAATCATGAGTGTACTGGATGTTATCACTGGCGCAGGTTATATCGCGAAAATCGAATACCAAAGTTTTGTCGATGGGGAAGGCGTCCGATGCAGTGTGTATGTCTCTGGTTGTCCATTTCAATGTCAAGGTTGCTACAACAAAGCCGCCCAGCATTTTCGTTATGGTGAGGCGATGACCGATGCAGTGATGGATGAAGTACTCGATGCATGTGCACCAGAATACATTGCGGGATTGAGTATTTTAGGTGGAGAACCCTTTAGTAATTTAAAAATTGTTGCGCCACTCGTTCAAGCATTTCGTGCACGTTATGGTCGTAAAAAGTCGTTATGGATATGGACCGGCTTTCTATTCGAATATTTATGGTGTGCCGATGATGCGCGTACAGAAGTGATAAAACAAGCCGATGTCATTGTCGATGGAATGTTCGTACAATCACTATATCGTCCAAATTTACCCTACAAAGGTTCACTGAATCAACGTGTCATCGATGTTCAACAATGGCTGAATACGACACAAATGAGTCAGTCGATTTATATTGAATAAGAGGAACATGTCAGAGCCATTTTTTTACAAAATGAGAAGAAAAATTTAACATCATGTTTGAAAGTAAAAGTCTATCTGTTGAGGTAGGCTTTTTTACTGAAATTCTACATGAAAATAGTTATTGCACTTCTTATGAGATTAGCGTATAATTTTAAATCGAAATCATTACTGTTTGTTTGGGAGGAGACCACATTATGAAAAAAGGTTTGAAAGTATTGGCGACAGTGCTGTTATCAGGAACTGTTCTCGCGGCGTGTGGCCAAGATGGGGACGACAAAGCATCAAAAGATCAACTTAAAGTCACAACAACTGTGTTCCCATTACAATCTTTTGTGAAGCAAATTGGTGGCGAGCATGTGACTGTCGATTCAATTTATCCTAAAGGAACAGACTTACACAGTTTTGAACCGACACAAAAAGATATTATCGATGCAAGTAAATCTGATTTATTCATTTATACTGGCGACGATTTAGACCCTGTAGCGAAAAAAGTAGCGAGCGCGATTAAAAAAGATGATCATAAATTATCATTAGAGAACAGCTTAGATAAAGCCACATTATTAACAGATCAACATGAACATGGTGAACATGAAGAGCACGGCGAACACGAAGAACATGGCGATCATGATGAGCATGGTGAAGAGGGACACGAGCACGGTGAAGCGCACGAAGAACATGAGCATCACCATCATGGCGGTTATGACCCACACGTATGGTTAGACCCACAAATGGATAAAAAGTTTGTGACAGCGATTCGTGATGACTTGAGTAAACGTGATCCAAAACATAAAGCAGAATATGAAAAAAATGCCGACAAAGTATTAAAAGACTTAGATGGCATTGATAAAGAGTTAAAAGATGTGACAAAAGATCACCAAGGTCATGCAGTATTTATTTCTCATGAATCATTAGGTTATTTAGCTGACCGTTATGGCTTCGTACAAAAAGGGGTTCAAAGCTTAAACGCTGAAGATCCATCACAAAAAGAACTTACTGAAATTGTGAAAGAAATTAATGATACAGGTGCGAAATACATTCTTTATGAAGAAAATGTCGCAAACAAAGTGACAGACACTATTCGTAAAGAAACGAATGCGAAACCATTGAAATTCAACAATATGGAAGCTGTATCTAATGACCAAGCGAAAGATGCGACATATCAATCATTGATGAAAGAAAATGTAAAAAGCATCGAAAAAGCACTCAACGATAAAATTAAAGTTGAAGATGAGAAAGCAGCGAACAAACATAGTAAAGCAATCCAAGACGGCTACTTCAAAGACGACCAAGTGAAAGATCGTGATTTATCAGATTATGCAGGTGAATGGCAATCAGTTTACCCATTATTGAAAGATGGCACGCTTGATGAAGTATTTGAACATAAAGCAGAAGATAAAGGTGACAAATCTGCGAAAGAATATAAAGCATACTACGATAAAGGTTACAAAACTGACGTAGAAAAAATTAAAATTACAGATAACCAAATTACATTTACGAAAAATGGTAAGTCTGTGACAGGTATGTACAGTTATGACGGTAAAGATATTTTGAAATATTCTGGTGGTAATCGTGGCGTGCGTTACACATTCAAACTTGAAGGTGACGCTAAAGATGGATTACCAAAATATGTACAATTTAGCGACCATAATATTGCACCTACGAAAACAGGACATTTCCACATCTTTACTGGCAATGACCGTGATAAAGTATTGAAAGAGTTAGAGAACTGGCCAACGTATTATCCAGCGAATCTTACAAAAGAACAAGTGAAGGATGAAATGTTAGAACATTAATATTTCGAATTAAACATACTAAGATTAGCTGTGAAGAAATTTATGACGATAGATTTCTTCACAGCTATTTTTTATAGTTGTAGAGAGAAGTAGATCGAGCAGCTCCGTGGATCTTTGAATCCGTAAAATAAACTGATCAGCTTTACTCTCCTTTTGAAATTCGATTGAAGTATGTTGGGTTCTAGAAACCGTGTATAGGAAAATGAAATGAAAAAGGCTAAGTAAAGTTAAAATCTTCTCAATTCAATAAAGAAAGGTATGATTTTTATCAACTGTTTAGGCATTGATGTAAGTAAGTCAGAAAGTGTGGTCGCACATTATAAGGATGAAGTTTTGGTTAAAGAATTGGTCATTCAAAATAATCAAAATGGCTATCGTCATCTTGAAAATTATATCAAGCATCTTGATTCCCTATTTATCCTCTTTGAATCAACAGGTATTTATTCAAGGGGCATGAAACGCTTCTGTGCAGTTCACAAAATAGATTACTTAGAAATGAATCCCCTAGAAGCCAAGTTCAAAATGAGTTCATTAAGGTCATGGAAAACAGATAAATCAGACGCACATAAACTTGCACTTCTTGCCTTTAGAATGAAAGATTCAAAGGTACAACGTCAGTCTGAAGAGATATACTTTGAACTGAGAGAACGTGCACGCTTTCACTTAGAAATGGAGACGAACCAAAATCGTCTCAAAGTTGAGTTAGTCGAAACACTACATCAAACATTTCCAGGGTTAGAAAAGTTATTTACTAACAGATATTCAAAAATCGCATTAAATATAGCTAAAACATTTCCTCATCCTGATTATGTAAGCATGTTGTCTGATGATGAATTAGTCGAAAAAGTGCTTCATTCAACTGATAAAGGCATTTCAGTTAATAAAGCTCACAAGTATGCCCAAAAATTAATTGAGATCAAGAATAATAGTTTTCCGAATGTGGACAAGTCTTCTTTTCTAATAAAAAAAGTCCAATACCTATGTGACAAACTGCTTATTGCGATAGAAGAAAAGAAAGTATTTGATCAGGAAATGATTGATCTAGCAAAAAAAACGACTGAGTTTGAAAACATTATTTCAATTCCTGGCATCGGAGAACTCACAGCTGCATTGCTTATTGGGGAGCTTGGTGATATTAGAAATTTTAAAACAAATAAACAACTGAATGCATTTGTAGGTATTGATATTAAACGTTATCAATCAGGAACTTCAAAAAGTAGAGATACAATCAACAAAAGAGGAAATAAAAAAGCGAGACGTTTATTGTATTTGATCATTATGAACATTATTAGGGGAAGAAATCATTATCAAAGCCATATTGTGGATTATTATTACAAATTAAGAGAGCAGCCTCATGGGAAACCCCACAAGACTGCCGTAATAGCGAGTATCAATCGCTTATTAAAGACCATTCACTACTTGATAGTCAATGATAAATTATATGATTATCAGAAAGCACCCCACTAACGAAACCATATAATCATATACATCATAACACCTTATTCAAAAAAGTAAAAATTGGACGGTCTAGTTCAGTAATGTCATTTTTAATTAACACGCCCTTGACAAATCGTAGGAAAAGGGGGATGGGACATAAAAATTTTTGATGCTATTGATGCAATATTTGTGTTAAACTTGCCCTTTCACTATGAATTGCTTTTTTGATTGCCCTGATGGCTTCGCGTTCTTACTGTTTTGCAAGTGTTTTTTTAGTATTTTGGCATCACTGAACTACACCTAGCTAATTTTAAAAATTTTTTCTAGGTGTTATACTGAATGTGTAGGAAAATTTTGAGTTATTTAGTCATAACGAGTATGACTAGTGTAGAATTTTCCTGTGTATATAACTCAAGATGTGCATAGTGCTTGGCTAATGGAAGTGGTTATCCTAGGAAGGCTTTATTGAGTTATCCTTTAAATGCCTTGTAGCACGTTCAAAGTCATATCTTGAGTTTGTAGTGTTTAAGTAATGCATAACTTTAATGAGCTTGTTCACACAAGCAATCATGGCCACTTTATGATGTTTATTGTAAGGTGGCTCTTTTAATTTATAGTAATAATCGCAAATATGATTCTGCTGACGGTGTTGATTCATAATAAAAAGCTCAACCATTTGATAGAGAATTTTTCGTGCTACACTACTGCCACGCCGATTAATACGGTCTTTTTTATAAACCGTTCCTGATTCATATCTGACGATATCGATACCAACAAACGCATTGAGTTGCTTATTCGTCTCAAAGCGATCAATATTCCCTAATTCCCCTGTGAGTAAAGCCGCATTTTGTTCTCCAACACCATTGATACTTAATAAGACGTGATATAATTTTTGATCAGCACATAATTTTTTGAGTTTAGCGACATAATTCTTTTTTCTACCAATGAGTCGAATTAAATCTTCAGTAATATCTTTGATTTCTTCGACAAGTGGGTGCTCTTCGTGGACGGTAATATATGTGTTTTGAGCCCATTCAACAAGCTTGATAGTCAGATTTTCAAGATGTGTCTTTTGGCAGTTATTGTGCTGCTTAATGAGCTTTTTGAGTTGTTGTTTAGTCAAATTTAAGACGAATTGAGGATGTGCAAATAAATTGATAAGCCTTAAGTTAGGAATATTATAGTTGTGCTTCACTAAGTCTTGAAGTGACGGGAATACTTGAGATAGCCTCTCTTTAAGTCTCGTTTTTAATTTAGTTAAATCGTCCTCAATACGCATGATTAAACGTGTGTAACTCTTTCTCTCAATATCTTCATCTGAAGTGTGATGAATAATGTATTTTTCATCTAGTGTAAAGCCTAAATGAGCGAGTTTATGTGCATCCACCTTATCTGTCTTATATCTTCTTAATGACTTCATCTTAAAGTGTGCTTCTAAGGGGTTTATACAAATATGTTTAATATTATGATTGATACAAAATTGACGAATAATTGTTGAATAAACACCTGTTGCTTCGAATATCAATAACTTATCTTCAAAACATTTTAAATATGTGTAGAACTGAAGTAAGTTCTTTGAATCATAGAATAAGTCCAATTCTTTAACGAATGTTTCATCTTCATAATGGGCCACAAATGCCGATGCTTTACTGATATCAATACCAAAAATATGCATAAAATGCCTCCTTAATTAAGTCTTGAGATAAGCAAACCTTCACCCTTAATCCTTAATCACTTTATTTTCTTACACGACTTCTAGAGCCTACATATTGAAACAAAATTCATAAGGGAGTGAAGCCAATCAGTTTCCTAACGAATTTTAAATCCACGCGAAGCTCGATTTAACTTCTCTCAACTACCTATTATAAAAAATAAGTAGTGAAGAAACTATCGTCATAATTTCTTCACTACTATCTTAATATGTTTCCTAGGGGCTGGTCCTTCAACTAACTAACGCTAGATTAAACTGTTACATTTGTTGAAGCGTTAGTGGATTTTCCGGACCAGCTGATCCCTCAGGAGTCTCAGCCTTCTGGGCAATCTTATATCAAATACACAGAACTGAAGGCAAGTTTATGAAATTAAGAAAACAATAGCATCAATTTTTATCCCATTCACGCTCATTTTCCGACCGTTTTAAAGTCATTAATGAATATGCAATCTATGTATAGCTTGAGGCTTAATTTTTTCTAGCCCCATCCCTTGGTATACACAACAAAATATAGTAAAGGAGCTGAGGAAACTTAATGCCCCAGCTCCTTTTTGCGTTTGGGGTGGTTTGGATGTTCCTACATTCGGTCGCAAAAAAGGCTGAGATATTTTGCTCCCAGCCTTTCTCTCTATCATTTGAATTTATGATTTTTGGTTTAAATAGCTTGTTGGATTGACTGCATATTGATTGCCAACGCCGCCATCCATGCGTTGGAAGTGCAGGTGAGGCGCAGTTGAATTCCCTGTACTCCCTGATAATCCGATTGGGTCACCGGCTTGCACTTGGTCACCCGCTTGTACATTTAATTTATTCATATGCATGTACCATTGATATTTGTCACTGTTGGCTTCTTGAATTGTGACTTGGTTACCGCCACCATAGTTACTCCAACCACTTTGAATGACTTTACCATCTGTGAGTAAATTTGCAGTTGTAGTCACTTTGTAAAATAAAAAATATGGATAACGTCATGATTTCACTGTTTAAGTCAAATCGACGCTATCCATAATTGAAATTGATTCATTCGTTAAAAGTTCGTGGTATAACTTAGACTTTGTTAACTGATGCGTCGTAAATGGCATCAATCGTTTGACCTAATAAGCGATCAAATTCTTCGTCTGATTGGCTCACACGTAAGTCATTAATTAATGCACGTGAGAAACTTGCGATTAAGCCGTCATTTGATTTTAAGAATTCATTCGCTTTTTCAAGGCTGTAACCACCTGATAATGCGACAACACGAACAACATTTGGATGGTTAATTAATGATTGATATTGATTTTTTTGAGTTGGGATGGTAATCTTTAACATCACATAATCTTCAGAACCAAGCTTGTCTAATTGTTTTTGAATAGATTCAGCTAAATATGCTTCAATTTCAGCTTTTTGTTCTGCATCAATATTCACTTCAGGCTCGATAATCGGCACGAGACCTTTTGAAATGATTTGGCGTGCAATACCAAATTGTTGTTCAACAACTGCATCGATACCTTCTTTATTGAATTCTAAAATGTTAGAACGCATTTTTGTACCGAAGATTTTGTGTTCATTCGCACGATCTAATAAACTGTCTAACTCAGGAATAGGCTTCATGAGTTGAACGCCATTTTCTTTATCTTCAAGACCTTTATCTACTTTTAAGAAAGGCACAATACCTTTTTCAGCTAAATATTCACCAGTGTGCTTACCTTCTACTTCACGATCCATCGTTTGTTCGAATAAAATCGCACCAAGCACTTTATCTGCAGTAAATGACGGAGAAGTCACAATACGCGTACGCATGTCATGAACGAGTTTGAACATTTCGTCATCATTAGTGTATTGATCTTCTGAAACACCGTAGCCACGTAACGCTTTAGGTGTACTACCACCACTTTGGTCAAGGGCCGCGATAAATCCATTTCCATTTTTAACTTTATCAAATTGTTCTTGATTCATACTGACTTTCCTCCTCGAAACATTTTTCTAAGTCTAGTATGCCGAATTATGATAACAGATTCAAATAAAATGGAATAACAAAAAATTGAAAAAACAACAATAAAACGCTGTCATAACAGGCATGAATACATTTTGTCTATAAAGTGAACATTTTGAAAAAGAGGAATGTGATATTGATTTGAAGAAATTCCTAAAAACGCATAAAAGTGAGTATTAATAGGGAGAGCGCTTCTGACGAATTGTGAAAAATCGTGGAATTGCTTGGAAGTTAAATAGGCATCATTGAAAAGCGGGAAAATGAAATATCATAATAGAGTAAATAAAAATTTCAATCCCGCTCATCATTGACAGGCTAGAATAAAACTAATAGTAAACTTCGATGCCGTTTTTTTCAGCGAAGTCAGCAATGTTTTCTGGTAATGGCTGATTTGTGATGATTGAATGAACAATATCAAGAGGGGCATAAGTCAATAGAGTACTTTTATTCATCTTACTTGAGTCTACACAAATATATTTTTGTTTGCTTTTCTTCATAACAAGTTGTTTGATATAATTTTCTTCTACCTCTGAATTACTTAAACCATTTGGGACGTTGATTCCTGTTGCTGCCATAAAAGCCTTTTGAATATTCATCTTATTTAATAAGGAGTGGCGATCTACGCCTATAAAAGAGCGGGTTGTTTTTTTAAATTGTTCGCCGATAATAAATAAATCTATATTTTCTAATTGTACTGCCTTATTCATCACATCTAGGCTATTGGTAATAACTGTTAAGGGTAAGGCTTTATCGATATAGTCAAGAATGTGCATTGTAGTTGTCCCAGTATCGATATACACTACATCTCCAGCTTCTAATTTTTGAGCTGCTAATTGTCCTATATGTCTTTTATCTTCTGAGTGTTCAATGTTACGGTCATTAAAATCAGTTGCGCTTGAATGGGAAATATTTACTGATTCAACACCTCCATAAACTTTCTTAACTTTATCCATTTTCACTAATTGGTTGATATCTCTTCTAATAGTATTAATTGAGACATTAAAATTTTTACTAAGTTCCTCTAAAGTGACAGCATTTTTATTATTTATGAAATGTTCAATTTCAACAATACGTTTGGCTTTCATTGCAATTCCTCCGTTAATATGAATATACCCAAAAATTGAAGAAATAACAATCTACAAGCAAAAGTTAATCAATAAGTTGACAGATAATTGTGACTAATATAGAATAAAAATCAATATATGACCAACATTTAATCAAAAGTTACTCATATATTAATATTTTTATCTCGCTATGAAAGCGCTTACTAATTAAGGAGGTAAAGTTTATGGCTGAACTTTTAAAAAACTATATTGGTGGCAAATGGGTTGAATCAAAATCCGAAGAAAAGATTGAAGTATTGAATCCTGCAACAAAAGAAGTGATTGCATATGTACCGGTTTCAACGAGAGAAGAACTTGATGAAGCAGCAAAAGTAGCTCAAGAAGCGTTCTTAAAATGGAAGGAGGTAGCTGTACCTAAAAGAGCACGTATCCTATTTAAGTTTCAACAGCTACTTATTGAAAATAAAGAAATATTAGCGAATATTATCACTAAAGAAAATGGTAAAAATACGCAAGAAGCACTTGGTGAAGTACAACGTGGAATTGAAAATGTTGAATTTGCATGTGCTGCACCAACTTTAATGATGGGTGACTCTTTATCAAGTATTGCTACAAATATTGAAGGAACAAGCTATAAATATCCAGTAGGTGTTGTAGGAGGTATTACACCGTTTAACTTCCCAATGATGGTGCCTTGTTGGATGTTCCCAATGGCTATTGCATTAGGCAATTCATTTATTATTAAACCTTCTGAACGCACACCATTATTAGTAAACAAACTCGTAGAATTATTAGAAGAAGCAGGCTTACCAGCAGGTGTATTTAATGTTGTACATGGCACAGTAGATGTTGTGAATGGTATATGTGAAAACGAAAATATTAAAGCGATTTCATTTGTTGGATCAAAAACTGTTGGCGAAATTGTATATAAAAAAGGAACTGCAAACTTAAAAAGAGTACAGTGCTTAACTGGAGCTAAAAACCATACGATTGTCTTAGATGATGCAGATATCGATAACGCGGTTAAAGATGTCATTGGTGCAGCTTTTGGTTCTGCGGGTGAAAGATGTATGGCAGCGGCGGTAGTTGCAGTACAAGAAGGTGTTTATGACACATTTAAAGAAAAACTAGTACAAGCAGCTCAAGATATCGTTATTGGTAATGGTATTGAAGATAATGTCTTTTTAGGCCCGGTTATTAGAAAAGAAAATAAAGCGAGAACATTGAAATATGTAGATATCGGTGTTGAAGAAGGTGCCACACTTGTATTAGATGGTCGAGAGGATAACAACGAAGAAGGCTATTTCGTTAAACCTACTATTTTTGAAAATATCACGACTGATATGACGATTTGGAAAGATGAAATATTTGCTCCAGTACTTTCATTAGTTAAAGTGAAATCACTTAAAGAAGGTATTCAACTAGCAAACCAATCTGAATTTGCTAACGGCGCTTGCTTATTTACAGATAGTGCTTCTTCAATCAGATACTTTAGAGAAAATATTGACGCTGGAATGTTAGGAATTAATCTTGGTGTACCTGCACCTATGGCAATTTTCCCGTTCTCTGGTTGGAAATCTTCATTCTTTGGATCACTTCACTGTAATGGTAAAGATAGTGTTGAATTCTACACACATCGAAAAGTTGTTACAGCACGTCAAGGTGAACCAAGATTTTAAAGGAGGCATGTCAATGTCTTATTTACTTAAAAAAGCTAGACATTTAGATCATGAAATATCATTTGTTCATCAACATCAGATGAGTGATTTGAATCTAGATTATATTGGATTTGAAGTACTTGACCTTGTAAAAGAATCGGAACACGTTTTTGAGACGAAACAACTTGAAGTCTGTGTCGTTGTTCACACAGGTAAAGTAAATATTAAAGTAGATAATCAAAATTTTGAAAACTTAGGACGTAGAAAAACTGCTTTTGATAGAGTACCAACTGATAGTGTTTATGCATCAAAAGAACGAACTCTATCGGTAACCGCTATAGATGATGCAACAATCATATTATGCTATTCAAAATGTAGTGTGCAAAGACCGACGCAATTGATTAAAGCAGAAGATAATACAGTAGAAGATCGTGGTAAATATGCAAATCAAAGACATGTACACAACATATTGCCTGATTCTCATGAAGCGAGTGAAAATTTATTAGTTGTTGAAGTGTATACAAATCAAGGAAACTGGTCGAGCTATCCTCCACATAAACACGATGTTGATAATTTACCAAATGAGTCTCTCCTTGAAGAGGTTTACTATCACGAAATGAATCCTCAACAAGGTTTTGTGTTCCAACGTGTTTATACCGACGATAGAAGTATTGATGAAACAATGACTGTTGAACATCGAGATGTCGTAGTCGTTCCTAAAGGTTATCATCCTGTAGGTGTGCCTGATGGATATGATAGTTATTACTTAAACGTAATGGCGGGTCCTAAGAAAATTTGGAAGTTTAATAATGCAAAAGAACATGAATGGATCATTGATAGAGATTAGGAGGAAAGTAGCATGAGCGAAAAAAAGCATATTGTTGCGATAGGTCGAGCGGCCATTGATCTCAATTCTGTTGAAATCAATAGACCAATGGAAGAAACGAAAACCTTTAGCAAATATGTAGGAGGTTCTCCAACTAATATTGTTATAGGCGCATCAAAATTAGGACTTAATGTGGGATTGATTGCCAACGTTTCGGATGATCAACATGGGCGTTTTATAACTCATTATTTGCAAGAAGTTGGCGTGGATACGTCACAAATTTCTATTGATAAAGATGGACATAAATCCGGATTAACATTCACTGAAATATTGAGTCCTGAAGAATCAAATATTTTGATGTATAGAGAAAACGTAGCAGATCTTAACTTGAAACCTGAAAATGTTGATGAAAATTATATTAAGAATAGTCAATATTTATTAATTTCTGGTGTTGCGTTATCACAATCGCCATCCCGTGAAGCTGTAATCAAAGCATTGCTTATTGCTAAAAAATATCAAGTAAAGACAATTTTTGAGTTGGATTATAGACCCTACTCATGGAGAAATGAAGAAGAAACATCACTTTATTATGAATTGTTAGTTCAGCAAGTGGATATCGTGATTGGTACTAGAGATGAATTTAACAAAATACTTTCGTTCCAATCATTATCAGATGTTGAAATCAGTGAGAGTATTTTTAAGAATGGCAACGCAGAGTTAGTTGTAATTAAACACGGTGTGCAAGGTTCTAATGCTTATACAAGTACAGGTGACTTTTACACTGGTAAAGCGTATAAAGCTAATGTTCTTAAGACTTTCGGAGCAGGAGATTCATATGCAGCGGCATTTTTATATGGATTAATTAAAACGCAAAATATCCAAACAGCTTTACAATATGGTGCGGCGTCTGCAGCAATAGTGGTGAGTAGTCACAGTTCAAGTGAAGCGATGCCTACAATTGAGAAAATAGAAGCGCTCATTCAAGAGCAAAGTTAGGAGTGTTAAGATGTCGAACACAATTCAACTAACAACAGGTGAAGCAATCGCTAAATTTTTAGCAAACCAATATATATCTGTCGATGGTCATGAATCTCGCTTTGTCGAAGGCGTTATCAACATTTTTGGGCATGGTAATGTATTAGGACTTGGTGAAGCGTTGTATCAATATCAAGACAAGTTGAATATTATACAGGGGAAGAATGAACAGGGAATGGCTCATATTGCGACGGCTTTTAGTAAACAAAAGTTAAGAAGAAAAATCTATGCTGTCACAACTTCTGTTGGCCCAGGCTCAGCTAATTTAGTAACTGCTGCAGGAACGGCCTTAGCGAACCATATTCCTGTACTGTTTTTACCTGGGGATACTTTTGCAACAAGACAACCAGATCCTGTACTTCAACAAATAGAACAACCTTATAGTATCGGTGTGACAACAAATGACGCATTGAAGCCTGTATCAAGGTACTTTGATCGTATTACACGTCCAGAGCAAATTATGAGCGCGCTTTTAAGAGCTTTTGAAGTCATGACGAATCCTGCTACTGCTGGTCCAGCTACAATTGCGTTAAGTCAGGATGTTCAAGGGGAATCATATGCATTTCCAGTTTCTTTTTTCAAAAAGAGAATACATTATATAGATCGTTTAAAACCTAGCAAACGATCAGTTGAAACAGCGATTGAGTTGATTAATCGTGCTGAACAACCTTTATTTGTCGTTGGAGGAGGCGCAAAGTACTCTGAAGCGCAGAAAATTATTAAACAGTTAAGCGAAAACCATCATATCGGAATTGTTGAAACACAAGCCGGTAAGTCCACTGTTGAAGCGAATTTTAAATTTAACTTAGGTGGCGTTGGTGTTACTGGCAATTTGGCAGCCAATGAATATGTCAAGGATGCCGATGTTGTCATAGGCATAGGTACTAGATATTCAGATTTTACTACAGGTTCAAAAACAGCCTTTAATTTTGAAAATGCATCATTCATTAATATAAACGTCAATCGTAGTGATGCGCTGAAGTTAGATGGTGTAGATGTTTTAGGTGACGCTAAATGTGCACTAGAAGAGATTGCCGTCGGATTAACAAGGGCATCGCAGAAAAATGCTAATGAAATTGAAATGCTTAAAGAAAAGTGGCAAGAAGAGCGTCGTCGTTTGGCAAAAATTGATATCAATCATGAAAAATATCGATCTGAAATTGAGGATGATTTTGAAAAAGCAAAATTTCAAAAGTATGTATCTCAGCTCAATACACAACTTCCACAAACCAATGCACTGATTCATTTAAATCATTTAATTGAAGAAGATGCCATTATTGTTGCAGCTGCCGGCTCACTTCCTGGAGACTTGGAAAGATTGTGGGAATCTCAGAAGTTCAATACTTATCATATGGAGTATGGTTATTCGACTATGGGATATGAAATTGCGGGGGCATTAGGTGCTAAATTAGCTGAACCAGAGAAAGAAGTTTATGCATTTGTCGGAGATGGTAGCTTTTTAATGCTGCATTCAGAGCTTGTAACCGCATTACAGTATCACCAGAAAATAAATGTAGTGCTATTTGATAATAGTGGGTTTGGCTGTATTAATAATTTACAAATGGGGAACGGCGGTAATAGCTTCTGTACTGAATTCTCGATGCCAAATGGTGATGTTCTCAATGTTGATTATCAAAAAGTAGCAGAGGGATATGGTGCAAAAGGTTATAAACTGAATCATTTAAATGCATTAGAAAACGCAGTGAAAGAGGCAAGAGTACAAAAAAATAGTACGTTGTTTGAAATTAAAACGTTGCCTAAGACGATGACTAAAGGCTATCAATCATTCTGGAATGTTGGTGTTTCGGAAGTGAGTGAAAACCCAAAAATTCTTAAAGCATTTGAAGAAAAGAAACAAAAAATGATGAAAGCTAAGAAATATTGACGGAGGATACGATATGACAACGATTAAAATTGGACAGGTTGGTCTGGGGAGACTAGGAAAAGTACACGCTCAAAACGTTGTGAATCATATCCCCAATGCTGAATTATGGGCTGTAGCTTCAATTGTACAAGAGGAATTGGATTTTGCACGAAATGTTCTTGGGGTAAGGCATTGCTATGATTCTTACACAGATATGATCAATAATGACGAGTTGGATGCCGTCATTATTGTTTCACCAAGTGGATTTCATACGGTGCAAATTACACAAGCATTAGAAAAAGGCTTACATGTATTTTCTGAAAAACCTATTGGACTAGAAATGAGAAGTATCGAAAGTGTCGTTCAAAAGATTGAAGAAAAGCAAAATTTAGTATTTCAATTAGGATTTATGAGAAGGTTTGATGCTTCTTATCAATATGCCAAAGAATTGATTGAAAGAGGGGAATTAGGAGAGTTAACTTCTATTAGGTGTTATGGAATTGATCCTCATTCAGGCCTTGATTCCTTTATTGCATTTGCTAGTAACGCAGCAAGTGGTGGTATTTTCCTTGATATGTCTATTCATGATATTGACTTAATTCGATGGTTTTCTAATTCAGAGTTCAAATCTGTATATGCATTAGGAAATAATATTGCCGCGCCTAAATTATCAGAGTATTCAGAACTCGAAACGGGTGCATGCTTAGCCGAATTGGAAAATGAAGTCATTGTTTATCTGTTAGCAGGCAGGAATGCAATGCACGGTTATCACGTTGAGACTGAATTAATAGGTACAAAAGGAATGTTAAGAATTGGTAATGCACCAGAAAAAAATCTCGTCACACTTTACGACAGTAATGGTGTCGTACGACCTACTTCTCATCATTTTCCTGAACGCTTTAGAGAAGCATTCATAAATGAAATTCAAACATTTGTAGATGCAATTATAGGTAATAAAAATTCTGTGGTGACAGGGATAGATGGCTTGAAAAGCACAGAAGTAGCCATTGCAATGCAAAAGTCATTTGATGAGAAGAAAGTAATTTATCTATGAGGTGAGAAAAGTGACACAATTTATTAAATATGCATGTGCTCCGATTGCATGGACAAATGATGACTTGCCAGAGTTGGGGAAAGAAAATTCATTTGAACAATGTATTAGCGAAATGGCACTAGCTGGATATGAAGGAACAGAAATCGGCAATAAATATCCTAAAGATGCAGAAGTATTAAAGTCTTACTTGAAACCTAGAAATTTATCGGTAGCAAGTGCGTGGTTAAGTTTATATTTAACTACAAAACCTTACGAAGAAACAGAAAAATCCTTTATTGATCATATGAACTTTTTAAAAGCATTAGGTGCAAAAGTGATTGTTGTTTCGGAGCAAGGTAAAAGTATTCAAGGAGATATCAATTGCCCACTGTTTAAGTTTAAACCTACGTTCAATGATGAAGAATGGAAAAAACTCATTGATGGTTTACATCGATTGGGTTCTATCGCCAGAGATAATGGTATGAAAATTGTTTATCACCATCATATGGGAACAGGTGTACAAACTACAGAAGAAATAAAGAAACTTATGGACGCAACGGACCCAAAACTTGTTTCTTTGTTATATGACACAGGGCACTTACATTTTTCTGGTGAAGATATTGTGGACATCTTTAATTTATATACGGATAGAATTCATCATATACATTTTAAAGACATACGCAGCACTATCGTTGAACACGTGAAAAAAGAGAATTTGTCGTTTTTAGAAGCAGTGAAACAAGGTGCATTTACAGTTCCAGGAGATGGTGATATTGATTTCAAACCAATTTTGGAAATGATTTATGAGTCGGACTATTCTGGATGGATTGTAGTAGAAGCGGAACAAGATCCTGCAGTTGCTAACCCATTCGTATATGCGAAAAAAGCGAAAGAGTATATCAATGCGATATAAAAATTGAATATTTAGGGAGCTGTATGCTTCTAAGGGGTGGAAAATATGGGTTTATTTTCAATTGTTTCTTTTGTTTTAGTGGTTTTTTTAGTGGGGCTTTATGCCTTTGTTAGAAGTAGAAAGATAGATACGAGGAATGCTGATGGTTTTTTCATGGGAGGAAGAAGCTTAACTGGATTTACCATTGCTTCCACAATCATCATGACAAATTTATCTACTGAGCAAATTGTTGGTCAGAACGGTCAAAGTTTTGTTGCTGGGATGGAAGTAATGGCTTGGGAAGTGACTGCAGCCATAGCTATTGTGATATTGGCATGGGTATTTTTACCTAAGTATTTCAGATATGGGATTGATACAATATCTGATTTTGTTGAATTACGTTACGATTCTTTTACTAAAAAATTAGTGTCAATGTTATTTATATTCACATATGTCGTTTCATTTTTACCTGTTGTACTTTATTCAGGAGCGCTCGTATTTAATAAAATTTTTAACGTGAGTGGCATTTTGAATGTAAGTAACTCTACAGCAGTTATTTTAATTTCTACAATTATAGGTGTCGTTGGTATTATTTACTTATTTATTGGTGGTCTTTCATTGAGTGCACACAGTGATTCTATTTACGGTGTCGGTTTGCTCGTTGGTGGTCTTTCAATACCTATTTTAGGCCTTATTATCTTTGGGGATGGCAGCTTTTTACAAGGCTTTGACAAAGTCGTTCAAAACACACCTGAAAAATTAAACTCAATTGGCGCTATTGATTCAAAAATTGTTCCTTGGCCTACATTATTCTTTGGTATGTTCTTTAACAACTTATTCTTCTGGTGTACAAACCAAATGATTGTTCAAAAAGCACTTGCTGGTCAAAGTCTTAAAGAAGCACAAAAAGGTGCAATGTATGTCGGTATATTCAAAATTTTTGGTGCATTATTCTTAGTTTTCCCAGGTATTCTTGCTTTCAATATGTTAGGCAATCAAGTCGATAATCCTGATAATGCATATCCAATGTTAGTTAATGAAGTTTTACCTGAATGGGCATATGGATTATTTGGAGCCGTTATTTTTGGTGCGATTTTAAGTTCATTTGTCGGATCGTTAAACAGCACAGCGACTTTATTCTCATTAGACTTTTACAAATCAGTCATCAATAAAGAAGCATCTAACGAAAAAGTATCGAGAGTTGGCCGTATTATGACTGTTGTCGTTGGGATTATTGTTGTTATTCTTGCACCAATGATTTCGCTTTTCCCTCAAGGATTATATGCAGTTGTACAGGAATTTAACGGTGTTTATAACATGCCGTTGTTAGTATTAATTTTAGTCGGCTTTTTTGCTAAACGTACATCACATCAAGGTGCAAAAGTAATGTTTGTTTTTCACATTGTTATGTATGCGCTTTCCAAAGTGTTGTTGACTGACATCCATTTCTTATATGTATTAAGTGTATTATTCTTTATCGATTTATTGATTTTATTAATCTTTAACAAAATTAAACCTTCAAATGCATTTGACTTTGACGCCAATTACGCAAAAGTTGATATTACCCCTTGGAAACATCGCTATGTCGTTGGCATCATTATTATCATTATTGTGATCGTGACATATACAATCTTTTCACCACTTGTATTAGCTGGAATAGGAGGGAACTAAATGAAATTAACTATAGGTGTTATCGGTGCAGGAAGAATTGGACAACTTCACATCGATTATCTTAGAAAACATCCGAATATTAGAATCAAATGGGTATCTGATATCAATTGTGATAAATTAGCAGATTGGATTGAACAACAAGGAATTGAAAACAGTACAAAAGACCATCATGATATTTTGAATGACCCTGAAGTCGATGCTGTAATTATTTGTTCTCCAACAGATACACATGTAGATATTATTAAAGCGGCTTGTGAAAAAGGTAAACACATCTTCTGTGAAAAGCCAATTAGCTTAACTTTATCTGAATCATTGGAAGCAGTTAAGTGTGTTGAAGAAGCAGGGGTTAAGTTGCAAATGGGCTTCAATAGACGATTTGACCGCAACTTCTCAACGCTTCAAAAGGCTTTAAAGGATCGAACACTTGGAGAAATCCAATCTTTAAGAATTACTTCAAGAGACCCGGCGCCACCACCAATTGAATACGTGAAACATTCAGGCGGACTATTTATGGATATGTCTATCCATGACTTTGATATGGCTCGATATCTTATGCAATCAGAAGTTGTTGAAGTTTATGCGAAAGGTGCTGCTCTAGTAAATCCAGACCTTAAAGAAATCAATGATATCGATACAGCTATTGTAACGCTCACTTTTGAAAATGGGGCTTTATGTGTCATAGAAAATTGTAGAAGAAGTGTATATGGGTATGATCAACGTATAGAGGTACTTGGAGATAAAGGGTCAATTTCTGCTGGAAACGAAAATACAAATACACTCACATTTGCATATGCTGATGGTATTAAGCAAGATAACCCACCGTTCTTCTTTTTAGAGCGCTATAAAAAAGCGTATGAAATCGAGATGAATGCATTTATAGAATCGATTATTAACGATGAAAATGTGTCATGTTCAATTATAGATGGATTAAAAGCCCAAGAAATCGCAGAAAAATGTAAAGAATCGTTAATCAAAGGTATGCCAGTAAAAATCAATTCATAAAAAGGGGGACTTATATGAAAGAGGCATTAACTAAAGCCTATAAAGAACATTATGCAGTTCCTCAAATCAATGTTAATGGATTAATTTGGATTGAAGGGATTCTTTTAGCAGCTGAAAAAAAGAACTCACCTATCATACTTGGAACAACTGATAAAATTATTGATTTTTTAGGTGGTTACGAGTTTATTAACCAATTAATTCATTTAAAGGCTAAAAGTTTAAATATCACGATACCTTATTACGTTCACTTAGACCACGGAAGTTCAGTAGAGTCATGTTATAAAGCTATCGATGCGGGATATGATTCAGTCATGTATGACGGTTCGCAATTACCGTTAGCGGAAAATATCTTAAACACAAATAAAGTGGTTAAATATGCACATGAAAGCGGCATTAATACGGAAGGTGAAATTGGAGCAATTGGCGGTAATGAAGATGGAATGGAACATCAAATCGCCTATGCTTCAATAGATGATTGTCTAGAAATTGTGAGTCAAACCCATATTGACAGTTTGGCTCCAGCTCTTGGATCGGTGCACGGCAAATATAAAGGTGAACCACAACTAGGTTTTGAAGTGATGCAAGAACTTAACGAAAGGTTACAGATGCCACTTGTGTTACATGGAGCTTCTGGACTATCTGATAATGATTTAAAACGAGCCATTCAGTATGGTCATAGTAAGATTAATTTTAACACAGAGATTAATATTGAATGGAGCGGGAAAATGAGAACAATACTGAATGAAAATCCAGAATTGTTTAATCCTAAAACAATCATCTCTCCAACAATCACAACGATTCAAAGCACGGTAGAAAATATTATTGATAAATGTGGATCTACAAATAAAGCGTAAAAAATAAGCGGTGATAACTTGTACATGATACGGGTTGTCATCGCTATTTTGGCGTTATGTCACACAGTCTTATTTCATAAAAAAACCACTGCACCACGCATTGTTGGATTATGCATGGTACAGTAGCGAATACATGGCTGACGTCTAAAATTGCGCATTTCATTTAATTCAAGACAAGTCATCTGACATTGATGATGGAATAAATTTTGAATACTTTCACTGCATCGATTTTGGTGGAAACTCATCCTTCTTAATGATTTATTTGCTAAGGCGTCATATGATATCGTGTCAAATACTTAATGTTTGTTTATTCAGGGAAATATGGAATAAACAATGGTTCAACGGATGGACAGATGACTGAGAACCCGTCAAAACTTTGGAATGATGCACGCGCTGCTACAACGTTAAAGCTCATCACTTTTCCAACAATATGATGATGCTCTGAAACGAAATAGGCGCTAAACCCAGGCGGATGAATGCCACTCAGCTCATGGGGTGTATATAGAACTAAAATAGTGCCTTTGATTTCACGAATTGTACGTTCAACTTCGGATAAAGTAATCGGTTGTATGTGTTGAGACGATGGTTCAATGACTGGGTGTTTTTCATAAATGCTGAGATGTAAATCACTCAAGTCACCGTATATTCTTGTCATGGAAAACAACTGATTACTTTCGAACTTTTGTTTGATTCTTTCAAAAACATAGGTATGATGCATGTCAGTGATGTCAAAAGTCAATTGAGCATGGTCACGGTAAATGGCGCCATACGGTACTTTCTCTCTACCATTAAGGCCGTGATGCTCATCAAACTGATTCATATGAACGGGCTGACCATCAATAATCACAAAATCGCCATCTGCATGATTCAATGTTCCAAAGCCATAATCACCGTAACGTAACAGTTCAGCAATCGTGACTTCACTTTCTAGGTGACCTTCTAATAAGGATTTCATCGTGCCAACTTGATGAATATAATGACGATATTCTTTCATTGGATCAGCCTCCTTTTTCTTTCTCAATACAATCTGAAATATCACAGACTTCCGATTTTAATTCTGTGCCTCATTGGCCAAAGATAGCAAAGCGCTTCGTCGACGAATAAGATTTTAAAATATATTTTGTTGCTTGCTATGTAAAGAGTATAAACGCGGCCAGTAAAAAAATCAACATAATTTTCTGAAAAAATGACATAAATTTTTCTAACAATGGTATAATGCGCATATTATCGGGCTTTTTATGTCAAAATTTAAACTAAATATATATACGTTTCTGTTGTTGTGTGACCCATTTTCATGTGTCAAATGTGCAAAATCCAATGCAATATGTTTCAACAGCTTCGTATGCATTTCAACAGTAAGATGTTAAAGAAAGTAAAAAAATAAAAAAAGCATAAAAAGGTAAGTATGTTGACCTATTGGGGTAAAAAAGAGGATTTCCTTGGCCAACATACTTACCCATTTCAAGATGGTTAAATTGTCGTTGCTTATTTCACATGTTTCATTTCTAATTCATGAATCAAGTGTGTCAGCATTTCGTTATTCGGTGTAGCAATACCGAGTTCACGACCGTACTTTGCGATTTGACCGTTCAAGTAGTCGACTTCTGTATAGCGCCCGTTGTACAAATCTTGATGCATGGAAGGGTAGTGTAAACCTTGTGCTTCATTTGGATATGCCGCTTCAATTTTTTCAAGTAACGCTTCCGCACTTAATGAGACACCGCGCGCTTCTGCAACTGCGACGATTTCTGCAATGAGAGGTTTAACAATGTCACGTGCTTTTTCATATTGGCTGAATTCATTAATCGTTTTGTCTAAAATCGTACAAAGCGGGTTTAAAACACTGTTTAATGTCGCTTTACTCCAAATGGACTTAAATACATTGTCACTAATTTGAGCGTTTAATTTTGCGTCATTAAACACTTGATTAATACGTTCTGTACGTTCATCCGCTTGACCATCAGCACGTTGGAATTCAATAGAACCTTGTCCTTCTAATAACAATTGACCTGGTCCACGCAAACCAGCTGTCCACATTGTTACAGCTAAGAAAATTTGTGTTTTTGGAACGATAGCAGAGAGACGATCGCCATGACCTAAACCATTCATCATAGACAATAGGGCGGTATCTTCATTGATTGCGTTGTTGTCGTAAAGTGTACGCAACATTTGTTCAGCTTGCATTGATTTCGTCAAAATAATCACTAAATCAAATGTTTCGTTTACTTGATATGGCAAAACAGCAGGAATCTCTAGCGTGTAAGTATCAGTTTCTGTTTGGATTTCAAGTCCTTTTTCATTGATTGCATTCACATGTTCTTCCCACATATCAATCAATTTTACATCGTAGCCGGCTTCTTTAATTTGGCTCCCGATACGTCCACCCATAGCCCCTGCACCAGCAATAGCAATTTTTTTCATAAAACAATTCCTCCTTATATAAAAATGGTTACAACTTAAGTGTAGATTTCATTTTTTGTATCCGTCAATAAAAAGTTACTGATAATTTCGAAATTTCGTGTTATATGTGATGAAATATTGAAATTCACAACAAGAAAGCCGAAAGTGTAGATTAAGTCATTCAGTCCAATGCCTTTGTTCAGTATTTCGGATAAAACGATAATTTTTAGGATATTAAGCGCTTACACCCGGTGCTATAGTGAAGTTAAATGAAGACAGAGGTGAACAACATGAACTTTTTCGACATTCAAAAGATTCCTAACAAAGGGATTCCGCTTTCAATGCAACGTAAACTTTGGCTACGTTATTTCTTGCAAGCTTTCTTCGTTGTATTTTTCGCTTACATGGCGATGTATTTGATTCGTAATAACTTTAAGGCGGCGCAACCTTTACTTAAAGAAGAGATTGGGTTGACGACGTTACAACTCGGGTATATCGGTTTAGCATTTAGTATTACATATGGATTAGGGAAGACGTTACTCGGTTATTTTGTAGATGGTCGGAATACGAAAAAAATCATTTCCTTTTTACTCGTTTTATCTGCAACAGTCGTTTTAATTATGGGATTTGTATTAAGTTACTTTGGTTCTGTAATGGGCTTATTGATTGTTTTATGGGGGTTAAATGGGATATTCCAATCGGTCGGTGGGCCAGCAAGTTACTCAACGATCTCACGTTGGGCGCCACGTACAAAGCGCGGTCGTTATTTAGGTTTCTGGAATACATCACATAATATTGGTGGTGCCATTGCAGGGGGTCTTGCGTTATGGGGAGCGAACGTTTTCTTCCATGGTAGTGTCATTGGGATGTTTGTGTTCCCATCAGTCATCGCATTAATAATTGGGATAGCGACACTGTTTATTGGTAAGGATGATCCTGAAGAACTCGGTTGGAATCGTGCTGAAGAGATTTGGGAAGAGCCTGTCGAACAAGAAAATATTGATGCACAAGATATGACGAAGTGGCAGATTTTCACGAAATATATTTTAAAGAATCCTGTCATTTGGATTTTGTGTGTATCTAACGTTTTTGTATATATCGTGAGAATTGGTATCGACAACTGGGCGCCATTGTACGTATCGGAATATCTTCATTTTGATAAGGCAGATGCGGTGAATACGATATTTTACTTTGAAATTGGTGCATTAGTCGCAAGCTTATTATGGGGTTATGTGTCGGATTTACTCAAAGGACGTCGTGCCGTTGTAGCAATCGGATGTATGTTTTTAATTATATTTGTCGTGCATTTCTATACACATGCTACAAGTGTGACAATGGTTAACGTTTCATTATTTGCTTTAGGTGCACTTATTTTTGGACCGCAATTATTAATTGGTGTCGCATTAACAGGCTTTGTACCGAAAAATGCAATCAGTGTAGCGAATGGGATGACCGGCTCGTTTGCGTATTTATTTGGTGATTCAATGGCGAAAGTTGGACTTGCAGCAATTGCAGACCCTCAGCGTAATGGATTAACAGTATTCGGTTATACATTAAGCGGTTGGGCAGATGTGTTTATCGTCTTTTATGCCGCACTCTTTATAGGTATTGTCTTACTTGGTCTTGTCGCTTATTTTGAAGAAAAGAAAATTAGAAGTTTAAATATTTAACATACAATCGAGGGGCTTAGACATTCAAATCGTCTAAGCTCCTTCACTTTCCAATTCATAAATGATACGTCTGTGAGTAGGATAGAGGTTGGGAAACCTTAATGCTAAGCCCCTTGATTTTTCAATTCATAGGTGTGCTTTTATATAGATTTATATGTTTAATATGACAGAAGTTAGCTTGTATTCGAATCATGATGAACAACTTATAAAACGTTTTAGTGCAAGTCGATGTCATCAGTGAATGAAGTGGTGAACCATACGCAGTGTTCATGCATTATTTTGAACGCATATATTCTCGCGGTGACATTTTCAAATACTTTTTAAAATGATAACTGAAACTTTTGTAATCAGAAAAGCCGACTTTATGCGCAATTTCATAATGTTTATCCCCACTTTGCAACAATGACATCGCTTGATAAATTCGATAACGATTTAAATAATCTAACATCGTAATTCCGACATGAGTTTTAAAAATCCGCATTAAATACGATTCGCTCACGCCGAGCTCTGTGGCTAATGCATTGCTTTGCCATTTTTGATCATAATGATGATGAATATGATGAACGACGTGATTGACGTAATAGTCGGGATACTCTAATTTCATTAACGGTTGAAATATAGGTAACGTTGTCGTCAATAATGCTTTTTGTTCGTGGGCAGGTGGAACAAATTGCGCTAAACGTTGATGTAACTGCTCTGGATCAATCGGTTTCAATAAATAATCTAACACGTGATGATGAATTCCTGCTTGCATGTATTCAAAGTCATCATAACTTGATAAAATCATCTTTTGACACGGCAAGTCTTTAATCGCTTCTAACAGTTCGACCCCATCCATCCGTGGCATGCGAATGTCTGTAATCACAAGGTCAGGCTGATGTTCTCGAATCAGTGATAACCCTTCGATGCCATCTTTAGCGAGCCACACTTCATGAAAATGATAGTCTTCCCACGAGATGACCTGCTTCAGTCCTTCACGAATAATACGTTCATCATCACAAATGACCACTTTATACATCAGTTTGCTCCTCTCTTGGTAGTTGAAACGCGATGAATGTCCCTTGTTGATAAGCCGAAAAAATCCTCAATCTTGCACGTGCACCATATTGAATTTGTACTTTATGGTTAAGATGATTCAAACCTAAATGTGACGTATCAAAGACATTTTCTTGCAACATTTGTCTCACTTGCGCACGTCTGTCCACCGTCATGCCCACCCCATTATCATGGACGAAAATACGTAAATATTTGGCGGTTTGCTTAATACGTATCGTGATGATTAATGGTTCGGATTCACGACCGTGCTTAATCGCATTTTCAATTAAAGGGTGAATCATCATTTTGTGAATCGGCTCGTTTTCAAGACGCGGGTCCATATCTATATTTAACGTAATACTGTCATCGAAGCGGATATTTTGAATGGTGACATATTTTTGAATATACGCAAGTTCTTCTTTTAATGGCACTTTGTCTGTCTTGACGCGCAATGTATAACGCAACATTTGTGACAACTGTTGTACTACTTTTTGGGCTTGACGCGGTGACAGTGTAATTAAATATTGTATCGTTTGCATCGTATTAAAGAGAAAATGCGGCTGAAATTGACGCTCGATTTCCTTTAATTGTATTTTCCGTAATTGCTGTTCTGTCTGTTCGATTGAGTGAATGAGTGTTTCGTTCGATTCGACTAATTCATAAATGTACGTGTTGATCTCTTCAAGTTCACTCGGTTGGCCTAAAGGTTGATATGCGCCGAGTTCACGACGTTGTGCTAGGTTGATACGCTCAATCATTAATTCGATATCCCTTGTTTGGCGTTTGGCCATGCGATGTGCATTCATAAAACCAAAAATCATTAACAGCACGAAAGCAATACTAATAATGGCTAACAATCGCAGTCCATCTTCTAATGCGTCGTGGATATCTTTAAATTGAATCATTTGCTCACCTTTATCATTCAGTCGAATACGTTCTGATATAAAACCGAATGGTGGGGGTGGAAAAGCATCATCGACATGAAAATGTTCCGAGTTGGAATACAAAATATTATCAAAGCGATCCAAAATTAAAGTCGTATGGCTATAGCGGTCTTGAATTTCTTCCATATGTGGCGTTTGCGCAAGGTAGAAAGACAGCGCGACACTTTCATGCAACAGTTGAATACGCTGCTGATGCATTAAGTACAACTGATGGACATCTTTCTTTTCATAATTGTTCGTAATGGACGTTTTCCCATTATCGACCACGTAATAGACCATACCAGGCTGTTGATGCACAAGTCCAAGCAATAGACGTTTGAAAGTGGTCACATCAGACTTTTTGGATAAATCGAGTTGTTGTAATGTCGATTTTTCGGTTTGAAGGGTCGTTTTAATTTGATTTTCAGTATGTGCTAAATCATGTTCAGCTTCGTGCAAATGTTGGTGAATATGTCGATGTTCCACCCAAATATATAAAGTGTAAAAACTGACGAGTCCAAGTAAAATCACAAGGAAAACTGGCAAAATCGTCGAAATAAACAGCGAACGACGCAATTGATAACGATAAGGTTGATACGTTTTCATTCTACACGCTCCAAAAATTTTTGATGAGTTTCATGTGGCAATGCAGTTTCAGGGATGACTGGAATATCTCGTAATTGAGCGATTCCGGGTTCTTTGATTTCTGAGACATCACGACGTATCGGTTTTACCCCATCTTGCTGGGCTAGCCGTTGTTGTACAGTATAGCTTGTTAAGTAATGTATGAGTGCAGTTCTTTTAGGGTGTGGGTGTTGACTGTTCACTAACGCAATACCGTCTATATTGAGCACGGTACCTTCATCCGGATAGATGACCTTTAACGGATAGCCTTTTTGAAGCCAAGTGCGCGCATCTTGTTCGTAACTGAGTCCAGCATAATAGCGCCCTTGAGCCACTTGAGCAATCACATCAGAAGACTTCGGAAGTTCGACTGCTTGTTGACGGAATTGATGAATCGCGTCACTATTGCCATGAATGTGGTATAACCCGCGCATATGTTGATAGCCTGTCGTTGTCGTTTTAGGGTTCGAATAAGCAACTTTTTGTTTGAGTGCCGGTTGCATTAGGTCTGTATAGCCATTGATGTGAATATCGCCTTGTAAGTCCGTGTTCACAACAATCACTGTTGGCATTAATATAAACGGTGTGACGATAGGTTGGTCTGACAAAGTAATGCGAAACTTCGATAGTTCAGGCGCTTTATAAGGCACAAAATCTTCAGGATGCTCGATAGTTTCACTTAACACCCCACCTACAAAAATATCTCCGCGTGCATGTTTCGGCGTCAGATGAATTTTCGATAATAAAACTTGTGTCGAATCTTCAATTACTGTTACCTTCACATTTTCTTGATGTTCAAAGTCTTTGAGTATAGGTTGAATCAAATGTTTCGGATAAGGTGAATAAATGGTTAATGTATCGTTCGTATTCGATGTATCTTGTTGACAACCACAAAGAAGTAACATGAGCAGACAGCATAGCCATTTTTTCATTCGTATAATCCTTTCCTATCTCAAGTATTGTATTTATCTTACCAATATTTATTTATTTTGTAGAGAAAAAAATTAATATTATCACTTTCTTATGATTGCGAATGAGTGCAAACGAATGAGAAATAAAAAACCTCCTCTATCATGATGACGTAAGGAGGTGAATGCATTATTCAAATATAGAGGTGTTTTCAGCAAAACGCTTTCGAAAATAGAGTAAAACCCACAGTAATACAATGCCAGATATAACAAACGCGAGGGTAGTATGTAGTGGAATGACAAATCCGAAAAATACTAAAGCGGCTGGTCTTAACCCCATGGAAAGACTACCTAGTAATGCGAAAACTCTTGTTTTATACCGTTCTTCCACTTCCTTTTGTAATAAAATTTGAAGCGGAATGTTATTAAGGTTGACGGCAAACCCAGCGACAATTGTAGCGAATGCAATAATACCGAAACTGAGCCATGGGAGCTCTTGAAACATTGGAGCGATTCCGAATGCGACTAAAACAAAAGCAAGTACTGTAATCGATGTACTGATATATCGTTTGTAATGGTTTTTAAGCGTAAAGATTGAGAAAAAGAGCCCACTTGCTAAGACTGATCCGCTGAAAATACTTTCGAACAGACCCAGATGCTTAGACGTTAAATGCAACTGCTGCAAAATCATAAAAGGGACACCAATCATGATAGAAGTTACAAGAAAATTGACAAATGCTGCTGTGACAGTGATGGCTTTCAAATTATTGAAACGTGCAATGTATTTCAGACCATCCTTAAAATTTTGAGAGAAAGTTTGTTGCTGTTGCACAACGTCTGCATTTTTAAATGTGAGGAGTGACAACAGTAATAAACATAAAAACTCAGTAACCGAATTGATGAGTGCGATATTTTGAATTGACAATATCGCTACAAGTAAGCCGCCCAAAATCGGTGATAAAATTCCTGAGGCAGAAGTCACGATTTGACGATAAGAAATCAACTTTTCTAAATATTCCCCTGAGATGAGTTGTAAATTAGAACTCACAATCGATGACACAATCATATCCACGAAGACAAGCACAATCATGGTCACGAAAATCATCGGTATATTTTCAGTAAATGCAAACGCAAATAATAACAGGATGCCAGTACTGATACTTTGGCCGATCATAAGAAGTCGTTTGTGCGCAACCCTATCAATAAACGTACCGATTAAAGGCAATGCCAGCGTCTCGATAATCGCAATAGCGCCCAAATAAGTTCCAAATAATGAACCAGAACCAGTTAACGTCAAAATATAAAAGCTACAGGCGAAAGAAAAAATGGAAGACATGAAAGTGGAAAGCGTGTCGAAACAGAGTAGTTTAACTATATTGTGCATAACATTGCCTCCTTTTTATATAGAATATATCGAAACAGGAGGAAAAGAAATAGTTAATTCAGAAAATTCGAAAAAAGTTTTGAAATAATTCAATGTCGTTTCACTGGACGTTATGATTATTAAAAAAGACATGATAAACTAGTAACGACATTTGTACGTAAGAAAATGAAATATTAATCTGTTCGAAATAAATAGAAAAGTTAGGTGGAACGCACAATGAAGAAAATAACGAAAGCAGTGATTCCCGCAGCAGGTTTAGGTACACGTTTTTTACCTGCGACGAAAGCCATGCCGAAAGAGATGTTACCGATTTTAGATAAGCCGACGATTCAATATATTGTGGAAGAAGCGGTGCGTGCGGGCATTGAAGATATTATTATCGTTACTGGTAAACATAAACGTGCGATTGAAGATCATTTTGACAATCAAATCGAGCTCGAAATGAACTTGGCTGAAAAAGGGAAAGAGGACTTGTTAGAAAAGGTTCAACATGCGACACAATTGGCGAATATGTTTTACGTCCGTCAAAAAGAACAAAAAGGGTTAGGGCATGCGATTTGGACGGCGAAACAATTTATCGGAGACGAGCCTTTTGCGGTATTGCTAGGTGATGATATTGTCGAATCCGAGACGCCAGCGATTCAACAGTTGATGGAAGAATATGAACGCACAGGTAAATCCGTTATCGGTGTGCAAGAAGTGCCTGAACGTGAAACGCATCGCTATGGAATTGTTGACCCGAAAAACCAACAAGAGCGTTTGTACGAAGTGACGCAATTTGTTGAAAAGCCAGCCTTTGGTGCAGCACCATCTAATTTGGCGATTATGGGCCGCTACGTATTAACACCGGATATTTTCGATTATTTGGAAAATCAAGAAGAGGGTGCTGGCGGTGAAATTCAATTAACCGATGCGATTGAGCGTTTAAATCAGTCACAACAAGTGTTTGCCTACCGTTTTGAAGGTGAGCGATTTGATGTGGGTGAAAAAGTCGGCTTCGTCAAAACAACGATTCAATTTGCTTTACGCGATGCAGAAATGGCTGACGAAATTCGTGCATTTTTAAAAGAAGTGCAATGATAACAAATTAAACACATATTATAATAATGCAAAAATAATTTAAAGTGACTATCGTGTTCTTTTCATATGAGACAATAATATGATGCAATTGTTCTATTTTAGACATGAATTTGCAGTTTTACATATTAAAGTGATAACGTAACTGTGTTAGAATGTTCACATGAAAATTTAGAAAAGAGGAAGAAAAAGATGCTTCTTTTTACGATAGAAATTTTAATAATGATTCTCGCGATTGTATTGGGCCTACGTACTGCTGGGGCACTCGGTTGCGGGATTTTTGCACTTGTAGCCCAAATTGTAATGATTTTTGGTTTTGGTTTACCACCGGGCTCAGCACCAGTCACTGCAGTATTGATCATTTTATCTATCGGTATTGCAGGTGGGACGTTACAAGCGACAGGCGGGATTGATTACTTAGTGCACCTCGCTTCAAAAATGATTGAACGTTTTCCGAAGTCTATTATTTTTATTGCACCCATGATTGTATTTGTGTTTGTTTTCGGTATCGGTACAACGAATATTGCATTATCACTAGAACCGATTATTGCGAAAACAGCATTAAAGGCGCGTATTCAACCGAAAAAAGCATTGACCGCTTCTGTATTGACGGCGAACATTGCCTTGCTTTGTAGTCCAGCAGCTTCAGCAACGGCGTACATGATTTCAGAGTTTGCAGGTTTAGGCATTTCAATGGGGCAATACCTTTCTATCGTACTCCCGACAGCATTGTTGAGTATGTTAGTGCTCAGTTGTTTTAACACATTTGTCGGCCGTACTAAGATTGATGAACAACAGGCACAAACGATGCTTCAAAAAATGGTTGTGGATCAAGAAAAAACGACGAAACAGTACGATACACGGGTGAAATTAGGTGTATTTGCGTTTATCGTCGCAGTGGGCTTTATTTTGCTTTTCGGTATTTTCCCAGAAGTTGGACCGAAATTCCAAGTGGACGGTAAAGTCGTCGAACTTCAAATGACGGATTTAGTGCAATTATTTATGTACATGAGTGCGATGATTAATCTACTACTCGTCAAAGTCCAACCGAACCAAATATTGACCACACATATTACACAAGCCGCAATTGGTGCGATTTTTGCGGTGTTAGGACCTGGTTGGTTAGGGGCAACGATATTCAGTGCACCATCGAACCGTGCCATGATGGAAAACGGAATTGGTGGACTCATTGCTCAAGCACCATGGCTCATCATTATCTTAGTCGGTTTAGTAGCAATGATTGTCATTTCTCAATCTGCAACGGCTTCGATTATGGTGCCAATTGTGTTGAGTTTAGGTATTCCACCGATGTTTTTCATTGCGATTGTGCAAACGTTAAACGTCAACTTTGTGATTCCCGCACAGCCGACGATTTTATTTGCGGTAGATGTAGATGAGACGCGTTCGACAAAAATAACAAGCTTCTTAATTCCAGGATTTTTCTTAATTACAACAACTGTCGTGATAGGATTGACGATTAAGACGATTTTAGGCATGTAATGAAAAGTGAAAACTTTGGATTGTTAAACTGTGCTGCGCGTTCAGATGTGCGGAAGTTTTAACGTAAGAAGACAATGAATCCATCGACATATAAAAACACCCCCAAAGCTATCAAATGCGGATAGATTGAGGGTGTTTTTTGTTATTATTGTGCATTACATCGGATGAGCATAGCGTTTACTGTACAGACTGCTCAATATACCGACGACTAAAATCGCGGCAGCAAAGATCAGTGCATCATTGTAGCTTTGCGTATGTTCAATTAATATACCTGAAATGTAAGGAGCGATCATTTGTCCGACACTGTAAATCAATGTCATCACTGCGACTAAGTTGTTGCCTTTCGTTTCAAATGTAATCTGGTGCGACTTCGACATGAAAAGGGTTGTCAGTCCTAAAAACGTCGCACCGAAAATCATTGAACTGAGCGCAATTGCAAAGGCATTGACTGTAAAGATAGGCATCAGCACCGCAACAATTTGTAATAAAAATGCGAGGATTACTGAAAGACAAATACCAATGCGTTGACCAATCATGGACCATAAGACAGTAGCTGGAATAGCACCAAGTCCGACAAACATCCAACTGAGCGCCGCATATTCCGATAACGTCGGCATCGTTTTAACAATTGCAACGAGAAAAGTCCCTGTAATGATATAACCGGCACCTTCACAAAAATAAGCGATTGCAAAGGGAATATAAAACTTTTTAGAATAACGTATCACTTTATCGGGACCATGTGCCTCATGAGATGCAGGTTCGGGTGATGTTGGATTTTCACGTAAACGTACGATAATGATGAGCGTTAAAATGAAAGCCGCACTACCTAACCAAATCCACGTTTCGCGCCAATGGGTCACATCTGTATATAAGAAAATAAATAAGCTGCTCGAAAATAAACCGAGACCGACTGCGCTATATAACAGGCCAGCAATCCCTTCACGACGTGCTAAATGTAAGGCTTCCAATACAATATTAGATGCGAGTACAAATACAGCACCACTGGAAATCCCGTTCAGTAAACGAAGGAGCGACCAAATGACAAAGTGATCTGTCACCCCAAACAATAACATCGTGGCGACATTTAATAGAAGATAACACTTTAAGTCGAAAACTTTATTTTTCATTATGTAAAAAATAGGTAACATAGCACCGATTAAATAACCTAAATAGTTAAATGTTGCTAATAGGCCGACACTTTTATTGTCGAGTCCAGTATCCAACTGCATAAACGGTAAGATCGGTGTATAAGCAAAACGGCCTAACGCAATCACGATAAACAGCGCCATCATCCCTAATATTAATTGACGATAACCATGAATTCTGAGATCTTGTATTTCTCTCAAATGGATCCCTCCTAAATGGTAAAGATGTTCCTATTATACGCGAATTTTATGCATATGAATATATCAAAATCTATTAATTATTAATAAAATTAAAGAAAACGATGATTGACAACAATTTGAATTTTAAAAATGTTTTTAAATCAAAGTGAAGAAAGCGTTGGGATAGTTGAGTTTTCCTGCAATTTCACTATCAAATGAGAGCGTTTTAATAAGAAAGGTGATGCATCATGGAGATGACGATATGACTTAAAAATCGTTGTGCAATTGCACAAATCAAGATTCATATTTGATTGTCATTTGTATAAATGCGAGGTCACCTGATACTGGACTGCTAATATTGACATTAAGTTGAAAGTAGATGAGGTATATTTTGAACTTACATCGACATTCGGCTTGTGCTTTCAATTAAAGACGTTGAAATTTGAATAATGTTTCAAAAACTTTCCAAAACAGGAAACATTATGACAAGAATTATCTCCATGACACAATTTTATACTTCAAACAAACGTGCTATCTTATCGTATATGAAAGCGCTTTTAAATAGAGAGAAAGAAGGTATCAGCGTTTGAAACAACAATTATCAAAAATACAAAAACTATCATTTGGCTTTGGTGCAATAGGCAAAGACGCCATCTTCAATATCGTCAGCCTTTACCTCATGTACTACATCACTGATATTGTCGGTCTTTCCCCAGCGTTTGTCGGTGTACTCTTTTTTATTGCGAGAATATGGGATGCGCTCAATGACCCGTTTATGGGGATGATTGTCGATAATACGCACAATCGTTTTGGCAAGTTTAAGACGTGGCTTGTCATCGGTACAGTTATCAATGCGATAGTGACCGTACTGCTATTCACCCATTTTGATTTGCCCGGCATATGGATGTATGTCTACATTGCTGTGATGTACATTTTATGGGGCATGACCTATACGATGATGGACATTCCGTACTGGTCTTGGTTGCCGAATTTGACACATCAAGCGAAAGAACGTGAGGCACTATCGGTTATTCCACGTTTCTTTGCGAGTCTCGCGGCGTTTACAGTTGGAACGTTCGGCTTATATTTGATTGAACAGTTAGGAAATGGCAATGCAGCGACAGGGATTTTTATATTTGCAGTGCTTTGTAGTGTGGTCTTTATCGTGACGATTGCAGTGACGGTGATTGTTGTACCGGAAGAACGCACAATGGAGATGCAAGAGGGAATTAAAGTCCGTTTTCGAGATGTGAAGCGGATTATATTTCAAAATAAAGAGTTACTCGCAATGATGGGCGTCCTTTTAACATTCAACCTGTGTGTTCAAACACTTAACGGGACGATCATCTACTATTTTAAATATGTGGTTGCGATGCCGCACTTTTTTTCATATTTCAATGCGATGATTTTAGCGGAAATGGCGGGTTTATTATTGCTGCCATTATGGATTGGTAAAGTTGGGCGTCAAACTGCTTTTAATAGTGCGATTATAAGTATCGTTGGAGGTCTCACAATGATTTTGATCTTCGGTTGGCTCGCTCCAAAAGTTGTCATTTGGGTTATCATCGGTGCGATTGCTTTAAGAATTGGGACAGGTTTTATGATTGGGATGACGACGATTGCGATTGCAGATGTGATTGACTGTGGTGAAGTGAAGTTTGGTCATCGTAATGAAAGTATTATTACGTCAACGAATACATTTTTGACGAAAACTTCCCAGGCGATTTCTGCATTAATCGTCGGTTTAGGGTTATCAATCTTAGGTTTTGTACCGAACGAAACACAAACGATGGCGACGCAACAGGGCTTACGTATGATGGTGATCGTGATGCCTATCGTACTCGTGCTCATCAGTGCATTGTTATACCATAAAGCATTCCATCTTAAAGGCGACTACTTGCGAGATATCGAACGGACATTAACGATTAGGCGTCAAAGAGAACAGTCACATGATTAGTCAAATAGAGACGAGGAGGTTCTTTTATGGACTTACATTTTCATACAGATGTCGACATACAGCACGTGAACATGTTACCGCGAACAGCATACAAACGCCCTTACACAAGTATAGAGGAATATCAAGCATATCCCGAGCGTCATCACATGCAGCGTGTGACGTCATTGAATGGGGAATGGGATTTTCAATATTTTACGTCACTCGAGCAGTTTCATCAACGTTCAGATTATGCGCAAAAAGACGCAATCAATGTACCAAGTGTGTGGCAATTAAAAGGTTATGATCAACTGCAGTATTGCAATGTCCAATTTCCGATACCTTATGATTTGCCACATGTGCCAGAGACGTCTTCATGCGGTTACTACGAAAAGACTTTTACGATTAAAAAGTACCAAGAGTCGCTCGATTATCATTTGGCGTTTGAAGGGATTAGCGGGGCGCATTACATTTGGGTCAATGGCGCATTCGTTGGTTACGCACAGATTTCGCACGCACTTTCTCAATTTGATGTGACTGAATGGGTGACGGAAGGTGACAACCATATTGCAGTACTCGTATTGAAATATTCTGATGCGACCTATTTTGAAGACCAAGATATGTTCAGGCATTCGGGTATTTATCGTGATGTGTACATTGTTGGACGTCAGCGTGAACGTTTGAATGATTACCAAATTCATACGACGATCGGTGAGGGTGTCGGTTATATCGATGTCACTGTACAAGATGTGGCAGATGGTGTGACGCTCCATTATCAATTACTAAATCCGGACCAACGTCGCATAACGGAAGGGACATTAAATGAGACAACGACGCGTATTTCTGTGCCGGAACCGCGACTATGGAGTGCTGAACATCCTGATTTATATACGTTGATTATTGAAGCGAATGGCGAATATTTCGTTCAGCGTGTCGGTATTCGAGAAGTGAAGATTGCGCAACAACAACTTTGGATCAATGGGCAATCTGTCAAACTGCGTGGCGTCAACTATCATGACAGTCATCCACAAACGGGTTATACGGTATCAGAAGCGCAATTGATTGAAGATTTAACGTTAATGAAAAAGGCAAATTTCAATGCGATTCGTACGGCACATTATCCGAAAAGTCCGCGCTTTTATGAATTAACCGATCAATATGGCTTTTATGTGATGAGCGAAGCGGATTTAGAAACACATGGCGTGGTTTTGTTATACGGCGATGAAAACTTAGATGACTTCAATTTGATTATGGACGATCCCCGTTATGAACAAGCCGTTGTTGATCGTATTGATGCATCGATTGTGCCGTTTAAAAATTTCAGTTCGATTATTTCGTGGTCAATGGGCAATGAATCTGGTTATGGTTGTAATATGGAACGAGGTCTCGCACATGCGAAGGCGTTGGATGCATCACGTCCACTCCATTATGAAGGGGCCCATTATGCCGCACCACATCATGATCGCTCAAATTTAGATATGATTTCACGCATGTATCCGTCACCTGAAGAAATTGAAGCGCGTTATTTAACGAAACCGAACTTGGATAAGCCTTTCGTTTTATGTGAATATGCCCATGCGATGGGGAATTCGCCAGGTGGGTTAAAGGCGTATCATGAGTTGATGGAACGTTATGACAGTTTTATCGGCGGTTTTGTATGGGAATGGTGCGACCATGCAGTACAAGTAGGAATGAAAGACGGACGTCCAATGTATCGTTACGGCGGCGATTTTGGTGAAAAGGTGCATGACGGTCATTTTTGTGTGGATGGTATCGTGAGTCCACATCGTACGCCACATGCAGGTTATTACGAATTTCAACAAGTGCATCGTCCACTCGTTTGTGTAGCACATGAAGGCACGCGTTTAACGTTTAAAAACAAATTGGACTTTACGAATATTCATGACTATGTGGTGCTTCAAATAACGGTGACAACGAAAACAGGTGAGACAGCCACATTGACAGTGGATGCGCCTCATATTGAACCACATGAGCAAGGTGAGATAGATATTACGCCATATCTTCATCATGATATGAACGACTTGAGCACATGCACGATTCAATATATTTTAAAAGCAGACCATCCTTTATTGACGCCAGGTGAAGTGTTAGGTCATGACCAAATCATGTTTCAACGTCTCGCGAGTACGCATTTTGTACCGGAAACCAATATCGATGCTTTAGATGTAAAAGAGACAGGAAAGACGGTTCAAGTGGCGCGTGGATCTTGGTGCTATATATTTGATAAACGGTCAGGTGGCTTGCAACAAGTGTCTCATCAACAGACAACGTTACTGTCAGAAGGGAGCCAGTTGAACATTTGGCGTGCGCCGACGGACAATGATATTCAAATGCAACAAGGTTGGCGTACAGCGAAATATGATACAGCTTATCCGAAAGTGTATCAAACGAATGTGCAAAGAGAAGCAAACCATGTGATGATCACATTTGATATGAGTATGGTGGAAGCCTCACGTCCGCGTTTAGTTGAAGGGACAGTCACATGGACGGTATACGAAGACGGCACGATTCATGTGGCACATCAATTAAAGAAAGACGTGCGCATGCCGAGCTTACCAAGGTTAGGTGTAACGTTCAGCTTGCCGGACCGCTTCCAAGCATTGACGTATTACGGACAAGGCCCATTTGAAAGCTATCAAGATAAGCAAGAAGCGAGTTATTTAGCTGCTTTTCATACGACAGTGCGTGATCAATATGAACATCCCGTCTTCCCTCAAGAGGTCGGTGCACATATCGATACGACCTATATAGGCTTACGTGACGCAAACTATACATGTGCGGTTTGGTCAGAGACGCCACTCAGTGTGAACGCAAAACCTTATGCCGATGCGATGTTGACCGAAGCAAATCATGATGACGAATTAGAAGAAACAGGCGTGAGCTATTTGCATATTGATGCAGCACAAAGCGGTATCGGCACGAATAGTTGTGGACCGGAATTACCCGAGCAGTACGGTTTATTGCAAGAACATTATCACTTTGACTTTAAACTCAAATTTTACGAACAAACTTCAATAACAGAATAAAAAAAGAAGAGGCTTGGATATTTTATTTTTCTATAAAACATCCATAGCCTCTTTTTATTAAGTGTGACTTATAAATCCGTGCTGACTTTTTTCGCTAAATCCGTAATATATTGGAAAAAGGCATCACGTTCGACATGATTGATCACTTGAATTTCGCGACCATGTACTTCATCAAGATACGTGCGGCCTTGACTCGGTCCTTTCGTATAAACAGACGCCTTCACTTTTTCCTTTTTAACGAGCTCAGGTTTACCGATATAAGCTGTCGTCAATACATCCCATAAAAAATAAGTAGAGTTCGTTTGGAAATGAGTCAGTGGTGGCACTGCCGCATAACTTACACCTAAAAAGTCCACACCTGGATAGTGACGTTCATCTGCCCACATTTGACGGACATCTAAAGTTAATGGCACTTGGTTCGTACTTTCCAAGGCAACCATATCAATCACAATGTCACTGTTGAACACCGTTTCTACAGCTTCAGGATCCCAAAAGGCATTCCACTCCGCTGTGCCATCGTGTTCAGGTTCTTCGACATTACCACGTTCTAAAAATGTACCGCCCATCCATACCAAACGTTCAATATTTTGTGTAATATGTGGTGCCACTTCTAACGCTTTCGCTAAGTCTGTCAATGGTCCTGTAAATAGTAAAGTGACCGGTTGTTCAGCTTTTTCCACACGCTCAATGATATCTTCATAAGCATGAACGTCTCTCAAACGAGATTGTACCGGCACACGTTCATTTAAAATCGGTAATGCATCCATGAAAAAGGCATGCATACGCCAATCTTTCGGAAATGGATTTTTACCTCGCTCTTCTGAAGCTGCCACGTCTAATGGATATTTTGAGAAACGGTTAATGATTTTTCGAGATGCACTTTCTGCAGGTTCTACATAACTGTCTGCCCCAATAGCGCTCACACCGATAAGTTGCACATCTTCCATATGTAAAAGTAAAAATAACGAAATTAAATCATCTACACCACCATCATGGTTGAAATAAACTGGTTTCATGTCGTTCTCCTTCAAATATAAATTGAGTCGTCTCACACGCTCTGTCTAAAATGTACAATGTCACGTATGCATACGCAAGTCTGTACCGTAGAAGTTCGGTGGAATGTCGAAAATACAGGAAAATTTTTTCTATCGAATTATAGGAATCATTTCTTAATTTTTGATATGGTAAAATTACTAGTGAACAATATAGGCAAGTTGTTAATTGCAATTCCTAAAAAATTAGTAAGTGTTGTGTTAGTAATAAAAGTAGATATGAAAATAGATAAACAGCTTTTGCCCAAGTTATGTATAGATACGGAGTAAAAAGTGCATGTAAAAAATTCTCTGGAAAAAATAAGCACATCAAATCATGGTATGAAGCTAATGGTCACCTATAAAAAATAGAAAAAGTTATAACAAGAACAACTATAATATCAAAAACATCAAGACCTTCATGATTAGAAGAAAGCAAAATGTTTTTAACCACATAGTTGTTTTTTGTTATGCTGCTTTCTTTTAATTTTCTAGAAACATACATATGTGTGTTTACCCAAAAGATAAATTACAATTGTTAATACTAAAATCAATAAAAATTTAATCATAATACCCTCCAGATTTATATGAATTTAATGAATTTATTAATGTATTTAACTCAAATCGAAAGAGCTTTGGTACAAGGCGAATTAAAAATGAATTAAACAAATTAGGTATCACTGTATCTAGGCGAAAAATAGGTAGACCTCTTCTATCAATTGATGTCACTAAGATATGAAATGAAATCCACGATCATAACGACGAATATCCCTTTTTCTAGTTGGGGCGATTCATACCGACTTAAAGACTATAAAAGTGAAAAAAGTTTAAACATACGTCATTCTTAAACCGCAAAAAAACGACATTTTCAAACCGCTATTGACATTTTTATAATTCAGCTGAATTTATTGTGAGTCATTATCATATTTGTTATTAATATTACTCACAAAACATAATTTAGCAGAATTTTCAGAAATGTAAAGGTTTTCGAAAATGTTTTTTAGATTAAACTGTTATAAAGGGGAGATAGTATGAATAAATCAATAATATTAATAAGTTTTGAAACAATATCAATATTTTTTTCTTCAATTTTTACCTTCGCGTGTGGTTTTTATGTACTTAAAATAAGTCATTCAGGGTCTACTTTTGGTACTTATTTGGCTATTCTTGCTGTAATAACAACAGTTTCATCACCTTTTTTAGGTAATTTAATTGACAGAAATTCAAATAAATTAATTTTGATAACAGGGCAACTTTTAAGTATCAGTATTTTGTTTATTTTCTTTTTAATTTACAATGATGAAGTTTACACAATATTTCTTGTAATGGTCGTCTTAGTCTTCGTGGACTCGATAGTAAAAACAACTATTTCTTCTAATTTAAAGTTTATAACCGGAGATTATTTAGAAAAAGTGGTGTCAATTAGACAAACAATACAATCCTCGTCAGTTCTGATTACACCTTTATTAGGAGGTTTCATAGTCGCTCTAATTGACTTGAAATATTTGGCATTAATCAATATGTTTACAGAGTTTGTTGCCTTCCTTTTATTATTACTTTTAAATTTTAGATCAGGAAATATAACAAGTAGAAATCAGAAGTTCATACATAGTTTTTTGGATGGGATAAAGCATTTGATTTCTATAAATAACCTGAAGATTATTTTTATCATTAACTTATTTATTAATTTCTTGTGTAATTCTCTTGTTGTAGGATTGCCGATTATAATAATTAATCATTTAAATATGAATGCTAAATACTTGGGATTAGCGGAAGGTACTTTAGGGGGTGCAATAGTAGCTTCTTCAATAATAATTTCAATTTTAAACATCCAAAATCGATTGAAATTTTTATATTTATTTTCAATGCTACTACAAGCCGTGTCTTTATTTATCGTATCCCTGACTTATTTTGATACTATAACTAAATTTTACATATTTATTATTGTATTAATATCAAATCTATTGTTAGGCTTCTCAGTTGCATTAAACAATATACCCTTCCAAGTTATGCTACAAAAGATTGTTGATGAAAATTATAAATCTAGAGTTTTCTCAATAATTCAAAGTATGAGTTCATCAATCACTCCAGTATCTTATGTATTATTTGGTTTCTTAATTCCATTGAATTATTTCTTAATTTACTTCTTTTGTTCGATAGGTATGCTTATTTTATTAGTTATATTCAAGATAAAGTTTAAAGACGTATATGAGCAAGTCTAACCCATTCACTATACTGCTTATGAGCGATGGGTTAGATTTCAAAAGAGCACTAAATTTATCTGTATTTATAAATATTTATTTATTCAATCCCTGTTTTGTCGTGCGGTGACTTCTGTAATCCAGCTTGCGACATCTTCAAAAATGACGTTCTTGTAATGAGATTCATTGAAAAGTTCATGTTCTAAACCGTCGTACAGGCGTAATGATTTATGTTCTGATGCGATTTCACTATAAAATTGTAAGGCATCTTGGGGATTGACGAGGCCATCTGCTGTACCGTGCATAATGAGTACATCATCTACAAAGTCATCAGGTTTATTTTTTAATTCAATGACGCCATCAATAATCGCGTAGGTTAAGCCCATTGATACTTCTTTTAATACGAGGTCGTCACGCTGATAATTTTCAACGACTTGTGGATCTGAACATAGGCCGTCGCTCATGTCATTTGGAAAGTACGTATCGGCTGGAATTTTACGTTCTCCATACGCTTCTTCAAACAATTGGTTGTTATCACGTGTCACTGCACCTGATGTAATGATGCCGTCGACACGACCAGGGAAACGTGTCGCAAACATAGAGACAGCAAAACCGCCCATACTATGACCGATTAAGAATATTTTACCTTCAAAATGGGCTTTCACATAGTCTACTACAGCAGTTAAATCTTCAATAATTTGGTCTTTATTGTCATAATAAGCTCTCGGTCCTTCAGAACGCCCATGACCACGTTGATCGAAGCGAATGACATTGTAATCATAGTTAACCAAATAATCAGTTAATTCATCGTAACGATCAAGATGTTCAGCTAAACCATGCACAATAATGACATTGATTGTTTCATCACCAAAAGGGAATAATTCATCGGCGGTATTGATTTTCGTATAAAGCTGCGTGCCGTCTTGAGAAGAAATGTATTTAGTATAATTCATTGAAAAACCTCCTTATTTATTTACTTCAGTGTATACTAAAATAATAATAACATGAAAAATATGAAGATATATTCAAAAGTGATATATTGATGAATGTGATATATAAGAGACATGACTGAAATCAGTGTAAAGGAGGTTGTCGCAATGCAGCTTATATTTGATCCTGCCGTGAATACGATTTATCGCATCTTTTTAGGCGCCGTTTTTCTTGTGAATATTGTCCTCGCGTTCGTGATTATTTTTATGGAAAGAGATCGTCGGGATGCCACTTCGACATGGGCATGGATACTGCTACTTTTTATTATGCCGACATTTGGCTTCTTGTTGTATCTCTTCTTTGGTCGGGCGGTCAAATTGAAACAAACACGCTATGATGAAAGTAAAGAGGTGGAAGATGCAAGGACACGTGTTAAAAATCAAAAAGAAGACTTTAAAAATAAACAGTTTAGTACAGATAATCCTGTAGTAGAGAAGCAGTCTGATTTGGTTGAAATGATGTTAACGCGAGAAGCGAGCTTTTTAAGTGAAAACAATCATGTCTCCATTTTTACAGATGGCCATGAATTATTTAATCGAATGAAACAAGACTTGAAAGAAGCGCAAAAATACATTCATATGGAGTTTTATATTTTAAATATGGATGGATTAGGCACTGAGATACTACAAATTTTGAAAGACAAAGCTCGGGAAGGCCTCGAAGTGAAGTTGTTGTATGATGCAGTCGGTTCTAAACAATTGAGAAAGTCAAAATTAAAAGGTTTGGTCGATGCAGGTGTGGAAGTGGAAGCCTTTTTCCATGCGAAAATCATTCCATTTATCAATTTCCGTGTGAACAACCGGAACCACCGTAAAAATGTTGTGATTGATGGCGATATTGGGTATGTCGGTGGCTTTAATGTCGGCGATGAATATCTCGGTTTAGATCAAAAAATGGGCTACTGGCGTGATACCCATTTGCGCATTCAAGGTGATGGTGTAGATGCATTACAATTAAGCTTTATTCACGATTGGAACTCGCAAGTCGATGAAGACCAACAGTTGAAATACATTTCACGCTATTTCCCGAAAAATGCGCGGAAAGACGGCAATGTTGCATTACAACTCGGGTTAAGTGGACCGGATCGCGAATGGCCACAACTGGAATTTGCTTATTTGAAAATGATTATGAATGCAAAGTCCACGATTTATATGCATTCACCTTATTTCGTGCCAGACATTGGTTATGTGAACGCCTTACGTATTGCCGCTAAAGCAGGTGTAGACATTCATCTCATCGTTCCTAACAAGCCAGATCAGCCGTTTGTGCACTGGGCGACATTAACGACAGTCGCACAACTGATGAAAGATGGTGTTAACGTGTACACGTATGAAAATGGCTTTATTCACTCTAAAATGATGGTCATTGATGGTGAAGTCGCATCGGTCGGTTCAGCGAATATGGACGAACGGAGCTTTAAATTGAACTTTGAAGTCAATGCGATTATGTATAACGAAGAGATTGCGCAAACATTAATTGAAGCATTTAAAGAAGATTTAAAAGTGTCGCAAAAACTGACACCAGAACGTTATGCCGCCCGCTCAAATTGGGTGAAATTCAAGCAGTCTATCGCAAAATTATTATCGCCTATTTTGTAAACCTAAGTGAAAAGTAAGGGGATGGAGATAAAAAGAATTGAATGCTATTGATACATTATTTTGTTTAACTTGCCCTCCCTATGATTTGTAGTTTTTGATTGCCTTCATGGCTTCGCGTTCTTAGGGGAGGTTGTGACAAAAGCGCTTAGGATTTGAGCAGAACCGAGCGATGAGCAAAATTGATTCCCAGCGCACCCATTCATTGTGGATTTTGGGAGCAGTACAGAAATCTCATGTGTAACAAAGATTTCGTCGTTCTGCCCCCGCAAGGCTGACTAGACTTCTCAAAAGCGAGCGCATTGAGAAGTCAGACAGCTACTGCGTTAAACACCTCCCACCAATAAAGTAAAGAGGCGACTGTCAGCATTATGCACGTATCCCCTCAGGAGTTTCAGCCTTCTGGGCAATCGTCAGTCAAACATAGGAAACTGAGGGCAAGTTTATGAAATCAAAAAAATCAATAGCATCAACTTTTAAAGTCCCATTGATCATCATTTTTTACCTGTTTTATAATTATAATTCAATCATAACCTGATAAGTAGTAGAAGAAGGGAAAACATAATATCCCATCCTCTCGTTTGTTTAGTAAAGTACAATCTCTAAATGAACCAAATGACAAAAATAAAACAATTAAATCAATTTTATGATAGTAATTGTCATTTTACATTTTTAGTGATACGATACTGTTGTAAAACTTAAATATGGAACTTGCTAGGGGTGCCATTAATGCGCTGAAAGAGGTGAACGCCTCAACCCTTTGAACCTGATCTAGATCATACTAGCGTAGGGAAGCAAACGAAACCTTCATGACTGACTGGTGTTCACTTGTCAGGCGGAATCGTGTCGTGATGCCACATACATGATTTCGGCTCACTTTTGACGCACTTTAATAAATTCGTTCGTTTTCGTACGCACTTTAGAATTATTCTGAGTGCGTTTTTATTTTGCCTATTATTTTCAGTGTTGTTAATGCCTCTTAGTGAAGTCAGAGGGGGTTATTGAATGAAACAAGAACAAATTGAATTGAAGAAAAATTTTCCGGCGAGTCAACGTATTTTTAAACAAGGCGAGGATGTGGATATCCAAGTCCCGTTTCGCCAAATCGCATTGTCTGAAACGGTAACTGAACAAGGGACAACGGAAAATGAACCTTTCGTTGTGTATGATACAGCGGGGCCTTATCATGATGACACGTATGAAGTCGATGTTACGAAAGGCATTCCAGCACTGCGCACAG